>JBAWCJ010000265.1:0-38796 GCA_049590215.1 Candidatus Sulfotelmatobacter sp. | reverse complement strand
CTACGTCGGAGTCGCGATGGCCGCGGATGACGGCGAGTTGTTTGCCGTCGAAGGACCAATCGAAGTCGCGGATCAGTTCCGACTTGAAATCGGTGATTTGTTTTCCCGGCGAACCGTCGAGATTCTGCAGCCAGAGATTGTCGACATCGCCGTCGCGCACCGGGTAGACCACGCCTTTGCCGTCGCGGGTGAAGCTGACTGGGCTATCGCCGAAGCTTCCAGGGGACTCCGCGCGGGGCCGTTCGAATTCCAGGAACCGAGGCGGCTGGCTGGAATCAAGAGACAGCATGAGCAGCTTTTCCTTGGGGTCATCCAGGCGAAAAGTAACGAAAGCTGCGAACCTTCCATCCGGGGATACTATGATGCGGCTGAAAACCTCAAATTCCGGATCCTTCTGTGAAGTGCCGCCCTGCAGCGGAACCTTTTCCAGCGTTCCGTCCGCGTCTTCGTAGAGCACGGTCTTGGCATCCGTAGTGCAGACGGAAAGAAAGTCGTATTTTCCGCCGGTGAGCTTTCTGGAGTTCGCACCATCGCCATCAGCAACCCAGACGTTGTTCTGAATTTTCCCCCCGGTCGGCTCGGCTGAGAAGACAACGTGTCCGTCGGAGCAGGCGCGGGCAAAATTTGCGAAATGAAGCTGCGAGAGGAATGGAGTTTTAGTGCCGGAGTCGGGGTTGAGCAGTGTAAGACCGTTGGCTCCGGCTGAGGTCATAAGCTGGCCGTCCCGGGTCCAGGAGACATCAGTGACCGGGGAGCCGGTGTTGAGTTGCCGCGCCTGGGAACTGCTGGCGCCGTCGGGCATGACGTAGGGAGTGAGGTGAGTCTGGCTGAGGACAGTTGCCAAAGCCTGGCCGTCGGCGGCTACGCTGAGGTCGACATAAGAGTTGGCGTCGCGTGTGACCGCTGAGATTTTGCCCGAAGGAAATGAAACAAAAACGATCTGCACCTGGGTGGAATAAGGACCGGCGCCCAAAACCAGCAGGCCACTACCGTCGGGCAGCCAGACTGGCTTTTGGAAGTACATATCATTCGTGGTGACGAATAAGTTTTGCTTGCCACTTTCGACATCGATCGCAACCAGGCCGGAGAGCTTGTCTCCCGGCTGAGAAACCGCGCTGACGATGGTTTTGCCGTCTGGCGACCAGGCGGGATCGAATTGCTGCTCGCTGATGGGGCTTGTGGCCAGGGTTTTTTCTTCGCTTCCTTCGAGCGAGCGGATGATCAAACGGACTTCGCCAACCTTCGGATTGTTGGCGAGCATGTAGACAAATTTCTTGCCGTCGGGAGAGAAGCTTATGTTGGAATCAATGTCTGTGACCAGCTTCTCCGGAGTGCCACCGAGCACGGGAGCGCGATACAGGTATTTCAGGGAGCGGCTGCCGACTTCCGTACGAACGAAATATAAGTAATTGCCGTCCGGAGAAAACCGCAGGCCCTGATAGCCCACAGGCGCAGGAGCCACGACCTGGGTGTTGCTGCCGGTGGGAATGTTGCGCAGCCACAGGCTCTGCTGGCCGTTATCGTTCGTGACGTTGAGGACGTATTTGCCGTCAGGGGAGATGGCGACCAGCGTGGCTTTGCCGGTCTCGGTTATCTTGCTGACGGAAAAGTTCTGGAACGGAGCGGGCTTCGAGCGCGAGAGGAAGGCATAGACGCCGTAGGAAGCCGCACCGACCAGAAGAATCGCAAACAGGCTGGTGATGCCGAGTCCGAGTTTGTGCTGCTTCGCTGCGGTGACAACTGCGGAACTGCTCGAGGTATGCGCGGGCTGGGCGGCAACCAATGCGGAGCTTGCTGACTCGGTGCTGGCCGCCGGCATCTGGCGGCTGGAATCGGTGTCACGCTTCAGCCGTTGCAGGTCGGTGCGCATGTCGGAAGCGTGCTGGTAGCGCAGGTCGCGATCTTTCTCCAAAGCTTTGTTGATAATGTCTTCGAGCTTGGGCGGCAGATCGGGATTTATCCGGATGGCTGGAGCTGGAGCGCGGTTGAGAATCGCTTCGAAAATTGTCGCTGAGCTTTCTCCACGGAAAGGCAGCGTGCCAGTCGCCATTTCGTAGAGAACGGCGCCGAAGGAAAACAGATCGGTACGGGGATCGAGTTCTTTGCCTTTGGCCTGCTCCGGCGACATGTAGGAAATTGTTCCGACGGCCGTTCCCGGGTTGGTGAGCTGTTCGTCAACCGTGCCGGTAACGGTGTTCAGCGCGGCGATCTGGCTGGTGGAACTGCCGGCGAGCGTGACCTTGGCCAGCCCGAAATCGAGAATCTTGGCATGACCGCGTTCGGTGACGAAGATGTTCGCGGGCTTGATGTCCCGGTGAACGATTCCTTTAGCGTGAGCCGCGTCGAGCGCATCGGCAATTTCAATAGCCAGGGCAAGAATCTGGCTGGCTTCAATGGGACGGCCGGCGATGCGGTGCTTCAGGGTTACGCCATCCAGAAACTCCATGGCGATGAAGGCCTGGCCGTCCTGCTCGCCGATGTCGTAGATCGTGCAGATGTTGGGGTGATTCAGAGCTGAAGCGGCCTGAGCCTCGCGCTGAAAACGGCTTAGCGCCTGGGGATCGCGAGCGACTTCGTCGGGGAGGAATTTCAGAGCGACGAAGCGGTGCAGCCGCGTGTCCTCGGCCTTGTAAACCACGCCCATACCGCCGCCACCGAGCTTTTCGACGATGCGGTAGTGGGAAATGGTTTGGCCGATCATTTTTTATTGTTTAGTTGATCGCAAGGCGCTGCTTTTGCGTTGCCCCATCTTACGGACGCGGCACAAGCTAGTCAACGAATGCCGTCTTTAAGTGATGCCGTCACTTGCCGGTGCGCCAATCCCACACCGGGTTGCCTTTGTCGTCACGGAACATCAGAGTGTCGGTGCCTTTTATGAGCTCGCGCACGAGGATTATGTCTGACGCGTCCTGCTTGACTTTGGAACCGGTGACGGCAATCTCGTCACCCTTGGTGAATGTGATTCCCATCTCGTCCTGAAACGGTTTGGGGCAGAGGTAGATGTGGATCTTGTCGTCACCGCTCTTCAGGACGAGTTCGGTGAAGTCTTTTCTGGTTCCGAAAGAGAGAATGTTTACTTCGTCCACTATTCCTTTGGTCTTTGTCTCGGTCTGGAGGTCGTACTTTGGAGGGGCGCTGTCTTTTTGTTCCGTCTTTTGCGCGAGCGCCGGAGTTACACACAAAAGCAGAAGTAAAGAAGTGCGGAAAAACGCCTTGGCAGCATTGTGCGCCGGGATCGGGACTTCCTGAACGTGCGGCACGGTCCCCTCCTCGAGTTGCCTGAGAGTTTCGCTAACGATTAGGCCGCTGACTCAGTCGCCCTATACGAAGACAGAGGCATAGTACACCTTCGCACCGGAGACGCCAATAGCGTGGCGGGATTCGGCAGCGACATTCCTGGGGAGGTAGCGCATACTTGCGATGAGCAGGGTGGTGCTTTCGAAGGGACTGGTTTTGGATGAAGGTGCTTTTGGTGGAGGACAGCAAGTTCCTCCGGGTGGCGACGGAGCGGACGCTGAGCCAGGCAGGATATGAAGTGGTTTGCGCAGCGGACGGGGAAGAAGCGCTGCGGCTGGCCCGCGAGCACTCGCCCGGGCTAGTGCTGCTCGACATTATGCTGCCCAAGGTGAGCGGGCCGGATGTGTTGAAGGCTTTGAAAAAAGATCCGGCGACGGCCGGGATTGCGGTGATGGTGTTGACCAGTCTCTCGCAGAAAAACGCGAAGGCGCTGCAGAAGGACGGCGCTGCCGGATTCTTTGAGAAATCTGATCTCATGCTGGGATCGGGTCCGGTTTCGCTGGTGGCGGCGATCGAGAAGATGTTGAAGAAGTGAGGTAAAACAGGGGCTTCCCTGTAAGCGCGTTCCCGAACTGCAATTAAATTCTTGGAGAATGTTGGCCGCTGACACCTAGGTGAGGGGCTGACGAATCCCGCCAGTCGTTTCTTAGACAGCTCTCACGTTGTGACAGTGCGGCCCGGCCCTTCTGTTTTTTATCCGAATTCCGAATCTGCCGATAGAACCAGTATCTAAGGAGACCGGGATAGGAAGGTTGCGGATGATGACCAAGATTCTGCTGGTGGACGACAGCAAATTTTTGAGACTGACTGCGGAGCGCGCGCTGGCGCGGGCCGGCTATGAAGTGAGCAGCGCGACCGATGGTGAAAAAGCTTTGCGCATGGCGCGGGAAGAATTGCCGGATCTGATTCTGATGGATATATTGCTGCCGAAAATGAGCGGCAGGGATGTGCTCGTGGCGTTGAAGAAAGACCCGTTGACCAACGCGATCCCGGTGGTGGTGATGACCGGCCTGTCTCAAAAGAACGCGGCCCGGTTGCAGGAAGATGGAGCCATCGCGTTCCTGGAAAAGTCTGTCCTCGATTTGGATAAAGGACCGGAGAAGCTATTGGAGGCGGTGCAGGAGATTCTCAAGAGGCTTCCCGAACGCACGCGAACCACCACTGTATAGGCTCCACGGCGGGAAAGTCTGGCCCCGATTCACCGGCATAGTTGCTCACGAAGACGTCCTCGTTCCCGGATCGGGACTATTGCGTTTCCGTCCTTCTATTTGTTTCTTTTTTCTTGACAAACCTCAGCAAACGAAAGTAAAAATAATCGTTCGTAACATCCCAAACCGTTGTTATGCGCGGAGGGTCCGATTCTCAAGTGGCAAATTCAGAAAACCAACAGGAGGCCTTTCAATGATTAATCGCTTTCACCGCAGTACACAACCTCGATTGAAGCGTGAATTGATGCGCGCTCTGTTTCTTTTCGTCTCCAGCTGCCTCGTGCTTTGTTGTTGCGCGCAGGCCTCGGTGTATTACGTTGCGAAGAATGGCAGCGACTCAAATAGCGGCAGTGCGAGCGCGCCCTGGCTGACTATCGGACATGCGGCGCTCGAAGCGACGGCGGGCAGCACCGTCTATGTGGGAGCTGGAACCTAGAGCGAGAGCGTGTTGTTCGCCAACTCAGGAACGTCCTCGGCTCCGATCGTCTTCAACGGACAGGGCGTGGCCATTGTGGACGGGACGAGCGTCGCCTGCTGCACCACGCCGAGTTTCGAAACCAGCAACGGCTTCCTTTGTTGCAACACGCAAGGCTTGTTCATGATCGGCGCTACGAGCGGGGTGAGCTACCTCACCATTGAAGGATTCACCATCCAAAACTACACGACTTCGAAAAAGGCGGATGTTCCCGCCGGAATCCTTATTGCCGGCAGCGGAAGCGGGATCAACATACTGAACAACTCCGTCAAGAACATTCAGACCACTGCGGGGAAGAACGGCAACGCCTATGGCATCGGCGTCTTCGGGACCAGCTCCACGCCGCTTAGCGTGACCGTGAGCGGCAATACGGTCACCGGATGCCTGACCGGAGAAAGCGAGACAACTACCTATAACGGCAACGTGCAGAACTTTGTCGTGTCGAACAACACTATCTACGACAATGACAACATCGGCATGGATGCGATTGGCTTCGAGGGAGTCGGTCCGACGGGTTACGATCAAGCGAAAAACGGAGACGTCTACGGCAACCTTATCTACAACAACAGCGCCTTCAAGAATCCCGGGGAAGGTAATTCCTACGATGAAGATGGGTTGTACTGCGACGGCTGCACGGAGGTGACGTTCGAGCGCAACACACTTTACGGCAACGATCTGAATATCGAAGCCGCGAGCGAAACCTCAGGCGAGGTCTCGAGCAACGTGATCATCCGGAACAACCTGATATACGCGGCGAATTCGTGTGGCGTTTCGGTAGGCGGATATGCCAAGACTGGGACCGGCGGAAGCACCGATATCACCATTGTGAACAACAGTCTTTACGACAACGACACGCAGAAGACCGGCAGTGGCGAATTCCAGATTCAGTACCGGGCCACGGGGATTGTGTTCGAAAACAACATTGTTTATACCGGCGCCGAGGGCCTGTTCATGTACGGCTACGTGGCGGGGAGCGGAGTAACTTCGAACTACAACGATTTCTACACCACCAGCTCGACGACCACGTTCGAGTTGAACGGGAAAAGCTACTCCTCGTTCGCTTCCTACCAGTCGAAGACCGGGCAGGACGCGAATTCGGTGTTTGCGAATCCCGACTACCTGACTGTACCCACTTGCACTTCCACAAAAGAGAGCGGGCCGCCGACGCCGATCACTGCCTGCTCACCGAAACCGAATTTTGACATTCCGACCAGTTCTCCGGCTGAGAACACGGGCAACGCCAGTCTGGGTTCGGCCGACTTCGGGACGGTCGACTTCAATGGCAATCCGCGGGTCAATGCCAATGGGCAAATCAACATGGGAGCCTATGAGCAATGACCGGTAGGCTGACCAGTAGGCTTAAGCGGGGCACGCAGTCTGTCTGCGTGCCCGTTTTATTTGCCCGGCAGCACCGCCGCCTGGGATACTGAACCATGCGTTTCCCGTGTTTCGTAGGGCTCGTGTCTCTCCTGCTCGCCGGCCTGATCGACGGTCAAGGTGCGCCGTCCGCTACGGTTCCCGCAGGCGGTGAGGCGCCCGAGGTCGCGGTTGGGCCCGACGATGCGGTGATTACGGTGAATGATTTCTGCGCTGATCCGACGCAGAACGGCACGGCCTGCAAGACCGTAATCACGCGGGCACAATTTGAAAAGCTCTGTGAGGCGCTGCAGCCGGGCATGTCGCTGTCGCTTCGGCTCAATGTAGCCAACGCTTATGCACGCAATCTGAGGATGGCTGCGGCTGCGGAAAAACGCGGGCTTGATAAAACGCCGGCGTTTGAAGAAGAGATGCGCTACGCGCGCATGCAACTGCTCTCCCAGGATCTGAGCCGCGCTCTGCAGGCGGACGCCGACAACATCAGCGACACCGATCTGGCGGACTATTACAAAAAGAATGAGGGTTCTTATGAGGAAGCTACTGTGGCGCGGATTTTTGTCCCTCGCGCAAAGGAAGGCGAAGTCGCGCACGAGGAACCTGAAGACGCGCAAACCAAGGCTGATGAGGACGCCTTAGCGAAACTCGCGGCCGATCTCCGCGCCCGAGCTGTTAAAGGGGAAGATCCTGATAAGTTGCAAGTCGAGGCCTACACGGAAGCTGGAATTCCGCACACGAGGTCCAATACGAAGATGGAGAAGGTGCGCCGCGATGCGCTGCCTCCGCAGCATGAGGCGGTGATGGACCTCAAGCCGGGAGAAGTTTCCGAAGTATTCTCCGACCCGGGGGGCGCTCACTTCATTTACAAAATGATCAGCAAGGACACTTTGACGCTGGAAGATGCGAAAGCCGAGATCCGTGCAACGATTTCCAGCCAGCGCTATCGCGACAGCATGAAGAGTTTTCAGGGCGATGTCGTGTTTAGCGACGCTTATTTCAATCCCCCTGGCAAGATCTCAGAGTCCCCGCGAAATCGGCCTGCGCGAGGGAAAAAGCGGCCACCCTCGGGGGACGAAGACAACGACTAGTTAGGCCTGTGTAAATAAACCACTTACAGGCGGGAACCTGGAATGGCTGGGCGGAGTCTATGTGGATTAGGGTGTGCGCCGGTAACATGCGGCGGTGACCTCTAATCCGCAAACCAGGGGCGGTGGGCGATTTTTCGGTTGGGGATGAGGTGGGAAATTCTATAATCGTTCTTTAGTCACGCAGCGGGCGAAGTAAGTCGGGAGTGACCACCTTGGGAGATCTGGCAAGCGCAATCGGAGCACGGTCGCAGGAAGCCGCAATTATCGCGGACCTGAAGGCCGGATCGGAAGAGGCCTACGCCTGGCTGATTGGTGAATTTCAGCGGCCGGTATATGGGCTGGTGTACCGCATGGTGAGCGATCCGGCGGATGCGGCGGATACGACGCAGGATGTTTTCCTGAAAGTGTTCCGCGGGATGAAGAGCTTCCATGGCGAATCGAGTTTGAAGACCTGGATTTACCGGATTGCATTGCATGAAGCAGCGAACCGGAAGCGCTGGTGGTTCCGGCACAAAGCGCACGAGACTTCGATCGAACCGATGGAGTCGGACGGACTAGTGAACGGGGATGGGTCGATGCAAAATACGGCGATGCAAAACGCGCTGACCGACCGCAACGGTTCGCCGTTCGACAGCGTGGCGCACCGCGAAGTACAGAAGCGGGTGAATGCTGAGTTGCGGCAGGTAGCGGAGCCTTACCGGACGGCGCTGATTCTGCGCGATCTGGACGAAATGTCCTATGAAGAAATTGCGGAGGTTCTGCAGATTTCGCTGGGAACGGTGAAATCGAGAATCACGCGGGGACGGCAGGCGCTGAAGCAGCGGCTGGCCCCGTATGTCCGAGAGGTGGGTGGAGAACTGGGACTCACTGCTCCGGATGAAGATAAGGCAGAGACGGGTTTGCGGTCCCAAAGTTTGCAGGACCAGGTTGCTGGAGGGGGAAGAAGGGTCGAGGTGATGCCATGAGGTATGTGGCCATGAATCCGGGTTCGCCGAAGCTGACGATGAAATGCGCGGACGTGAAGCAACTGTTGTCGCCGTATCTGGATGGCGCGGTGACCGGGACTGAGATGCAAGGGCTACAGGCGCATCTGGAGGGATGTTCGTCGTGCGCCCTTGAGTACCGTCTGCTCCGGCAGACGCAACAGTTGCTGGTGAGCGTGAGGCGTGTGCAGCAGCCGGCGGACCTGGGGCTGAAACTGCGTCTGGCTATTTCGCGCGAAGTTGCCGAGGGACGGCGCGCGCGGTACGAAGGCCTGCGCATGCGGGTGGAAAATGCGGTGAACGCGTTCATGGTGCCGGCTACGGCCGGCCTGGTCTGCGCCTTGCTGATCTTTGGTTTAGTGACTGCGATTCTGGCGATGCCGGGGGAAGTGCAGGCGAACAGTCAAGATGTGCCGCTAGTGTTGAATACCGGTCCCGAACTGCAGCAGAGCGCCTTTGGCACGACGCTGAGCGCGATGAATACGGATTCGCTGGTAATTGAAGCCTACGTGGATTCGCGCGGACGGGTTGACGATTACAAAATCCTCTCGGATTCGGGGGAATCTCAGGAGTTGCTGCCGCAGGTAAAGAGGATGCTGATCTTTACGACGTTCCGTCCGGCGATGTCGATGGGACGGCCGATCTCGTCGCGGGCGGTGCTGTCATTCTCAAGGATCAGCGTGCGCGGATAGAGCGGGCTGCAGATGAATGGTTCGTGCCGCCCGAAAAGACCTTTGCGGTCCTCTCCTTGTGCCCTCACCCCGTTTGACCCTCTGCTCGGAAGTCCTTACACTTGAGGGTGTTCTCCGCTCGGCACACCGGTAATCCGTGGAGGGTTTCCTGAGTCTGCGATTGCGCAGTCTGTGGTTTGCGGCCCTGTTGGGGCTGCTGGCGCCGTTGTGTGCGGGGCAGGACCCGGTTCCACTTCCGCAAAAACCGGCTCCGCAGAACCCGGCTCCGCAAGCCCAGCCGCCTGCACAGGACCAGTCGTCTTCACAGGGGCAGCCGCCTTCCCAAAACCAGTCTTCCCAAGGGCAGTCGTCTTCCAAGGATCAGTCTTCTTCGGAGGAGGATGTTCCGCGGAACCCGCCGGCGCCAACTCAGGCCCAGCCGGGCCAGGCTCCGGCGAACCAGACTCCGCAGAATCGGGTGCCACAGAATCAGGTTCCCCAAAATCAGTCTCTGATCGTGCTGGACAGCAACGAGACGATTTTTTCGATGCTCGCGGCACTCAACACGTGTGGCTACGATCAGGATCTGACCATCTCAGACGCCGTCCGGAGCACGGTACGGGCCGAGCTACAGAAAAACTTGTTGAATTCGCCGGATGCCGAGGCAGCCCGGACGGCGTTGTGCGAGTTCTATCAGGGCCACGTGGCGTCGAGCGATCCGAACCGCAACCTGTCGCAATACATCTCGCTGGCGTTATACGTGGATGGACCACCGCATTTTTTGCCGCGAACCAAGGAGGAGGATTTGCCTCCGGATGCATCCGCGATTGCACTTTTCGGAAAGCTGCTGGAACCCTTTTACGAGAAGGCCGGGTTGCATTCCATCTGGGAGCGGCACCGCAACGATTACGCTGCGGCCATGAAACGCTACCACGAACCGCTGCAGAAGATGGTGTTCGATACCGAGATCTACCTGAAACTGCCTTCGTCGCAATATCTGGGGCGCAGATTCACGATTTATCTGGATTTCATGGGTTCGCCGAATGAGACGGATGCGCGGAATTATGGGTCGGATTATTACGTGGTCGTGTTCCCAGCCCCGAACGCGCCTTCGGGAGAAGCGGCAAAGTCGGCGCTGAAGATGGAACAGATCCGGCACACCTTTCTGCACTACGAACTGGATCCACTGGCGGAGAAGCATTACAGCTCGATCAAGCGTTTGGAACCGCTGCTGCAGTCGGTGAAGCGCGCGCCGCTGGAAGAGAGCTTCAAGACTGACATCTCGCTACTGGTGACGGAATGTCTGATACGGGCCATCGAGATCCGAACTACCGGAGGCAAGCAACCAGCGCAGGAGGCAATGCGCGCGCAGGCCGTAGATGACGCGGTAAAGCAGGGATACATTCTGACGAAATATTTTTACGATGCAGTGGTGGCCTTTGAGAAGGATCCCACCGGCATTCGAGGAGCGTACGGCGATTTCATCGCGAACCTGGACCTGGGGAGAGAACAGAAAGCCGCGGCTGCGGTGCAATTTGCCAGCGCAACGTCGCCGGAACTGGTGCAACTGTCGCGTCCGGAAGATCGGCGGATGCTGATCACGGCGGAAAAGCGGCTGGCGGCGGGCGACCCCAAAGGAGCGCAGGAACTGGCGCAGCAGGCGCTCGATAAGAAGATCGGCGATCAGGGCCGGGCGCTCTTCATTCTGGCCGAAGTGGCCGTGGCCAACCGCAACCGGGATGGAGCACAGGATAACTTCCAGAAGGCGATTGCGGCGACCCAGGATCCCAAGGTGGTGGGATGGTCGCATGTGTATTTGGGCAGGATTCTGGATATGAAAGAGGACCGCGAGGCCGCGTTGCAGGAGTACCGCGCTGCGTTGAATGCCGGGGGAGGATTGCCGGAGGTCAAGGCGGCGGCAGAGCGGGGGTTGCAGCAGGCATATGAGCCCCCGGCGAAACCACAGTAGGGTCGGCCTCGCGAATTCAATTCGAGTACGGTTACAATGCGACCGGTGGGCTGGAGTTGCAGAAATTGGAAGCTGGGGATTTTGAATCAGGCGGCACAAGCCAAGGAGAAAGCATGAAGCGAGCAGCGATTATTACCGCAGTACTGGGAATATCGGTCTGGGGTTTCGCGGCGAACGGTTTTGGACAGACTACTGACAAGCCCGCAGCGCAGAATGCGCCGGCAGGACAAGCGGCGGGCCAGGCGGCAGCGCCGACGGGCAAGCGCAAGCCAATGGCCAAGACGCAAGAAGAGTTCGCCGCATACAACGCGGCGGTAGCGTTGACGGACCCGGCGGCGCAGGAGAAGGCTGCCAACGATTTCGCCACCAAGTTTCCGGATAGCGAATTGCGGCAACTGCTTTACACCCAGGTGATGCACCGGTACCAGCAGGCCAACAATCTCGACAAGATGATGGAGATGGCGCAGAAAATCTTGTCCTACGACGCCGATGATCCGGAGGCGTTGCTGACCGTGTCGCAAGTAATCGTCGAACGCACGCGGGATACTGACTTGGACAAGGATCAGCGACTGGCAGAAGCCAGAAAAGATGCGCAGCGCGCACTGGTCACCGTGGATACCGACGTTCCCTCGGCCTACCCCCCCGAGCAACTAAACGCATTTAAGGGATATGTGCGTTCTGAGGCTTATGCGATTCTCGGGACGCTTGATTTCAACGCCAAAGCGTGGGCGGATGCGGAGGGAAATTTGAGGAAGTCGATTGATGCCTTCCCGCAGGAACCGGATCCGATCGCGGTGTTCCGTCTCTCGGTGGCGTTGGATATGCAGAGTAAATATCCCGAAGCCATGAAATATGCCAATCAGGCGGTGAGCATGACTAAGGAAGGAACTCCCGCAGGCAAGGCTGCGCGCGATGAGAAAGACCGTTTGACTCAGTTGACTGGCGGCAGCAGTACTCCGCCTCCGAAGAACTGATTCCGGACCTCCGGCGATGCAATCATGAAAGAACGGGAAATCACCGCGCTGGAGACGGCGTTAAACTACCACTTCCGCCGCCGGGCCGTGATTGAACAGGCCCTGACTCACAGCTCCCAGGCGCGGGAGCAGGAGGCGCAGCAGGCCGGGGAGAGCAAGTACAGGGTCAACGACAACGAACAGCTCGAGTTTCTGGGAGACGCGATTCTGGCGTTGGTCACCAGCGAGGAATTGTTCCAGCGCTTTCCACAGTTTCGCGAGGGTGAACTCTCAAAATTGCGTGCCCACGTGGTGAGCGAGCGGCACCTGATTCGGGTGGCGCAACGATTGGAACTGGGAGATTATCTGCGCCTGGGACGAGGCGAGGAGAAGAGCGGCGGCCGCGGCAAGACGGCGCTGCTGGTGGACGCGCTGGAGGCAATTCTGGCGGCGATCTATCTGGATGGCGGGATGGAACCGGCCCGCGAATTCATCCTCCGCGAAATTCTGGCGCCCGAACTCGAGCGGATGGAGCGCGAGGGCGGCACGCTGCCCATGACCGACTTCAAATCGGCGCTGCAGGAAACCCTGCAGGGGCTGGGAATGGCGCAGCCTTCATATGTCCTCGTGCAGGAAGCAGGACCGGAACACAGCAAGACGTTTACGGTAGAAGTCCGTCTGAACAATAAGAACGGCGAAGACCGCGCGGAATTCGTGGGACGAGCACAAGGTACAACCAAGAAGACGGCGGAGCAGGATGCGGCGCGGCAGTTGTTGTCTTATCTGGCCTCGCGGCCGCACTCGGCGGGAGCCAAGGTGGCACGGGGGTCGAGGTCCGCAGATAAGTAGAGACGCTAGATTAAGTGAGTGCATGAATCCCCCAGACCAAAATCTCGCGAGCGAACATCCTTCCGGCGGAGTTTCTTCGAGCGACCTTTCTGCCGGCCAGCGTGCCGGAGACGATCCCTCAGCGGCCGATCATTCTTTCGAAGATCATTCTTCGGAGGATCGTTCTCCTCACGATCAGCCTTCGCGCGATGGTCCCTCGGGCAATCGAACAACGGCGTTGGCGGCAGGAACAGATGTAACCAGCTCGATACAATCGCTGCTGGGAACCGTCGTGATCGCAGTGTTCGTGATCACTTTCATCGTGCAGGCGTTCCAGATTCCTTCCCCGTCGATGGAGAATACGCTGCTGGTGGGCGATTACCTGCTGGTGAACAAGCTGACTTATGGCGGAGGCAGCGTTGGCGACTATTTGATGCCCTACCGCCGCGTGCAGCGCGGCGATATTGTGGTGTTTCATTATCCCGTAGACCCGGCGCAGCATTTCGTGAAACGGGTGATTGGCTTGCCTGGCGACAGGATACGGTTGATCAACAAACAGGTGCTGGTCGATGGAGTGCCGTTGAAAGAACCGTACGCGCACTTCAGCCGGCCGGTAGATGACGTCTTCCGGGATAATTTTCCGCGGTTGGACGTCATGTCGGGTCCCACGCCGGAATGGTGGCTGCAGTTGCGCAAACTGGTTGAGGATGGACAGTTGATTGTTCCCGAGGGCCATTATTTTGTGATGGGCGACAATCGCGACAATAGTTCTGACAGCCGTTACTGGGGATTTGTGCCGCGGGCCAATATTATTGGGCGCCCGCTGGTGATCTACTGGTCGGTGCAAGGCGCTGAGGGCGATGGAACGGCGTCGTCTTCGGTGAGTGCTAAACTGTACCACTTCGCCTATGTGCTGACGCACATCTTTCAGATCACGCGGTGGCATCGTGCGCTGCGGCTGGTGCGTTGAGGCTGGCAGTTCGCGAAGCTGCGCGGAGCTGAAAAACAAGACTGGATGGATTAAACACATTGGCTAGAAAAGACAACAATAAAGAGCAGAACCAGGTCGAGGAAAAACCGCGCGAAACTCCGGTCGAGTTTCTGGCGTCGCTGGCGGCCGTGCTGGTGACGGGATTATTCATCATCACATTTGTGGTTCAGGCGTTCGAGATACCCTCCAGTTCGATGGAGAATACTTTGCTGATCGGCGACCACGTGTTTGTGAACCGCATCCAGTTTGCGCCGAAGACTTCGTGGGTGGGGCCGCTGCTTCCCTATCGTGCGGTGCGGCGCGGCGATATCGTGGTGTTTCTGCACCCTGATCCGCATGATGCGGGGCTTTATGTAGTGAAACGGATCATCGGAGTGCCGGGAGATCGAATCCATCTGCGCAACGGTGTGGTCTATCGAAATGGTGAGGCGCTTAACGAGCCTTATATAGATCACGATGCGGACAATCCCAACGATTCCTACCGCAACGATTTTCCCGCGGTGCCTCCGTCCGACGAGAACGGGGTTTATCCGAATTGGATCGTGGACCTACCCTCGCACATCGAGGGAGGAGATCTGGTAGTGCCCCCGGGCCACTACTTCGCCATGGGCGATCACCGGGGGGTGAGCCTGGACAGCCGGTACTGGGGCTTCATTCCGCAGGCAAATGTGATTGGGCGTCCCATGTTTATCTACTGGTCATTTGATACCCCGGCCGACCAGTACACCAAGACCGGGATGGCGGACCGTTTGGGATTTCTGGCGCATGTGGTGTTGCACTTCTTCGATGACACGCGCTGGGCGCGAACGCTGAAAGTGGTACGGTGAAGCTTCTTTCTTCCAGGCGGCAAGTAGTGACCGTCGCAGCGGTGATTCTGCTGGGTCTATTCTTGGTGCACCCGGGCGCCGCGCGGCTGAAGACCCGCATTGCAAATTCGATCAGCCTGGCCGTGGCACGTCCCGTCGAGATTGGCGCAGTCCATCTTCGATTCTTGCCGCAGCCCGGGTTTGACCTGGAAAACCTGGTCATCTACGAAGACCCGGCGTTCGGCGCCGAGCCCATGCTGCGCGCCCCTGAAGTGACGGCCGTTGTGCGGCTGACCTCGCTGGTACGCGGACGACTAGACATTTCTCGGCTCGAACTGACTGAGCCTAGCCTGAATCTGGTGCGCCTGGCGGACGGCCGCTGGAATTGGCAAGCCCTGCTCGAACGCACGGAGCGCACGCCTCTGGCGCCGACGGCGAAATCGAAGATGGAAGCGCGCCCCGGCTTTCCCTACATTGAAGCCAGTTCCGGGCGCATCAACTTCAAGGCAGGGCAGGAAAAAAAACCTTACGCGCTGCTGAATGCGGACTTTGCCTTGTGGCAGGAATCAGAAGATACCTGGGGAGCGCGGCTGAAAGCCGAACCGCTGCGCACCGATATGAGTTTGAACGATGCCGGCCTGTTGCGGATGAACGGAACATGGCGTCGGGCCGGGAGCCTGCGTGAAACGCCGCTGCAGTTAAGCCTGGAGTGGGACCGCGCGCAGTTGGGACAGCTCACCAAGCTGGTGTCGGGAAACGACAAGGGCTGGCGGGGAGAAGTCCGGTTGGAGGCAACTTTGAGCGGCGTTCCGGCAGCGATGCGAGTGGCCGTCGATGGGTCGATACAAGACTTCCGCCGCTATGACATTTCGAGCAGCGAGGGGTTGCGTCTGGCAGCGCACTGCGACGGCCGGTACAGCTCCGTGGAAGGGATGCTGCGTCAGATTTCCTGCAACGCGCCGGTGGGCGACGGCGCGATCTCGCTGCATGGCGACGCCGGCCTGCCCGGAGTGCATCGGCTCGATCTGGCGATGAAGCTCGAAAGCGTTCCCATGAGTGCGGTGGCGCAACTCGCTCGACGCGCCAAGAAAAACCTGCCGCCGGATCTGGTGTCCGCGGGAAATGTAGAGGGCAATTTTACGGTGAAGGAAGAAGGAGCATCGCCCGCCGGACCGGAGTTTCGGGGCAGCGGTGAGATTACGAACCTTCGTCTGCGCTCAGCGATCACCAAAGTGGAATTCGCTCCGAGGAGCATACCGTTCGTGCTGAGCTCTGGACAGGCAAGGGTTCTTGCGGTCGCGCCGGGTAAGGCAGCTCGCCTGCTGGACGTTGATGGTTTGCCAGCTCCTGACGAGTTGCACTTTACGTTCGGCCCTTTCCCGGTCGCGCTGGGACGTCCCTTGCCAGCGCAAACGCTGGGCTGGGTGGCACGATCGGGTTATAGCCTGGTGGTTCTCGGAGACGGAGAAGTATCGCACACTTTGCGACTGGCCAGTCTGTTGGGTCTTCCGGCAGTGAACGCCGGCGTGGAGGGCGCGGCTGAGATGAAGCTGCAGATCGCCGGTTCGTGGGCGGGAAACGTTTCTGGCAGTTCCTCCGGCTTTTCTTTGCCTCAAGTGACCGGGACGGTCCAACTGCACAACGTGCGCGCTGCAGTGCGAGGCTTAAGTGGACCGATTGAAATCTCTTCGGCGGAACTGCAGCTTTTGCCCGGCGAAGCGCGAGTAGAGAACTTGAACGCGCAGGCCGCGGATGCTCACTGGACGGGATCGATGGCTTTGCCGCGCGGTTGTGGAATGGTGGGGGCGTGCCTGGTGCGTTTCAATTTGAACAGCAAAGAGATTGGGTTGAGCGATCTGGCAAAGTGGTTGAGTTCGCGACCGGACCAGCGCCGATGGTACCAAGTGCTTACCTCTGAGCGACCCGCGACACTAACGTTTCTGGAAAACCTGCGGGCATCCGGAAAAGTAAGCATCGGACGTTTGCAAATTCATAACCTGGTTGCGGACCGGGTTTCCGCGTCACTTGACTTGGAACGCGCGAGGATGAAGATTTCGGATTTGCGTGCAGGTTTGCTGGGCGGAATTCATCGCGGCGATTGGCAGGTGGATTTTGCGGCCGTGTCTCCGGTCTACACCGGGACCGGAACACTGACGGGGATTTCACTGGGGCAGATCGCCAGTGCGATGCATGACCCGTGGATTTCCGGAACTGCTGAAGGGACTTATCAGCTCACGGCGTCGGGCAAGGATTCGGCTGCATTCTGGGAATCAGCCGAAGGTGAACTGCGGTTCGATATGCGGGATGGTGTCTTGCCGCACATTTCGGTCGCGACCGACGAGGGGCCGCTGCATGTAGCGCGTTGGAAAGGGCGGGCGCTCCTGCGGGACGGGAAGATCCAGATTGAGAATGGGAAGCTGGTTTCGACTGGCGGAACTTATGAAATCGGCGGCACCGCTTCTTTGGAGCGAGTCTTAGACCTGAAGCTGGTGCGAAGCACGGATGCGGCTCTGGTTCGCGCGGGTTCGTCGGTGTATAGCATCTCGGGCACCGTAGCGGAACCGAAGGTCGCGCTCACTACTCCCGTGACACAGGCGCGGCTGAAGCCGTAGCTTGTTCCCCTCTCGTTATGGCGCGTATCCTGCGCCGCGCAGAACTCTCCCCGGCAACGCTCCTGTCATTTTCCCTCGGTCGATGACGGGCACGCCGTTTACGAGAACATACTCCATCCCCTCGGAAAGCTGGTTCGGGTTGTCGAACGTAGCCAAATCGCGCACGGTTGCCGGATCAAAGATGACAACGTCAGCCCACATACCAGCCTTGAGGACACCGCGATCGGTAAGGCGCATGCGTTGCGCCGGCAAGGCGGAGAATTTGCGGATGGCGTCTTCGAGGGTCAAAGCTTTTTCTTCGCGGACGTACTTGCGCAGGATGCGGGGGAACGTTCCGTAGGCGCGAGGATGCGGATGCTCCTGCCCCAGAATGCCTTCCGGTGAAGTTCCGGAAGAGTCATTGTCGATGGCGACCCAGGGCTGCTGCAGCGCGAGCGTGACGTCGGACTGCGACATGCCGAAGACGGCAACGTCGGAGTCGGGGTCTTCGATAAGGAAATCGAACAGGGCATCCATCGGATCTTTGTTCCAGAGTTTTGCAATCTCGGAGAGGCGCTTGCCTTGCAGGGGAAGAAGCTTGGGATTCTGCACGACGCCGATCATGATGGCATCAGGTCCGGGGATTTCCTGCCATTCGTTATCCCAATTTTTGGAAGGTGTGAGCATGTCTTTGCGGATGCGTTCGCGAGTGACGGGATCCTTCAGGCGCTCAACCATCTTTGCGTCACCGCCGTCGTGCGCCCACGCGGGAATGAACGCCGAGAACGAGTTGAACCACGCGGTATATGCGTAAGTATCGGCAGTAACGTCGGCGCCGGCGGCGCGAGCGGCATTTATCTTGGCGACGACCTCGGGCATGCGTCCCCAGTTATTTTTCCCGGCGACTTTGATGTGCCAGATTTCCACGGGGACGTGCGCTTCGCGGCCAATGCGCAGGGCTTCGTCAATGGATTCGAGCACGGAATCGCTTTCGTTGCGCATGTGTGTGGAATAGATGCCGCCGAACTTTCCGCCTTCGGCGGCAAGTGCGATCAGCTCTTCAGTTTTCGCATAGGGAGCGGGAGCGTACTCGAGTGCGGTTGAAACGCCGACCGCGCCGTCTTTCATGGCTTGGCGCACCAGCGCCTTCATCTGCTCGAGTTGTTCGGGCGTGGGTTGTTTGTCATCGTCGCCGAGCACCATGCGGCGGACCTGCGTGGCGCCAACGTAGCTCGCCAAATTAATTCCCATGCCTTGTTTTTCGAGGCGCGCAAAATACTGGCGGAAGGTTCGCCAATCAGGAGTGATTTTGTAATGCTCGTAGCCGGCTCGATCGAGCTGAATGATGGCGTCGTTGAGCGGTGCGATGGAGCCGCCTTCGCCTGTAATTTCGGTCGTGATGCCCTGATAGATTTTCGAAGGCAGGCGCGGTTCAACGAGAATGGATACTTCGGACTGGCCGAGCATGTCGATGAAACCGGGAGCGACCACTTTGCCGGCAGCATCAATGGTGCGCTTGCGGGGCGCGGTTGCGAGGTTACTGATGGCGGCGACTTTTCCGTCGCGGATGCCAACGTCGCCGGAATACCAAGGCGAACCAGTGCCGTCGATAATGCGGCCGTTGATGATGACCAGGTCGAAAGCGATTGGCGATTGCGCGGGCAATGAGTGTGATGTGGCGAGTGATAGAGCGATCACGGCTAGAAGATTCGCGGTATGAAGCTTCATTGGTTTTCCTTTTCTGCGAAACTGGTTCTACGAAACTGAGCGCGCGCGACGCCTTGCAATTGCGCCGAGAAAAATCCAAATTCCCAGCGCCAGCCATTCATACACGGTGAAATGGCCGGGGATGGCCGGAACGATCTTCATCAGCATCATCGCGACGGCTACGAGTAATCCAAAACCGGCGACCGCCCATTCGACCGGCGACAGAATCGAGTGGCCGGGCAGCTTTCCCGAGCGCCCCATAGAGAGATAGGCAGCACAGGTGGCAGCCCATCCGATGGCGCAGGCTACTGAGCCGACCTCAGTGATAGGCACAAGAATTGCATCTCCCAGGAGCATACAAGCGGCGGTGACGAGCCCGATGCAGAGGACCGCAATTGACGGTGTTTGATGTTCGGGATGGATCTGGCCGGCTCGGGGATCGACGAGGCCGCGGCGCCCCAGAGCAAATAACAGGCGGCTGGCGGCTATGAAATTTCCATTGAAGCATTTGAACAAAGAGAGCAGCGCCGCCGCCAGGATTATGCTGACGATCCAGCGTGAGCCGACGGCCCGCTGGAAAGCTACAGCGGTCATGAACTTGTCGTAGGTCAATTCGTGCCATGGGGCAACGAAGGCTACGGCGGCGATGATGATTGTGTAGAAAAGAATGCCAACCAGAATGGCCATCCAGATGGCCTGGAGAAATCCCCGCCCGCGAAATTCGGGCGTGGACTCTTCGGCCGCCTTGCTTACAGATTCGAATCCGGTCATGAAATACGGGACGATCTGCAACACCAGCAGGACGGAAACGAGCGGCGTGTGAGTGAAGAGCGGCGGTAAGTGGTGAAGGGAGCCTTGGCTCACGCCGACCGCGACAAAAACGACAAACAAAGCGAGGGTGCCGAACGACGTCCAGTTCTGGAAGGTTGCGCTGAGGCGGACGCCGCGATAGTTCAGCGTGGTGAGCAACGCCGTCAGGCTGAGACCGACGATCAGGTGGGGAAGACAAATCGGACGCCTGGCAATGCGGTAGAGTTCGATCGAATCGAGCGACGGAAAAATGTAACCGGCGATGCGGCCGACGGCTACGGCTTCCCACGGGCAGACAATGAAGTAGGCGAGCATCATCATCCATCCGGTGGAAAAGCTGACCGGCCGCGAGAAAGCGGCTGCGGTGTAGGCAATCTCGCCCGCGGCATCGGGCATGGCGGCCACGAGCCGGCCATAGACCCAGCCGATGGGGAACAGCAGCGTGCCGCCGATGGCGAAGCCTAGCACGGCTCCAAGCGAGCCGCCGCGCAAAAGCCAGTCGTCCATGATCACCAGCCAGCCGACACCGACCATGCTGCCCCAGGCCAGTGTGAAGTAGTCGGTGACGCGGAGTTTGCGGGCTAGGTTTGACATGCCGACGAGTTCGATCGGGCGACTCGGAGTGGAGCGCGAATTATAAAGCATCGCGAGAGCGGGAGTTCCGCTTCGACTCCGAAATCCGCGCCCTGCGTGATAGTATCGGTGTACCTCGCATGATGCTGCAAGCTGTGAATTTGGGCGTTGTTGCGCCGTTGTGCCTCTTTATTTTTACTTCTGCGACTCGTTGAAAACTGATGACACCTTCGACCAACTTGCGGAAGCGCGTGCTCAGCGGCATGCGTCCCACCGGCAAACTGCATCTGGGAAATTATGTGGGTGCACTTGAAAACTGGGTGCGCATGCAGGATCAGTATCAATGCTTCTTCTGCGTCGTCGACTGGCACGCGCTCACCACCGACTATGCTGACACTTCCCGCGTGAAAGAGAATTCGCTGGAAGTGGCGCTGGACTGGCTGGCGGCGGGCCTCGATCCGGAAAAGTCCGTGCTGTTCATTCAGTCCCATGTTCCGGCGCACGCCGAACTGCACTTGCTGCTTTCGATGATTACGCCGCTGGGCTGGCTGGAGCGGGTCCCCACCTACAAGGAGCAGCGGGAAAACATCCGCGACAAAGATCTGAGTACTTATGGATTTCTGGGCTATCCCGTGCTGCAGGCGGCGGATATTTTGATGTACAAGGCGGATGTCGTTCCCGTCGGCGAGGATCAAGTCGCGCACGTGGAACTCACGCGGGAGATTGCGCGGCGGTTTAACGGATTTTACGGAAAGCGCGGAGATGTGTTTCCCGAGCCGCAGTCTCTGCTCACGCCCGCGCCTAAGCTGCCGGGCACTGACGGCCGCAAAATGTCGAAGTCCTATGGCAACACAATCCTGCTCACTGACACTGAGCCCGTGGTCAGGCAGAAACTGAAGACGATGGTGACTGATCCGGCGCGCGTAAGGCGATCGGACCCAGGGAATCCCGATGTGTGCCCGGTGGGCGATCTGCACAAGATTTTCAGCGATCGCGCAACCATGGAGAAAGTGAACATCGGCTGTCGTTCGGCCGGCATTGGCTGCATCGAGTGCAAGGGCTGGGCAGCGGATGGGCTGGTGCGACTGCTGAATCCGATGCAGGAGCGGCGCAAGAAATTTGAGGAGAATCCGCGGCTGGCTTGGGATATTCTGGAGGCTGGCAGCGAACGTGGGCGCAAGGTTGCCGCCGAGACGATGCACGGGGTGCGCGACGCCATGGGAATGTCACTTGCGTATCAGCCGCCGGCGGCGGATGATGCAAAGTAGGATTTAAGCAGGGTAAAGATGGAAAGCAGAGTGGAGCACGGAATTATTACGTCCGCGGACGACACGCCGGAAGCCATCTCGCATGTGCTCGTTGCTGATCCGCGCCCGGTGTCGATTAAGCAATCAGATGCGCGTGCGGCAAATAAAGAAGAAAGCGATTCTCCTTTTGCGGTCTCGGTGAGCGATGTTTACGAAGGGCCGCTGGATTTGCTGCTCGATCTGATTCGCAAGCAGGATATCGACATCTACGACATTCCCATTGCCCGCATCACGGCGCAGTATCTGGCTTACGTGGAGAAAATTCGCGAGCTGGATGTGAATGTCGCGGCCGACTTTATTTACATGGCTGCCGTACTGATTCACATCAAGTCAAAGATGCTGCTGCCGCGGGATCCGTCGGCAAAAGCAGAGGAGTTAGAAGATCCGCGCACCGAACTGGTGAACCGCCTGCTGGAGCACGAAAAGTTCAAGTCGGCGGCGCAGATGCTTCTGCAAAAGCAACAGATCGAAGATGCGGTGCTCAGCAACCCGTCGCTGAAAGAGTTCGTCGACGCCGAAGGCACCGAGCCGGAGATGGCTGCGGACGTGATCGACCTGGTCAAGACCTTCCAGCAAATCCTCGAACGGGTGCGCACGCGGCCGGTGATCAACGTGGACGAGGAAACGGTCACGGTGGGCCAGATGATCGATTATCTGCGGCGGCGGCTGGAACTGGAATCGCGGCCTATCCGGCTGAAGCAGCTTCTGATGCGCGTACCCTCGCGGCAGGCGCTGGTGTGCATGTTTCTGGCGTTGCTCGAGATGGTGCGACTGCAGGCGATTCAGGTACGACAGGACCAGATGTTCGGCGAGATTGCCGTGCGCAAACATGTCGGATTCGACGCAGTCATGAACGAGCAGGCGGCAGTGCGCGATGATTGGAGGTAGAAGAACAGTGGTCAGTGTCCAGTGATCAGTGGCCAGTTTAAGACCACAGATTTGCTGACCACTGGGCACTGACCACTGGCCACTTATGGGTTTAAGACCTCAACTCGAAGCCATTATTTATGCGGCGGAGACGCCGATCACCGTCGAGCAGATGGTGCAGCTCGTCAGAGAATCTGCGATTGCCGAGGGCGCCGCGGATGACGCTGAGGTGAAATCGCGAGTGCGCGCGTCGTTGGAAGAGCTGGTTGCCGACTACGGCAGGCCGGAGCACGGAATCGAGATTCGCCAGGTGGCGGGCGGCTATCGTATGTCGACTAAGCCGGAGCAGCACGAGATGGTGCGCAGCTTCGCCAAAAGCCTGAAGCCCCCGGTGCGGCTGTCGCTACCGGCGCTGGAAACGCTGGCGGTGATCGCTTATAAGCAGCCAGCCACGGTGCCGGAGATTAACGAAATTCGCGGCGTGGATTCGGGCGGCGTGATTGCCACCCTGCTCGACCGCAAGCTAATCACCACCGCGGGCCGCAAGCAAGTGATTGGGCGTCCCATTCTCTACAAGACGACCAAAGAATTCCTCATGCGCTTCGGATTGAAGGACGTCAACGAACTGCCGAGCATGGAAGAGTTCGAGAAGCTGGTGGCCGATTCGTTTCAGGGAGAGTTGATTTCGACGGAAGATGCGGCGGAAGCGCAAGACACGGATTCTCCTCCGGCGGAAGAGATCGCAGAGTCCGCCGCTCAGAAAGAATAGCTCCTCATACATGCCTGCTGAACGACTGCAAAAAATTATTGCTGCTGCTGGTATTGCGTCCCGGCGCAAGGCCGAGGAACTGATCAGCGCGGGCCACGTGAAGGTGAACGGAACCGTGGTGACGGAACTGGGCAGCAAAGCAGACCCGGAGACCGATCACATTCGCGTTGATGGCAAGTTGCTGCAGGGTGCGCAACAGCATATGTATTTGCTGCTGAATAAACCGAGAGGCTATGTCACTACCGTGAGCGATCCGGAAAACCGGCCGACGGTGATGCAGCTGATTCGGGGCGTGAAAAAGCGTGTGTATCCGGTGGGAAGGCTCGACTACGCGAGCGAAGGCCTGCTGCTCTTAACCAATGATGGCGCGCTGGCGAACAAGTTGATGAAAGCCGCGTCGCAGGTGCCGAAGACGTACGTGGTGAAGGTAGCGGGCACTCCGACCAGCGAAGCACTGGAGAAATTGCGCGGAGGAGTTTCGATTGCCACCGAAGACGGCCGCCGCATGCGGACCGCGCCGGCGGCAATTCGCCTGATTAAGGAAGCCACGAATCCCTGGTACGAAGTTACTTTAATCGAAGGCCGCAATCGAGAGATCCGGCGCATGTTCGAAAAGGTCGGACACCACGTGGAGAAAATTAAGCGCGTCCGCTACGGGCCGCTCACACTCGACGTTCCACCGGGGCAATTCCGTGCTTTGACTTTGCAGGAAGTCGATCGCTTGCGCACGATCTGCAATAAACCCGTGGCGGGGACGAAGGCTTCCGTGTCATGATGAGCGGCGAAGTATGAGCCGTTTTTTTGATATCGTCTCCAAGCCGGCCCGCAACCTGGGAGCAGCGACTCTTCCCAGTTCGACGCCGGCGACGATGGAGCGCCGGTCGCGGCTGATCAGACTCGATTCCAACGAAAATCCTTTCGGACCCTCGGCGCGTGCTCTCGATGCCATGAGGAACGCGCTGCCCACAGCGAACTCGTATCCCGATGACGATTGCAGTCCACTGCGCCTGAAGCTGGCCGCGCACCACGGGCTGCCGCCGGACCAGGTGCTGGTGACGGCGGGCTCGACCGGCATGTTGAGCCTGCTCTGCCAAACTTTGCTCGCGCCTGGACTGAATGCTGTGACCAGCGAACGCTCATTCATTGTTTATTCGATGGCGGTGCAAGCGGCAGGCGGGCGTCTGGTCGAAGCGCCCATGCGCGACGACAGCTTCGATCTGGAAGCGATTCTCGCCGCGATCGATTCGAACACGCGCATCGTGTTCCTGGCGAACCCCAACAATCCCACTGGGACGATGGTCGAGGCCAATGCGGTGGAGCAATTCCTGGCGCAGCTTCCCGGGCATGTGGTCGCGGTCCTGGATGAGGCTTATTACGAATTCGCGGTGCATTTCGCGGCGCTGCGGAAGATTAAGTATTCGAACTCGCTGGACTATGTGCGCCTAGGAGCAAGCGTGGTAGTGCTGCGAACCTTTTCGAAAGCTCACGGACTTGCCGGACTGCGCGTAGGCTACGGTTTGGGGCCTGCAGAATTGCTGGGATATTGCGCGCACATGCGCAATACATTTTCGGTGTCGTCGGTGGCGCAGGCAGCGGCGGCGGCAGCGGTCGACGACTATCTCCACATTCAGCGCGTAGTGGAGAACAACGCCCAGCAGTCGCGTGTTGTCGGCCAGGGACTGTCGGCGCTGGGCTATCGGGTAGTACCGACCGCGGCGAATTTTCTGTTCTGCGATCTCGGGGTAGAGGCGGCGCCAGTCGCCAATCGTTTGCAGGATGAAGGAGTGGCGGTGCGCCCACTCGGGCATTGGGGAGCGCCGAATTGCATTCGCGTGACGATTGGCACGCCGGAACAGAACCAGATTTTATTGCAGGCGGCGCGCCGGATTAGGTCTCGCAATGCCGCACCCATACCGCAGGTGTCACGGTCGGCGCGCGGAAACTAACCGGCCAGCATGGAAATGCGCGCCGCCCCGTAGAGTCCCGCATCGCTTCCCAGCACGGCGCGAGTGATGATGGTTTGCCCGCTACGGCTCCCCGTTTGTGCTGAAGCACCTTCTTCTTTTCTTGAGGAATCCTTCAACGAATCGCTCGGAGCTGTTGCCGCATAGACTATCGACCGCTGGCGCAACTCTTCGAACATTGTGGGGGCGAAAGCATCCCACGCACTCGACACTCCTCCGCCGATGACGTACATCTCAAGATTCAAAACGTTGACCAGGTCGGCGAGAAGCACACCGAGGTAGCGTCCGAAATTGCGAAAGATGCGCCGCGCAGATTCATCTCCCTGAAGCGCGAGGTTGTAGATCGACTTCGCACCGAACTCCGCATCCGCCGATGCGGCCCCCGCCAACGATGGCGCCTGACCGCTGGCAACTGCCTCACGAGCCATGCGTAGCAGGGCGCTGGCTGAAGCATACCGCTCGGAACATCCTCGATTGCCGCAGGCGCAGGGGTAGCCCTCCGGCTCGACGGTGACGTGCCCAAACTCCCCGGCCATGCCGTTCATGCCGTGCCAGATTTTTCCTCCGAGTACGATGCCGCCGCCGATTCCGGTACCCAGCGTGAGCATGGCCATGTTCGGGACGCCACGCGCTGCACCCAGCCACTGCTCGCCGAGAGCGGCAACACGCGCGTCGTTCTCGAGGACCACACGGGCTCCGTTTATCGGGAGTCCCAGGCGGCGCTCGATTTCGGCGCGCGCCGGATAGTTTTCCCAGCCCGGAAGGTTGACCGCCTTTCGCATCATTCCGGTTTGCAAGTCGATGAGGCCAGGAACGCCGATGCCAGCGCCGAGGAACGATCCTGTCGCTTTGTACTTGCCGGATAGACGTTGGATGGCAGTGCACATCTCGTCGATGACGTGGTCACGGCCCAAAGCGAGTTTGGTGCCGAGCGTCACTTTTTCGAGCAATTCTCCGGAGGCGCTGACGGCGGCGATGCGCAGGTTGGTACCGCCGAGGTCGACTCCGATGGAGAAATCAGGCATGGAGGGACAGGGTATCAGCTATGGCAAAGCGGACTCAAATGCAAACGGCCATGCAATCTGACTCCGCCGACGGTCTGGATCAGCCGGAGATCCCTCGCGCCGCTGGTGAAAGAGCGGGGCATCGGGATGACGCCATTTGAAAGGGTAATATTCGACAAATTTGCAGCGACGCACAATCACCCCATTACTTTTGGCACGTCGGGCAGTAGTGGCTGCTGCGGCCGGCGATGACAATGCGTTTGATCGGCGCTTTGCAGACCAGGCAAGGCTCGCCTTCGCGGCCGTAGACGCGATGTTGCAGTTGGAAAAAACCCTCTTCGCCGTCGGCGTCCACATAGTTCGAGATGGACGATCCGCCGAGGGCAATCGCCTCGCGGAGAACCTCTTTCACTGACGCGAGCAGTTTCGCCATCTGGTCCCGCGTGATGGCGGAGGCGCGGCGCCGAGGGCGAATGCCGGCGCGGAACAGAGATTCATCGGCATAAATGTTGCCCACGCCACGCAGCAGTTTCTGATTCAGCAACGCACTCTTGATGGGAGTTTTGCGGCCGCGAAATAACCGGAGAAAGCTGTCGAGATCGGCTTCTAGCGGCTCAATGCCGCCCGCCTCGAAGCCGCCTGCACGGGCCACGCTCAAGCGTCCGAAGCGCCGGGGATCAACAAAGCGCAGTTCCCTGCCCGACTTGAGCTTCAGAATCGCGTGCGTGTGCTTGAGAATTTCCGCTTGCGGCTCACAGACCTGCAGTCGTCCGGTCATGCCGAGGTGGACGATCCACTGGGTTTGAGTTGGGCTAAGCTTCTTTGGACGGACACTCTTTTGTTCGAGGTCGAAGACGATATGCTTTCCCATGCGCCGCACGGTTGAGATGCGGCTGTGCTCGAGTGCTGCGGCGATTTCCCGTGCCGGGGACTTCAGCGGCTCCGGCTTCTGGCCGAGCCAGACCGAGTCAATCACGTCGCCGGAGACGCGGCTGGCCAGTCCGCGGGCGATGGTTTCAACTTCAGGGAGTTCCGGCATGAAACATCAGTTTACTAGGCGCACGGAGGATTGTCCTGAGAATGACAACCAAGACGCAAACACAAAGACCGCCGGGCTGGTTTTCTCGGCGATCTCGGTGTGCTCCGCATCGAAGCGGTTTGCGGAGAAAGTTAATCTTTCAGCGGCACAACAGTTTTGCCGTCGCGGCAGAAGGTAGCGACTTTTTGCAGGTCGCCGTTTGCCTGAGGCAGGGTCATTACTGGTCCGTAGCAGTAGACCGCATGACCATTGGCCGCGAAGTACCAGCGCCCACCCTTCGAATGCTGCTCCAGGTGGCCGGATGGGCGACGCATGGGCGGCGTTGGATTGGCAACCGTCAGACTAAACATCAAGGCTAGGGTCAGAACCTTCATTAGGGTCAAACTTTCCAAAAAGCGTCCGCGGACGCTTACTGCTTACCTGGGTACTAAATCGTTCGCAAAGCGCGACGCTGATCTATCAAATCCGCAGCGGGTACCGGCGGATGCTGGGGCTGGGCCTTCCCGATTCTCCCGGTATGCCCCTGAGAGCGGAGCTGCGGTGTTGCCTGGGACGTCGGAGCTTGGGCTGACGGAGCCTGGGTTAACGGAGTCTGGCTGGACGGAGTTTGAGCCGAGGGAGCTGACGCGTGGCCCTGAGCCTTCGTCCGGGCCGTCTGCTGATCAACGACGGCCTTTCCTTTCATGGTCCACAATTCTGCGCTGTCTGTCATCAATATCTTGATGAGATTGCGCTGCGATTGAATGACCGAGCCTTGCTCGACGATAAGCATGGTCATCAGGCCGTAGGAAAAAAGGAAGACCACGGTGAGCAACGGCACAAGGGTTCGCTTCTTTTTTGGAATCGCGTTCTGAACTGTGATCGGCATCACCGCTGTGGAACCGAACAGAGTAGTCAAGTGTCACCCCGGCCAGCCTCGTAAAGGCAGGCATAGAGGAGATTGCAGCTTGTCAGCCAATGGAGCGAGCGGCTGGAAGACATTGAATCTGCTTGGTTTAGACTGATTTCCGCGGTACAGGGCTGGGTCCCGAAGTGCAATTCGATGCATATAATGAGCAGGGTAACCGTTGCCAAATCGACTCCTGCAGAACCGAAACGACTGCCAGGCGCGGGTTTCCGAGCGATCAGCCTCGAGGGTAAGCCTGACCCAGTCTTACTTTCCTGCCAACAAAAGTTTGGCGATGGTCGCCAGCTGCATGTTGGACGTACCTTCGTAGATCTTGCCAATCTTGGCGTCGCGCCAGTATTTCTCTACGGGATAATCCTTGGTGAACCCGTAGCCGCCGTAGATTTCGATGGCCAGAGAAGTCACCCGCTCGGCCACTTGCGAGGCGAAGAGCTTGGTCATCGCGGCTTCCTTCACGAAGTTCACACCCGCATCCTTCATGCGGGCGGCGTTATAAACCATGAGGCGCGCGGCTTCAATCTCGGTGGCCATTTGCGCAATCTGGAACTGGATGCCCTGAAACTCCGCAATGGCCTTGCCGAACTGCTTGCGCTCCAAGGTGTACTTCGCGGCAAATTCCCAGGCCCCCCGCGCCAGACCGATCATCTGCGCGCCAATGCCGATGCGTCCTTCGTTTAGAGTTTCGATCGCAATCTTGTAGCCTTTGCCGGTTTCGCCCAGCACGTTTTCTTTGGGAACGCGGCAGTCTTCAAGAATCAGTTCGCAAGTCGAAGAAGCGCGAATGCCCAGTTTGTCCTCTTTCTTGCCCACGCTGAATCCCGGGAAATTCTTTTCTATCAAGAACGCGGTGATGCCCTTGTATCCCGCCGCGGGGTCGAGCGTGGCGAACAGGACGAACAAGCCGGCCTCTTTGCTGTTGGTGATCCAGAGCTTGCGCCCGTTAAGAACATAATCGTTGCCCTTGAGTTCAGCGCGGGTCTGCAGGGCAAACGCGTCAGAGCCCGACCCCGCCTCGCTGAGGGCATAGGCACCAACAGTGTCGGCGGCCATCTTCGGCAGGTAGCGCTTCTTCTGCTCAGCATTGCCCCATCGCAGCAAGGCATTGTTGACCAGTGTGTTTTGCACGTCGACCACCACGCCTGCTGATGCATCGACGCGCGACAGTTCTTCTACTGCCAGGATCGCTTCAAAAAACTTGGCCCCACCTCCGCCGTATTGCTCCGGGATTTCGATTCCCATCAGGCCGAGCTGAAAGAATTCGTGGATGAGATCTTTATCGAAGATGCCTTTCTCGTCCATCTCCTTCACCAGCGGGCGAAGTCTCTCGTCAGCGAATTGGCGAATGTTGTCGCGGAAAAGTATTTCGTCTTCGGTGAGCGTGGTCAGGGGCGTCGGAGGGGCGGGCTGCAGCGTAGTTTCGGGCATGAGGATACCTTCAGCCGGGAGAATAGCAGACCTTGGATTTTAGCACCGTTAGGCTGGTCGGGAGGGGCGAAACGCTCAGCTGCGGCGCGAATGCACCAGCTTCAGCGTATCCGCCTGCAGAATGCGCTGGATCTGATTGCGGGCGTGGACAGACCACGGTCCGGTGGTATCGAGCTTGATGTAGGCCTGCCAGTGCTTCAGCGCTTTGCGCGGTTCGCGGGTTTTCTCGTAGGCGAGCGCG
Organism: Candidatus Sulfotelmatobacter sp.; assembly: GCA_049590215.1. GTDB lineage: Bacteria > Acidobacteriota > Terriglobia > Terriglobales > Acidobacteriaceae > Sulfotelmatobacter. Next base: position 8,949 of record JBAWCJ010000265.1, on the reverse strand, counting down.
AGGTTGTAGTGCGCGTCGGCGTAGGTCGGAGCCAGCTGAATCGCCATCTTGTAGGTCTGGATGGCCTCTTGCACGCGCCCCGTCTCGTCGAGAACGTTGCCCAGGTCGAAATAACCGAGAGCGTAGCGCGGATCGGCCTGCAGAGCGGCACGGTAGTGTTTTTCTGCGAGCGTGAAATCCTGCCGATTGTAATAAAGCGTGCCCAGATTAATATGTGCGGCTGCGTGGCTCGATTCGAACTCGAGCACTTTCTGATAGGCCGCTAGCGCCTCAGTCTGGGTCGTCGGATCCTCTTCCAACGCGATACCGCGGGCGAACCAGACGGCAGCATCGTTCTCCTGCGGGCTTGACTCTGGCGTGGGAATCGGCGTGCTGGTAACAACTTTTTCCCGAGTCGCAAAGTCCATCACAAACTGTCCCGCGATCGGCTCGAGCAGCCTGCCCTCGTGCCGGAATGCCACGCGATGCTTGTTAGTGGACGACGCCCCAGCCTCGAGCAACGGATTTCCCATGCCCGACGCCTGCTTCTGCATGGCTTCGAGTGATTGCCGGATTACTGCCGGCCGCACCCGCATGGCGCACAGATCGCGAACCTTCTTGACTTTCAGCAGGTCGGAAAAAGAGTAGGTGGTGGAGGCAGCAATCAGCTCCGCGCGCTCCCAGTTGGCCAACTGGCGCGGCGTGAGATGAAGAATCCTAAGTAAATCGGCTCGACTGTACACGACTTTATGCAACCTCTCCCGCCGGAACCGCGCGAGAAGGTTACGCCGCCATTATCTGCAACTTGCCGCGGTAAACGCAACAGCAAACGCTTGTGGAAATCTGAGGAGAACCTGGTTGATTTACATGCAACGGAAATGGTGCAGTGTCCCCACATGATCCTTAATACGGATTGTCATTCCGACCGGAGGCCGAAGGCCGGGTGAGGAACCTGCTTTTCGGCCTACACCACCACAGCGGCCTGATACTCCTCGTAAGTCCCCTTGAAGTCGGTAATCTTGTGATCGCTCTCGAAGTGCCAGATGCGGGTCGCGACCTCGTCAATCAAGTCGTGATCGTGCGACACCAGGAACACGGTCCCCTGATACCGCTGCAGAGAGATGTTCAACGCGTTAATGGCCTCGAGATCCAGGTGGTTCGTGGGTTCATCGAGTACAAGCACATTGGGTTTCTGCAGCATGAGCTTGCAGAAAAGCAGCCTCGCCGCTTCGCCGCCGGAAAGCACCCTTGTGGATTTAGTGGCTTCGTCGCGCTGAAAAAGCATTTGCCCCAGCAAGCCGCGAATTTCTTCGCTGACCGCTGCCGGATTCCACTGGTGCAGCCACTCCAGCACCGTCGTGCCGTCTTCGATCAGGCTGCGATGGTCCTGGGCAAAATATCCAATCGACGCCTCGTGTCCCCAGATCACTTTGCCGGAGTCGACGAACGCCCCGTCGTAACCGCTGGTCTTGCGCAACTCTGCTTCCGGCGTAGTCGGCGAATTCGCGAGCAGCGCGTTCACCAGCGTGGTCTTCCCTGCTCCGTTGCGCCCCATCAATGCAATTCTCTCTCCCCGCGTGATGCTGGCCGTGAAGTCGCGAATAACCTGCTTGTCGCCATACGCCTTGCCCAGGTGCTCGACCTCCAGAATGTGCTTGCCCGAAGGCCGCTTCTGCTCGAACTTGATGTAAGGCCGCGCGATGTTTGACTTCGCCAGTTCCGTCACCTGCAGCCGTTCCACTTCCTTGCGCCGCGACTGTACCTGGCTTGACCGCGTGCCGGCGCTGAAGCGCGCAATAAACTCGTTTAACTGTGAAATCTTTTTTTCGCGCTGCGCGTTCTGCGATTCAATCTGCGAGCGCACCTGCGTCTTCGCCAGCACCATCTCGTCGTACGACCCGGTGTAAGTGATGATGGTCTCGTAGTCGATGTCGGCGATGTGCGTGCAAATGCTGTTGAGGAAGTGCCTGTCGTGCGAGATCGCGATCACCACCCCGTCGTAGGCATTCAGAAATCCTTGCAGCCAGTGGATCGAATCCAAGTCCAGGTTGTTCGTCGGCTCATCCAGCAGCAACGCCTGCGGATGCCCGAACAAGGCCTGCGCCAGCAGTACCCGGACTTTCTGTCCGCCCTGCAGTTCGCTCATCTTGCGGGAATGCGCTTCGTCCGGAATATCCAGACCTTGAAGTAAGATCGCGGCGTCGCTCTCTGCCGTGTAGCCGTCTTCTTCTCCGACAATGCCTTCGAGTTCGCCAAGCTTCATGCCGTCTTCGTCGGTCATGTCGTGTTTGGAGTAAATCGCGTCGCGCTCCTGCATAGCTGCCCATAGGCGCTTGTTCCCCATGATGACCGTGTCGATCGCGGTGTAGGCATCGAAGGCAAACTGGTCCTGGCTCAACACCCCGAGCTTCCGCGGACGCACCACCGTGCCCTTTTGCGGCTCCAGTTCGCCACTCAGCAGCTTCATAAACGTCGACTTGCCCGAGCCGTTGGGTCCGGTCAGGCCATAGCGCTTGCCCGGCGTAAATGCCGTGGAGACTTCGTCAAACAGTATTTTGGCGCCGTAGCGCATGGAAACATTACTGACTGAAAGCATGATTGGTTAGTAACTCTTCTTAGGACTGCGGGGAATTTCCGCCAAGACGGTACGCAACTGGTCATAACTAGAATACCATGCTGCTCAGATCTAGACTTACCTCTGGTCGAGCAGCATCCGCACCTTCTCCGCCAGCGTGTCCAGGGAAAAGGGCTTCTGCAGGACCGCGTTTTGTACGCCGACCTCCCCGCCCCCTAAGGCTTCGTGGTCGGGATAACCGGACATGAACAAAACCTTGATTTGCGGACGCACCTTCCTCAGCCGGTCTGCTAACTCTTTACCTCCGACGTTGGGCATGGCCATATCGGTCACCAGAAGGTGGATCAGGTCTTCGTGTCCTTCCGCAATTCGCAGAGCCTCGTTACCATCCATGCCGTGCAGCACCTTGTAGCCTTGACGCTGAAGAAATTCACATGCCAACTCGCGAATTCCAGTCTCATCTTCGACCAGAAGAACCGTCTCCGTACCCCTGGGCGCAGCCGCGAGATCTTCTCGCACCTGGGAAACTTCTAGCGCTGTCCTGGTCTGCGCTTCTTCCGCCCGCGCCTCTTCTGCCGATGGAAGATAGATTTCGAACGTCGTGCCTTTTCCCGGCTGGCTATCGACATGGGTCCAACCGCCAGTCTGCTTGACCACCCCATAAACAATGGGCAGCCCCAACCCGGTGCCTTTCCCTGGTTCTTTGGTAGTGAAAAAGGGCTCGAACATGTGGGCTTGCGTTTCACTATCCATTCCGACGCCAGTATCGCTGACCATCAGCGTTACGTAGCGGCCAGGCAGCATGCCATCGCGAAGCCGCGGATTGCTGTCCCGTATTTCCATGTTCCTGGTCTCGATCAGCAACTGTCCTCCCTGCGGCATCGCGTCCCGGGCGTTGACCGCAAGGTTCATGATCAGTTGCTCCATTTGTCCCGGATCAGCCTTGACCGACCAAAGCTGCGCAGCCGGCACTACGCGCAAGGCAATATTTTTTTCGATCAGGCGCTCCAACATCTTCGCCACTTCTGCCAGGACTTCATTCAAGTCCATGACTTTGGGCTGCAGGACCTGCTTGCGGCTGAAAGCCAGCAACCGGCCCGTAAGGCTGGCCGCCCGAGTCACCGCATGTTCAATGCCCAGCGATTCTTTTTGCGTTGGCGCGTCCGGAGCAAGCCCGCGGCGCAGCCGCTCATTGTGAGCCTGAATGAGCATGAGAAGATTGTTGAAGTCGTGAGCGACGCCTCCCGCCAAAAGTCCGACGGCCTCCATTTTCTGCGAGTGCAAGAGTTGGTCTTCCAGACGTTTCCGCTCGGTGATGTCATACATGACCCCTTGCATCAGGGATGGCTGATCCTCTGCCGTAGGCAACATGACGGCCTCGTCGCGGAACCAAAGCACCCGGCCATCGCGAGCGAACATGCGGTACTCCGCCTGATAGAGATCGCGGGTTTTCTGAAAGCGCGCCTCGGCCGACAAGGTACTTTCGCGGTCTTCGGCATGGATGCGATTGAACCAGTTCGCGGAATCGGAAAGCCAGTCCGCGGCTGAGAATCCCAGCATCGACTCAATCTGCGGGCTCACATAATGCCAGCGGCCCAAGGGGCCCAGTTCGGCGACGTAGGTGACGGCGGGCAGGCGCTCGACCAGCGTGCGATAACGGCTCTCCGCCGATTTGAGTTCCGCTTGCGCTCGATCCCACTCCAGCGCGACCGCAGCAAGATGAGTGGCATGAGCAATGAGTTGTAGATGCTCTCCGTCGGGGGTTCGAGGTTCGCGATAGTACACGGCAAACGTTCCCAGGATGCCGCCATCCTGCGAAGAGATTGGCGTCGACCAGCAAGCCCGCAGCCCATGAGGAAGCGCCAGATGGCGGTACTCTACCCATAGCGGGTCGGAGGCAATATCGGAGACGATAACCGGCTGGCGTCGGTAAGCCGCAGTGCCGCAAGATCCGACGCTGGGGCCGATCTGGATGCCATCTATAATTCGCGTGTATTCCCGTGGTAAAGAAGGCCCGGCACCGTGGCGCAAGGTCTTGCCGTCGACATCCAGCAGCAGAACCGAGCATAACAATCCGCTTTGCTGCTTCTCGATGTTGGTGCATAAGGCTTCAAGGATTTCAGGAAGAGGCGCATGGGCCATGATCATGGCCAGAACTTTTACGTCGAGGCGCGCTAAAGCTTCTGGTGATTCTTGCGCGGTATCGACTGCCTTCTGCGCCCCCGTAGACATACCCCTGCTGTAGCTTCCTTTTTGAAGATGATTGAAGAGACTGGTCCTACCCGGGCGAACCCCGCCCACTGAACATCTATTATTGATGATCCATCGGTCGGGGTAACTGGATACCTGGTGCCGGATGGTTACATAAGTAACCGAGGATCGGATGAGGTGAGCGAGCGAACTCCAATTCAGTGTCCGCCGCTGAGCTCACGCACAATCGCTCCAACGAACTGTTTGGCATCGCCGAAGAGCATCAGAGTATTCGGAAGGTAGTAGAGCGGATTATCAATGCCGGCAAACCCCGGACTCATGCTGCGTTTGATCACCATCACCGTATGTGCCTTGTCCACATCGAGGACAGGCATGCCGTAGATCGGGCTGGAAGCGTCCGTGCGCGCAGCCGGGTTGGTCACGTCGTTGGCGCCGATCACGAGAGCCACGTCGGTTTGCGGGAAGTCGCCGTTAATCTCATCCATCTCAATGAGCCGGTCGTAGGGAATGTCGGCCTCGGCCAGCAGCACGTTCATGTGCCCAGGCATCCGTCCCGCAACGGGATGGATCGCGAAGCGAACATTGACTCCCTTTTTGGTGAGCACATCGTAAAGTTCGCGCACCTTGTGCTGCGCTTGCGCTACAGCCATGCCGTAACCGGGCACGATGACCACGCTGTTCGCCGCTTCCAGAATCGACGCGGCATCCTCTGCGCTCGCGCTGCGCACGACTCGTTCTTCTTTGCCGGCCGCTGCCGACACCTGCACCTGGCCGAACGCTCCGAACATCACGTTCGCAAATGAACGGTTCATGGCCTTGCACATGATCACCGAGAGAACGAAGCCTGAAGATCCGTCAAGCGCGCCCGCCACCACCAGCACTTTGCTGTTCAGAACAAATCCCAGCAGCGCTGCCGAGAAGCCCGCGTAGGAATTCAGCAGCGAGATGACCGTCGGCATGTCCGCGCCGCCAATCGGCGTAACCAGCAGCACGCCGAAAATCAGCGCCACAATCACCATCAGCGGAAACAGCACCGCATGCGCAGGATTCACCACCAGCGCAACCGCCAGTCCAAGCGCTCCCGCAAGAACAGAAAGGCTCACGATATTTTGCCCGCGATACACGATGGGCCGCTGCGGCAATATTTCCTGCAGCTTTCCCGCCGCAATCACGCTGCCGGTAAACGTGAGCGACCCGATAATCACTTCCAGCGCAATCTCGCCCATTTGAAACCGCGTGACCGGCGCGGTGCCTACGTAATACTCGGCGATGCCGATCATCGCCGCCGACAGCGCACCGAAAGCATGGCTCAAGGCGGTCCGCTGGGGCACCGCGGTCATATGCACCAAGCCCAGTGGGACGCCAACTCCGGCGCCGATGATCAAGGGGATGAGGACCCACTTGTACTGCACCACCTCGGGGTTGAACAGCGTGACGACCACCGCCAGCGCAGCGCCGATTTCTCCGGCGAGAACGCCCCAGCGCGCGCTTTTCGGCGAACTCAGGAATTTGAGAGAAAGAATAAACAGGACGGCCGCGGCAATGTAGGCGAAATCGAGATACTGCTGAAGCGCCGACGCGTTCATTGTTGTTTCGACCTGGGGGACTTGAACATGCGCAGCATGCGGTCGGTAATGAGGAATCCACCCACCATGTTGCTAAACGACGCCGCAACCGCGATCGCTCCCAAGGCCGTGGTCAGCGGGGTTTCGTGCCGTCCGGCGGTGATGATGGCTGCCACGACCACGATCGCATCAAGGGCGTTGGTGAGCGACATTAATGGCGTGTGGAGGAGCGGAGAAACACCCTTGATCAATCCAAACCCGACGAACCCCGCCAGGATAAAAACATAAAGATTGGAAATGAAATCTGCTGGCATGATCGCTCCTTTTATTTCCCGTGGCGATACCCAATCACTGGCTGGCCGTGGGCAGTTTGAAAAACTCCCGCACTCGCGGGTTCACGATTTCACCGCCGCGCGTGACCAAGGTCTCGCGGATAATCTCATCCTGCAGGTTCAGCTGCACCTTGCCGTCCTTCACCATGTACGCAAGGAATGAGGCCACATTGCGGGCGTACATCTGGCTGGCATGGTAGGGGACGCTACTGGCCAGATTGATGGCGCCGATAATCGTTACGTCGTTGACTTTCACCGTTTCTCCGGTGCGGGTAAGTTCGCAGTTGCCACCGCGCTCGGAGGCTAGATCCACAATCACCGAACCCGGCGCCATCCCTTTGACCATATCGGCTGTGATTAGCACCGGCGACTTCTTGCCGGGAATCACGGCGGCGGTGATCACGACATCGCTCTCCGCAACCACGCGAGTCAGAAGTTCGCGCTGACGGGCGTAGAAAGTTTCGTCCTGGGCGGTGCCGTACCCGCGGGCATCCTGCGCGTTCTGAGCTTCGAGCGGAAGCTCGACGAATCGTCCGCCAAGGCTCTGCACCTGCTCTTTCGCGGCGGGGCGCATGTCATAAGCTGAAGCCACGGCGCCCAGCCGGCGCGCAGTTGAAATAGCTTGCAGTCCCGCCACTCCGGCGCCAATGACGAACACGCGCGCGGGCGTGATGGTGCCTGCCGCCGTCGTCATCATGGGAAAAATTCTGATCGACGTTTCCGCGGCCAGCAGCACCGCCTTGTAACCGCAGATCGTCCCCATCGAGGAAAGCGCATCCATGCTTTGCGCACGCGTCGTGCGTGGTACAAGTTCAACCGAAAACGAAGTGACGCCCGCAGCCGCAATCTGCTGGACTACCTCAGCAGATCCGAAGGGCCGCAGAAATCCAATCAGCACTTGATCCCGCCGCAGCAGAGGAAGGTCAGCCTTCCCAGTCACGTCATTGGAGCCGTAACAAAGCACCTGCACAATAATGTCAGCAGCACCAAACACGGCAGCGCGGGCGGGAAGAACTTTTCCACCCTTCTCGATGTAAGTGGAATCAGGATAGCCCGATCCCTCGCCCGCACCCGATTCCACAACTACTTCCAGTCCCGCCTTAGCCAGCATCGAAATGACTGCGGGAACCAGCGCAACCCGGCGCTCTCCCGGATAGCTTTCCTTAGGAACTCCAACAATCACGCAGTCGTCCTTTCCCCGAAGCCAATCACCGCTAGCCTTTGAGCCAAATGCGAATCCTACAGAATCGAATCCACGTGCGACTGTGACGTCTGTCACATGCTACTGCAATCAGCATCGCTACGGACCCAAAACAGTACCAGAAAGGACGGGAAACTTGGAAGTGGTGCGCTTCGACAGGAAAATTGGAGCATTCAACTCTGCAAGAGGACTTTGCTCGTTTGACGCTGAAATGGAAAGCCGGTCGATTCTCGGAAGGTATCACCGCGCGAGATCGACCGGCTTTCGTGTTGCAAATAGCTACTGCTGAGGCGGCGCGCTTTGACCTTCGGGCGCACCTCCATGATGGTTGTGCCATTGCTCATGCTTGGCTTGCATCTCATCCCACTTCTTCTGCTGCGTGGAGTCGAGCAACCCGCGGATCTGGTCGTCGGTGCTCTTGTGGATGTCCATCATCTTGGCATGGCGGTCCTCGCGGGAAAGAGAACTGTCCTGGTGCAGGCTCTCCATCTGCGAATGCTCGGACTGCAAGGCAGCCAGTACTTTAGGCTGCTGATCAGAGGTGAGGTCGAGTTGTTTGGTCAGTTCGGCCGTACGCTTGGCGGGATCGGGCGGACCGTGATGCCGCCCACCGTTCTCCTGCATGGGCTGGGATTGCTGGCTGTTGGCATCTTGAGCGCCGGCGAAAGGCGCCGCGATCGAAATAAGACCTGCCGCAGCAAGAATGAGCAGGGACTGTTTGAGCATAGGGATCTCCTTTTCAAAAACGATTCTATCTACACCTATGAACGGAATTATGAACCGAGAGTTGCGCAAGAAACTAGGATTCGCACAATCTTTGCATAACTTTACGAAAGCAACCCTAATTTGGGATTCGTTGCCAAAGACCGAAGATGGGTTGCCGTCCGTTCGCGACTGATTTCAAACGGTCGACAGGAGTTTTTGAAGAGTGGAGCCGACGATCGGACTTGAACCGATGACCTGTCGATTACGAATCGACTGCTCTACCAACTGAGCTACGTCGGCTTCTGGTGGACGTTCACAGTTTATCAAATCACCGGCGACGCAAAGGCAGAGGTCACCAATCTCGGAGTTCTTGACCAGTAC
>JBAWCJ010000264.1:0-1507 GCA_049590215.1 Candidatus Sulfotelmatobacter sp. | reverse complement strand
GGTGAAAGCGCTGCTCCTGCTTGTATCCCAGTTCGCCGTGGGTGCGGAGCATGATCTGCAGATGCCGTGTCAGATCTTCTTCGCCGAACAATCCCGCGACCCGGGCGACGCGCTCGCGTTCTTCACTCGATATCTGCAGCAGGGAAGAGTCCTTGCCCGCAATCTTGGCGACGGTCGCATTGCGCAGAAAGCGCACCATCTGCCGCGCAAAGTGAGTAGGGCTGTGGCCTTCGCTGATGTGGTGGTCGACCTCACGCAGCACTTCGTCGCTGGCCCCGCAAGCGACCGCCTGCATCACTTCTTCGAGAATGTGCGCCGGCGCGGCGCCGACCAGGTTGCGCACGGAATTAGCCGTGATCTTTTCGCTGGAGGAAGCAATCGCCTGATCTAGAATCGACAGAGCATCGCGCATCGAGCCGTCGCCAGCCTCGGCGAGAAGGGCAAGCGCATCGTCATCGGCTTCAATCTTTTCGCGCCCAACCAGATCGCGCAGCTGGCCGACAATGTCGTCGAACTTCACAGCGCGAAAACTGAAGTGCTGGCAGCGTGACCGGATGGTCTGCGGAATATCCTCCGGCTGCGTGGTCGCCAGCATAAAAACAATGTGATCCGGGGGTTCCTCCAGAGTCTTGAGAAGGGCATTGAACGCCGCGTCCGTTATCTGGTGCGCTTCGTCGAGAATGTAAATCTTGAAGCGATCACGTGCTGGCTTGTAACGGGCCGCCTCCCGCAGTTCGCGGATTTCGTCGATCCCGCGATTCGTGGCAGCATCGATTTCGATCACATCTACCGCGTTCCCGGCGCGAATTTCAGTACAGGATTCACAAACGCCGCAGGGCTCTGCGACCGGCTTGTTGGACGAACGGCAATTCAACGCCGCTGCCAGAATCCGCGCCACCGTCGTCTTTCCAATGCCGCGATGCCCGCTGAAAATGTAGCCATGGGCAGTGCGTCCCTGTTCGAGAGCGTTCTGCAGAGTGCGGGTAACGTGCTCTTGTCCGATAACCTCGGAGAATTTCTGCGGCCGATATTTACGCGCCAGGACTGTATAGCTCATGAGTCGGAAGACACGATTATACGTGATCAGAGGAGGATGAGTTCGCCACGCCAGCGTCACTATGGCGGGCTTGCTAAAACCGCCGCGCAAGCGCTACGCTGGTCTCTCGACTGGTCTGGGATAATCCGGAATCCAGCAACAGTCCGGCTCCAGTTGAAGTTGGCGCGGATACCGCAAAGGAGTTCGTATGCAGCTCAAGGTGACAACACGAATCAAAGATGGAGTTTTGGTGGTCGATTGCAGCGGCCGGATTGTTTTTGGCGAAGAGTCTGCACTGCTCCGCGACACCGTGAGGCAAGCTGTGACCGAGAACAATCGAATCCTGCTCAATCTCGGCGAGGTGAATTACATCGATTCCGGGGGCCTGGGCACCCTCGTAGCCCTGCGCATTACGGCGCAAAACGCAGGCGGTACGATCAAATTGACGAACTTGACCAAGCGCGTCGGCGA
>JBAWCJ010000263.1:0-6400 GCA_049590215.1 Candidatus Sulfotelmatobacter sp. | reverse complement strand
CAGCTACACCACACACAATGCTCTGGTGCAGCAGGCCACGCTGCCTTCGACCGGCCTGCTAACGCACAACAATTACTGGAACGTGGCGCTCAGCAATAGCTATGCCTTCAATTCAACCTGGCTGGGCAATCTGGTTCTCGATGCCAGCCTGTTGCATCTCACGCAGACGCGGAATTCCGATCTCGGCTTCGCCATACAGTTTCCCTTCAGCGTGACTGCGCTTACTGTCTCCGGCTTCGAGACCTTCGGCGACAATCAGTTTGCCACCCCCATCACGCTCTTCCCGGACCTGCGCAATCAGGACAAATACCAGCTTCGCTACGACCTGAGCCACGTCGTGCGCGACCACGCGTTCAAGTTCGGAATCGACTTCATTCACGAGCCGGTGCTGAGCGGAGCGTTCGCCTCGACAGCGGAGCAGTTCACCACATATCCCTCGAATCCCGATTGCTACATCAATCCGCCGGGCCCCGATTGCGGCGGCATCACCACTGCCTTGCCGTTTTACTACACGCCTCCCAGCGCGATGTGCAATCCGATGCCAGATCCGAGCACCGGCATCGATTGCACATTCACTCCCGCCGGCGATGGCAGCTTCTCGCAGAACATTCAGCGTCTCGGACTCTATGTCGAAGACTCCTGGCGCGTCTCGCATCAGCTCACCGTCAACTACGGCGTGCGTTATCAGACCACGTGGGGACTGTTTACAGGCTCCGGCCGCGGCGAAGCCGACAACGCCGCGTATGTGACGCTGCAAGCGTTGCAGATTCCAATTGTGCCCAGCGTGCCGAGCGACTATCGCAAGCAAGTCGCACCTCGTTTGGGCATAGCCTACTCGCCCGGCAGCAGCGGGAAGACGGTGATTCGCGCAGGGTTTGGCCTCTACTATGACGATCTCGCCCAGAACGGATGGGCGACTGCATTCCAGGGCGTGAACAACACGAACTTCACTACTGGAACGTGCAACCTTACCGGTGGTCCCGGAACTTATTCGCTCCTCGGTTCAGGCTGCCTGATCGGAGGCGCAGGCGCCGCCGGCAATCTAATCGGCTCCTCTTATAAAACGCCCTACGCCATTCATACCACGGGCGGCGTACAGCACGCCTTCAACGAGCATTGGCTGGTGAGCGCCGATTACGTACACGAGCAGGGTAATCACGGCTACCGCGGCTTTCCCTATACCAGCGGCGCGGATCTATTCACTCCGCTCATTTCCACATCAGAGCCTCCCCTGGAATATGCCGCCGATCAGACCAATGTTGTGCCCAACGTCAATGTGTTCGAGTCGGACAATCGCTCCAGTTACAACGGGCTGATGTTGCATCTGCAAGGCAACCTGCGGCGCTTTAATCTGGTGGCAAATTACACGCTCTCCAAAGCACAGACCTGGGGTTGCGTGCTCGGCGAACTCTTCGACTACGTTGATGGCGTCTGCCAGGTACCAAGTGGATTTCCGAATGCCGGACAGCTTGATGCTTTCGGACCCGGCGACTACGGTCCCTCGGGTGAAGACGTACGCCACCGCTTCGTGCTGGCGGGAGTCGTCCACATCCCCGGCGGCTTCGAATTGAGCAGCGTGAACCAGTTCGAGAGCGCGCGCCCCATCACCATCACCACGGCCGACAACAGCGGGCGGATTTCAATCTCCTTGAACAACGGCCCCGACGTGTATACCAGCCTTGACGAATTCCGCGGCACTCCTTACATCCAGTCAGACCTGCGCGTCACGCGGCCGATCAGTATCAATGAACGCTGGCGAGTCGATCCCTTTATCGAATTCTTCAACCTCTTCAACCGCGACAACCCGGGCGCAAACTTCGCCGTGAACGTCGCGCAGATTCCGGGGGCTCAATTCGATGCGAATGGTGCCGTCAACGGAATTTGCAATCCGAACTGCGTGCCGCTCACCAGCCTGAAGCAGCTTGAAATACCTGAAGGCGCGTTGGGAGATTTCTTCGGGCCCGGCACAACTGTAGGCATTCCCTTCGCCGCGCAGCTGGGAGTGCGAGTAACGTTCTAGAAATCGCCTGCGTCCTCAGCTACCAGATTGACACCGCTGAATAGCTGCCGTATCGTTTTTGAAACGACAATCTGGAATCAGCAAATCTTTTCACTCTAGTTCCGAGACGAGGCACTTTCATGAGCGACGACATAAAGAAGGATGCATTTTCGCGGCGCGGATTCCTGGAGATGGGAACCGCCGCGCTGGCGGCTGCCGGAATGCTGTCCGCCGACGCCGCAGCCCAGAATCAGAAACCCTACCCAACCAAGAATGATCGCAGCGCCAGCGCCCCCGGCCCAGGGAATCCGGCGATCGATAGCCAGAACCCGGATTCCTTCCTGCCGCCGCCCACAGACGCAGGTGGAGTGCAGACCTTCAAGTACCCTTTTGGTCTCTCCCATAAGCGCATGCAAGAAGGTGGATGGTCGCGCGAGGTCACGATCCGCGAGCTTGCCGTTTCCAAGACGATCGCCGGCGTGGATATGAGACTAACCGCCGGAGGCATACGAGAGCTGCACTGGCACACGGCGGCAGAGTGGTCCATCATGCTCTACGGCAACGCCCGCATCACCGGGCTTGATGCAGATGGCAAGAGCTTCGTCAGCGATGTCACGGAAGGCGACCTCTGGTATTTTCCCACGGGTATTCCGCATTCCATTCAGGGCCTCGGTCCCGACGGCTGTGAGTTTCTGCTGGTCTTCGACGATGGCAACTTCTCGGAATACGAGACCGTCCTGCTCACCGACTGGATGGCACACACGCCCCACGAGGTGCTCTCGAAAAACTTTGGAGTGAGTGAGCAGGCTCTGGAGAACTTGCCGAGGCGGGAGAAATTTATCTTCCAGGCGCCGGTACCTGGCCCGCTGCCTGCGGACCTGAAAGCCACCGCTGGCTCGCTTGGATTATCGCCCATCGATTTCTCTTATCGCACATCGCAGCAACCGGTGACCAAGCGCACCAAGGGCGGCGAAGTGAAGATCGTCGATTCGAGCAAATTCAAAATTTCCACCACGATTGCCGCAGCCATCGTCACCGTCCATCCCGGAGGGATACGCGAACTGCACTGGCATCCTAACGCCGACGAATGGCAGTACTACATGAGCGGCTCAGGAAGAATGACCGTGTTCGCCACCGGAGGCCGCGCCCGCACCATGGACTTTCAAGCCGGAGACGTGGGCTATATTCAGAAGACGCTGCCCCACTACATTGAGAATACGGGTGACACCGACCTGAAATTTCTGGAGATGTTCAAGAGCAGCTACTATCAGGACTTGGCGCTCTCGGAGTGGCTCACGCACACGCCCCCAGAACTGGTGATGGAGCACTTGGGCATCGATCGGGCAACTCTCGAAGCCATGCCGAAGGACGATATCGCAGTAATGCCGAAGTAGAATAGCGAGGAACTACCTTTACCTGACCAGCCACTCCGTGGCGGTATGTACGCGCACCAGCAGGTGGCTGTAAGTAACAGCCAGAGTGATCAGCATCGCCGCCGCGGTGCACAGCGGATACAACGGCGAATACCCCGGGACCTGACTGTGCCGCTGTTCCGTCCAGGCAATCAAACGCTCGACACGCGCATTCACCGACTCCACCGGGCTGTGGACCAAAGCCGTGGTCAGCTCCGCGGGCGGCTCCAACGGAGCCAGGCGCGACAACTTGATCAGGGCCGCGGCCAAATCCAGAGCTTCCGCAGCGCTCGAGACTGCGGCGTCGTCGGCCGCCATTTCTGTAGCTTCCCGCCAGGCGCGCTCCAACTCCGCCATGCCCGGAAACGCCACCAGGCGCAGAATCAACTTTCTCAGATTGTCCCGGCTTCGCACGTGCGCGACTTCATGCCGGAGCGCAGTCTCGAACTCCCGCTCGCTCAGCACCAACTCCGCGGCTTGCGACAGCCACACGCTCGGCCGCAGAATGCCGGCCGCGGTAAGCGGCGGCGCCACCGCGGAAACCCGCACCGGGACCGACGCCCCGCACTCGATCGAAGAAGAGTCGATAGCTGGGGAACTCATCCCGCGCGCTTCGCTCGACCACCGTGCTACGGTTCGCGAAGCCTGCAGCAACGCCGCAGCCGCCTTCCACATCCCAACCAGCAGGACGGCCATCCCGCACAAACCCAGCACCACGGGCACAGCCCCCATCGGCTCGTTCACGGCGCGGGGTTCGAGCACTAGGAACGAAGGCACTGCCAACACGAGGGTCAGCCCAGCCGCAACCACGAACGGAAGCAGGCGCAAGGCGAAGAGCAGATTGGCGCAGCGCCTCGCGGAATAGCGTTGGCCGGCAAGCCACCCGCGCCTCCACACGCCGCAAACTGCTAAGGACACGGCGCCATACAGCATCACGAAGATGGAGAACGAAACCGCGATCCCGCGCACCGCGAACATCATTCTTTCTCCTTGATCGTTTCCCCTCGACCCATTTGTTGCTGACCGAGTTCCCGCTGACCCAGTTCGCGGCGCTTGCGTTCGACCAGCTTCTGCAGATCGTTGAGCAACTGCGCGTCCCTCTCACCCAGGATTTCTACCAGAAACGAGAGTGGTAAAGAAGAAGCCGGAGCGGCATCCAGCAGCTGGCGAAACGCGTGGCCCGCAGTCTCCCGATGCAATTCCTCGCGGCTGAGCCGCGGAACGTAGCGGAACGCCCGGCTTTCCTCCGAGCGTGTCAGAAAACCTTTCTTGAACAGCCGATCGAGCGTGGTCATCACCGTAGTGTAGGCCAGGTCGCCGCACCCGCCCTCGACCAGTTCGCGGACGGTCGCGCTGCCCCTGCCCCACAGCGCGTCGAGCATGCGCTGCTCCAGCGGCCCCAGTTGCCGCGAAGAGTTTCGAAATGGTTGGAAAATCCGCTTCATCCGCTGCGCCGTCCGGTACGAGCCGTCTGAGGCATTCTACACGGAGTTCGGAAGACAAAAACCTTTAACCGCGAAGCACGCCGAGAGCGCCGAGTGGAACATTTTCAAACCCTCGGCGTTCTCGGCGTGCTCGGCGGTAATAGTTTCTCACGCCGCTCCCTCGTTTCGCTTGTCGGTCACATCTTCGATAGCCAGCAGAATAAAGGGACGCCCGGGCTGCATTTCAACTCGGCGGGCGTTGAGCAGCATGTTCCGCGGCCCCAGGTGGGGAAAATCGTGGCTCATCTGGAAATCATCGACGCGGGAGTTTTGCGGGACAATTTCCTCCAGCAGTTCGCGCAACTTCGGGATGTTCCACTGCCCGTTGCCCAGCTCATAAATCAGGCGCCTCTCCGTCTCGTCGCGGGACACGTCGAAAGCCCGGTAGAAAGCCGGGTTCGCGGCCGTAACCTGCAGCTTCGCGTTCAACACCACAATCGGCTCCCGGGCGCTTTCGACAATCGTGTCCGCATATTCGCGCGTCTGGTCGAGCGTGCGTTTCAAGGCGTCTACATCCTGCAAGCTGATCACCGCCCCTTCGATGCGGTTGTCCCAGGTCTTATAGGGTCGCACGTAGAGCATCTGCCATCCACCTTCCTTGGTGCGCACCTGCCGCTCCTGTGCGGTCGCGCGCCGGATGGCCTCGTTGGCCAGCGACTCCAAATCCTCCACGTCAAGGTTCGGCCGGATCTCGCCCAGGCGCCGCCCAATGTCTCCAGGCAACAGGTTCAGCAGTTTTTGCGCCGGTGGGGTGAAGCGGCGGATGCGTAAATCATTGCTCACCATCACCACCGGAATATCGACGTGCCCCAGCAGGTTGAGCAAATCGTTATTGGCCGAACCCAGCTCCGAATTGCGGTTCTGCATCTCTTCATTCAAGGTAGTGAGTTCTTCATTCGTGGATTGCAGCTCCTCCTTGGCCGTTTCCAGTTCTTCGTTAGTGCTCTGCAATTCCTCGTTGGCCGATAACACCTCTTCATGCGCCGACTTGAACTCTTCCGTGGTGGTTTCATGCTCTGTAATGAGCGACCGCAACTGCTGCCGCAGTTGACTCATCTCATGCTTCAGAATCTCGGTTTCTCGCGCCGTGGAGCGAGACATTTTCACCCCCTTACCGGCTTTTCCCTTCTTCTCCGGAATCGCCGCCTTGCGAGCCTCATCCTGAAACACCACCACATAAAGTCGTTCCTGCGCGGAAGGCCCGCGTAACGGGATAACTTCAAGACTCACCTCGCGCGTTCCCTCCTCCGACTGAATCTGCACGTCTTGCTTCCGCACCGGCGCACTGGTTTTCTTCGCAGTTGTCAGGGCCGCGCGCAAATCGACCAGCAGACCCTCGCGCGCCATTTTCGCCAGGCTGAAACTGGGTTGCCCGGCCGGCGGCTCCAGATACGCTCCAGTCTTGCCATGGAATTGCACAATCTCCAATTGATCGTTCACCACAATGCTGGCAGGAACAAACCGGTTCACCAGCAGATGCTCCACTTCCCGCTCCACCGTAAAAG
>JBAWCJ010000262.1:0-2798 GCA_049590215.1 Candidatus Sulfotelmatobacter sp. | reverse complement strand
CTCCCCGGATGGGATTGGCGTGGAAGCCGTTTTCGAAAACCGTGGTGCGCCTCGGGTATGGGATCAACTACAACACGGGTGCATATCAAACGATTGCGCAACAATTGGCGTTTCAGCCGCCGTTTTCGACGGCGGAGACGAACATCCAGAGCAGCCCCGGCGAACTCACGCTGCAGAATGGTTTTCCCGCGCCGGCGGCGGGAGTTATTACCAACAGTTACGCGGTAAATCCAAACTACCGGTTCGGGTATGTACAGATTCGTAATCTGGATATTCAACAGCAGATTCGTCCAACGCTGTTGCTGAATATCGACTACACGGGAACGAAAGGAACGAACCTGGACATTCTGGAAGCACCCAATCGAACGATTTCGCCGACGACAGGAATTTCGACGCGGATTGCCGAAGTGCAGGCCTTTACGTTCGAGAATTCGATCGGCGATTCGGAGGCGAACGCGGGATCAGTGCGGCTGAGGAAGCGGCTGGCACATGGATTTTCGATCGGGGGCATATATACGTTTTCGAAGTCGATTGACGACGCATCTTCGATTGGAGCAGGTGCGACGACGACGGCGAGCACTCATGGTTTGGGCGCAGGTGGAACCGGGGCAGGGGGAGGCGCCGCGACGGCGTCGTCCGGCAGCGGGGCGAACAGCGTAGCGCAAAATCCGTTTGACATTTCGGCGGAGCGCGGGCTTTCGAGCTTCAATCAGACGCACAAATTCACCGCGGATTATTTGCTGGAACTGCCATTCGGCCATGACAAGCGCTGGCTTACAGGCAATACTCCGATGCGAGCGATCTTTGGCGACTGGCAGTGGAGCGGAGACTGGACGATTGCATCAGGGCTGCCGTTTACGCCCCGGTTGCTGAACACTTCCTGCGAGGTGAATGGAGGGACCGCCGGTACGCTGCGCCCGAACCTGGTTCCCGGGCAATCGATAAGCTCTCCCAACCCATCGATCGCAGAGTGGTTCAATACCGCGGCATTCGTTGCGCCCATCACGTGCAGTTATGGCAACGCGCGCCGCAACAGCATCATAGGGCCTGGCAGCAAAGTGTTCGACATGGCATTCACAAAAATCTTTCCGCTGAAGGAATCGCGGATGCTGGAATTCCGGGCGCAGGCCACCAACATTTTCAATATGGTTAACTATTCATCGATTGATACGAGCCTCAACTCGCCCACCTTTGGTCGAGTAACGGCAGTTGGGGGCATGCGGCAGTTCACGATGACGGCGCGGTTTCGATTCTAAGGATTGTCATGACCTCCATTCCAATCCGATTCGCGGACCGGGCAATTGCGGTACTGCTGACGCTGGTGCTCCTCTGTGCTGCCTCGCCTTCGCAGCAGGAGTCAGGGTACGTGCTCCACGTGGAATCGGAACTCGTGCTGGTGAACGTGACGGTGCGGGACAAGAACGGTAACTTTGTGCCGGGATTAAAACCGGAGAACTTCACGGTTCTCGAAGATAACAAGCCACAGAAAATTGTTTCCTTCGACGTAGAAAACGTGGATGCCGTCCCGGCAGCGGATGTAGCCCAGGTAAAGCCCTTGCCTGAAGCAGCGCCGGCGCAATCCGTTCCCGCAGTTTCCTCGCCGAATTCGGCAGCCCAGTTTAAAGATCGGCGGCTGATCGTCCTGTTCTTCGATCTCTCTGCCATGGAACCAGATGAAATCGACCACGCGGTTACCTCAGCCGAGCACTACGTCGATACGCAAATGGCGCCAGCGGATTTGGTTTCGATTGTTTCTCTGGGAAGCTCGCTGCTGGTAAATCAGGACTTCACGACCGACCGCGCGCTGCTGAAAAAACAACTGGACGCATTCAGTTCAGGCAGTGGCCAGGGCTTCGAAGAAGGCACCACAGGTACGACCGAAGGGACGCCCGATACAGGCCAGCCCTTTACCGCCGATGATACCGAATACAACATCTTCAACACCGACCGCCGGCTGGAAGCTCTGCGATCAGTGGCGGCAAAGCTTTCCCACATTCAGCAGAAAAAATCACTGATTTATTTCTCTAGCGGCATGGACCGCACCGGCATTGAAAATCAATCGGAATTGCGCGCGGCCGTGAACGAAGCCGTGCGTTCGAACCTGGCGATTTACACCATGGATATGCGTGGCCTGCAGGCACTGGTGGCAGGCGGGGAGGCGCAGAGCGCCAGCCTGCGCGGGGTTTCTGCCTACTCCGGACAGTCAACGCTCAATGCCCTCAATTCCAATTTCACCACGCAGGAAACGCTGGTGACTCTCGCCAGCGATACCGGCGGCCGCGCCTTTCTCGACGACAACGACTTCACCAAGATCTTCAAGGGAGTGCAGCAGGACACCTCGACTTATTACCTGCTCGGCTATCACAGCACGAACCCCGCGCGGGACGGGCATTACCGCCGCATCGTCGTGAAGAGCACTGTTCCCGGAGTGAAGATCGACTATCGCCGCGGCTACTACGCCCCCGCCGATTTCAAGCATGCCACCCAGGACGACAAAGAGCGCCAGCTTGAAGAGGAGCTGGCTTCCGAACTGCCGGCAACAGATTTGCCGCTGTATCTAGGCGTCGCCTATTTCCGTCTCGAGGGCAACAAGTTCTACATTCCCATCTCGCTGGTGGTGCCGGGATCGCAGATTCCATTCATTCGCTCCAGCGACCTCGACAAAGCGACTTTGGATGTGATCGGGATGGTGCTCGATAACGAACACCATCCTCTGAACCGGTTCCGCGATACCGTGAAGCTTGCCGTCAACACTGCAAAAGATGTTCATAAGAAGAATGTGCAGTATGACACCGGGA
>JBAWCJ010000261.1:0-4693 GCA_049590215.1 Candidatus Sulfotelmatobacter sp. | reverse complement strand
ATGTATCCCCAATGCACCCACGGCATCGAGTAGATCGAAAACCAGGAGTGCCAAGGGTGCCGCACGAACCATCTCCACGGAGACAACTCGAAGAGGAAAACGGGCAGTGATGCTACTAGATAAACAGACGTGATCAGCGCTATTACCGACCGCCAGGTTCTCTTCGGCGGGGAGTCCCTCAGCAGCAGGAACCAACCCAACAGAATGGCCAAAGCCGCTGACAGCAGCGCCACCCGCTCCAGGATGCGAAAGCGGGCGATCGCGTCTGGAAGGATCAGGACAGCAACGACTGCCGTGCAGACCGCAAGGAACTTAGGGCGGACACGGAGCCACGATTCCCGGCCGAACGGTTGGTCCGTCCAATTCATCTGTCAACCTAGTCCGCAATTTTCCGCTCCCTCGGTGTTCTTGGCAAGGGAAACATCCGCGTCTCGGAGGACGCGGAGTTGGCTCTGGGGAGTGATTGTGTGGAAGAGTCAAACCTCAGCCGCTAAAGCCGACCGCCGTTGATGCTTGATGGCGCGGCTGAAGCCGTGCCCTTCCCGAGCTGGCTAGCGGACCACCAGCACTTCACGGATGTTATCGCGCGCGAGAAAGAATTTAATCGAGGCGAAGTCGCGGAAGAGGGTTTCGATGTGGCGGTTGTTGAACACGCGCTGCAACTGGAAACCTTCCGAGATGGCGGTGTGGATTGCTCCGGTAGGTCCGCGACGGGCTTCGCGGCGCAACATGATTTTCTGCATCTCGAGCGTGTCAGTGCCTACGATATGGAAGCGGTGACAGGGCGAGTCCGGACCGGCATCTCGAGTGTGGAAGAACGCCAGCAGCATGCCGCCGGGTTTCAACACTGACCAGAGCCGTCCAACAACCGGTTTTACCAGACTCTCATCGAGGTAGTCCGGCAAATTCCAGCACAGCACGACGTCGAAGCGCGCCGCTGGGTACACCAGGTTATCGGCGAGAAACTTGCGGCTGTCGAGAACAATGCTTCCCTCCTCGTTCTTGCCGAGAAGCTCGGGATCGGTCGAGGCTGTGAGCAGGTCTTCGCTATAGATCCGGTGGCCGTGCTCGGTGAAGTGGCGAATGTTGGCCGGTGAGGTCGATCCCAAGTCAAGAATGCAAAGGTCTTCAGCGGATTCCCACATACGGGACAACTCTCCCAGGCCGCTGGAGCGGCGCGTCAGCTTCTGCGCGCCCTGCACCGGGATGGTCTCCGTTCCGGATGAACCGCGAAAAAGTTTCATGAAACCCTGGGAGACTGACGACATCCTGACTTCATAACTCCTGAAATAAACTCAGCGATCGCAAGACTCACTTGTCAGTCTTGTGAATATCTACTTTTCCCTTCAAATATGCGCCTTCCTCGATGGAAATGCGCTGGGTGCTGATGTCTCCGGTAACGATTGCCGACTTACGCAATTCGACGCGATCGCTGGCCTGAATGTTGCCTTCGAGCTTGCCTTGCACCACCACGCCCTTGGCCTCGACGCTGGCTTTGACCTGACCGTTGGGGCCAACCGTCAAACTGTTGCCTTTGAGAGCGATGCTGCCCTCGACCTGGCCATCCAGATATAGATCTTCACTGCCGGAAAGTTCGCCCTTGATGAAGACCGACTTGCCGATTTGTGCCAACCCACTGGCGGGTGCGCTCATAGGACGCTCTCCTGTTTCAACGGTGATTCAGTGCCGCGACATCCGTGGCGGCTGCTCCCCGATCAGAATCCTTGAGGCAATTAACGGAGACCGCTCACTGCTTCGACTATACGCAAGGCACAGAGGGCGCGGCAAGTTCCTAGCAGGCAACCTGGGATGAATTGAAGCGCTCCGTACCAAGAACCGGACAGCGGTTGTCTCTTTTGGTTGTGATTCACTCTCACGGCGAATGACGTTTCTAGCCCAATGCAAGAACGATCAACCGAGAAATGATCAATTTTGAACAGCAATGGCTTTCGCTAATTCTTTCATGTCTTGCCGAACGTGTTCCAGCCGCTCCAGCCTCAGCTGATATTCCGCAGTGGCTGCGGGGCTGAGTTCATCATGTTCTAAGTACAGATCGTTCGCAACTTGGATTGCTTCTGATTCCTCGCGCCGATCCGCGAGCCTGGTTTTGTCGTCCATGCTCGGATACTACCCCCGATCCCGAACAATTCAGACTAGAAATGGCTCACATTTCCCGAGATGAGACGAGCCTCCCGAGCCCATGATTTCGGAGATATTTGCCTCAAAGCTCGCTCGCCCGGAAGGCTCTAGACCGTGAAGGAACTGGCATCCTTTCTTTCCAAAGCTGCCACTAAGCTTCCACGCACGCTTGGGACATTATCGAGAAACTCGGAAGCGCAAATTGCTACACTGGAAATGTGCCCGACAAATGAGACAGGAAAAATTCATCCGCATCGCCGCCGTTGTTTTCCTAGGCATCGTGCTGACAGGGAGGGGAGTGACTTCCCTCGGCGCCGTCGCGCGCCGG
Source organism: Candidatus Sulfotelmatobacter sp. (assembly GCA_049590215.1). Taxonomy (GTDB): domain Bacteria; phylum Acidobacteriota; class Terriglobia; order Terriglobales; family Acidobacteriaceae; genus Sulfotelmatobacter. The sequence continues at coordinate 2,226 of JBAWCJ010000261.1, read as the reverse complement.
AGTGTTCCTGCGGATTCGGCTTCCCCTATCGAATTGGTGCGAGCCGCCGTCGCCAACGAAGTAGCGGTCGCCAATGACGATTCGATCAAACACATGTTCCGGTCGCGCAAGCAGACTCTACAGGGTTCGCAGACCAGGCTGTATGTGGAAACGCGGAGCGCCATGGCCGGCATGACGATTGCATACAACGACCAGCCGCTTACGCCCGAACAAATGCAAGGCGAGGAAAACCATCTGGCGGGTCTGGTAAGCGATCGGGAGCAGCTTAGCCGCAAACATTCCCAGGAGCAGCAGGCTGCCGAGCGCACGTTGCGCATCGTCAAGGCATTGCCGGAGGCTTTTCTATATGACTATGACGGCGATGAGCTGGGCACGGCTCAGCTGGGCAAGGAAGGAAATCGGCTGGTGCGTTTGAAATTCCGGCCCAATCCGGCGTACGAACCGCCTTCTCGCGTGGAACAGGTGCTCGAGGGCATGCAGGGGTTCTTACTGATTGATCCCGCAGCGCGCAGAATCGCGCGAATCGACGGAACTCTGTTCAAGGAAGTCGGCTTCGGCTGGGGAATTCTGGGGCATCTCGACAAAGGCGGCCACTTTCTGGTCGATCAATCCGACGTTGGCGATGGATCATGGGAAATTTCGCGTATGTCCCTGAGCTTTACGGGAAAGATTCTTATATTCAAGAGTATTGTGATCAAGTCTGACGAGGTGTTCAGCGACTTCCGCCGCGTGCCGGCAGACACCACGTTTGCCCAAGGAGTGAACATGTTGAAGGCCGAAGAAGCAAAACTAGCTGAGGATCATAAGCTGGGAGCCGGAGCGACGGGCCCTAAGTCGCACTAGGAAAGGCCTTCAGTGGTCGGCAGCGATACCTTGGCGATCCCTCAGGCGGAAAACGATGCTGGCGGTCACGCGAAGATTGTTCTGATTCCGCACGTCGCCGCTGGAGTCCGCATATGCGGTGCGCAGGTAATCTCCGGTGAGGCGGACCGCGAAAGGCCCTGCAACGGTGCGCTCGATTCCACCTCCGAGCGCATAGGCTGGTCTTGCCACCCATCCCTCTAGGTATTCGGTGCCACTGACAGGTACTGCACTGTCAACCAAACCCGCGCCGACCAGGGCGTGCACGAACGCCCTCGTTTTTCTGGCCTCAAACAGATGAAACACAGGACCAGCCAGGAAGGTTAAAGTGTAGCCCGACTGCCCGGTGGCCAGGACGTTGGAGGTGCGAACGTAACCGGAGTCTACGGCAACTCCCCAACGCGGGAGAAAGTTGGCGTGGCCGGTGACATCCAGACCACTGAGACCGACTCTGCCCGCGGACGGAATTGTCGACGAGAGATAACTATAGCCGCAACTCACATCGTAACTCGGACCATAAGCCGTGGCGGGCGGTGGCGCTTGCATTTGATTTTGCGCCAGGGCAGGCGTAACCATCAGGAACGCAAAAGTTAGAGCCTTCCTCATAATCCCCATCCCGTTGCGTTTGCTTTCGGACTTTCCGATTGGGAACCCGCGAAAAAGCATAGCCATTGCTTCTTGCTCCCAGACAACAACATAGGCCGGGGCAGGTACCGACCCCGGAGAGTCTCTAAAATACTGGGGTTGTAGCGGGGGGTAAACGTAACTTCAGCTTGCGACCTTAGGTAATGAGGCGTGGCATTGGCAGAAATTGGCCTAGATTGGCTCTTCCGCAGGCGTCCATTCGTAACCAACGAAATCCCAATTAAAGCTAACAGCTACAACGTTTCGAGGGATGGCTCCCAACATCAGGCGCGCAGCGTTTCCTTCCTTACTGTCAGCTTTTCGATGAGATCTTCTTTAACGCGATAACCGGTTCCAGGCTGGTTGGAGATCGCAATCATTCCCTGTGGCGATACTCGCACTTCCGGGTCGATGATGTCTTCCTTCCAGTAGCGTTTGGATGCGGAGACGTCACCGGGCAGGCTGAAATCTTCGAGCGTGGAAAGAGCGATGTTGTGGGCGCGGCCGATGCCCGATTCGAGCATCCCGCCGCACCAGACCGGAATCTTCTGGGCGTGGCAGATATCGTGAATCTTCTTTGCCTCGGTGAATCCGCCCACGCGTCCGACTTTAATGTTGATGATGCGGCATTCGCCGGTCTCGAGCGCAATGGCCGCGGTGCGGGCGCAGACGATCGACTCGTCGAGGCAAATTGCGGTGCGCAGCTCTTTCTGCAGGCGGGCGTGGTAGAAAATGTCGTCG
>JBAWCJ010000260.1:0-10551 GCA_049590215.1 Candidatus Sulfotelmatobacter sp. | reverse complement strand
GCAGATGCCGACGATCGCCCAAAATATGCTGCCTCGAAAGTAGACTATTGCAACTTCCGCTATATAGCTCTATACTCCGGCGGTTCGTACCTTACGAAGTCTGGAGGCATTTGCCATGTCAATCCATCTCCTGCCGCGCCTGCTCCGAATGGCTTTACTTACTTTGTTGGCCCTCGTTGCATGCATCTCTCCCTCATTCGCACAAAACAACAATCAAGGCAAAATTGTCGGAGGATACTTCGAAGAGTGGAGTATCTACTATGCTGGTTACAATATTGCGAATCTGCAACAGAATGGCGTGGCCGATAAACTGACGCACCTCATCTACGCTTTCGGCAATGTGACAACGAGTCCGGCGCCAGCATGCGCCATTGCCGATACCTGGGCCGACTACCAGACCCCATACCTTCCCAGCGTGAACGGAACCGCCTACCCTGGTCCGCTCTACGGAAATTTTGCGGCTATCCAACAACTCAAGGCACTCCATCCCAACTTGAAAGTGCTGATGTCTTTGGGAGGAGCGTCTGCTGCGAATACTGCGGCCTTCGTCAGCGCAGCCAGCACCGCTGCCGGACGCCAGGCCCTTGCTGCGTCCTGCATCGACTTGTTTGTCAACGGCAACATCGCCACGGGCGTTACTGCGCCCGGCCTGTTTGACGGCTTCAATATCGATTGGGAGTTCCCCACCGCGACGGACACGCAGAACTTTACCGCCCTGCTGGCAGAGTTCCGCAACCAGTTGAACGCCTTGAGCAAAACCACGGGCAAGCAATACACCTTGTCGTTCGATGGGCCGGCGGGCTCGCAGAACTACGTCAACATCGATCTCCGCAAAGCCGCCGAGCAGGTTGATTTCATCACCATCGATGGCTACAACTATTCCGGCTCATGGGTCACGCAAACCAACGACGCATCGCCGCTCTTTGACTCCCGTCAGGATCCACTGTTCGGCCAGGATCTCGACATTAACGACACAGTAGACGCATATCTGAAGGCCGGCGTGCCACCGCACAAATACACCATGGGTATGCCTCTTTACGGCGCCGGCTGGACAGGTGCGCCTAACGTGAATCATGGCCTGTACCAGAACTCAACCGGCCCTTCTCCTGTCCTCTGGGCGAATGGAACAGGCTTATGTCCGGACCTCAGCGGCAACACGGCGGGTTGCGACACGCTGCTGACTCCGGGACTCTTGACCTATTCGACCCTCTCCACGCTCACGTCGAACGGCTACAGCAATTACTTCGATCCGCGAAGAGTCGCTGTGTCGCTCTTCGACCCCACCGGCGGAACCTTTTACACATACGACGATCCCTTCACGGTATTTTTGAAGACGATCTACATAAACCTGAAAGTCCCGGGAGGTCTGGGCGGCGCCTACGTATGGGCGCTGAAAGACGACGATGCGAATGGAACCATGGTCAAAACCTTGGCTGCGGGCCTGGGCCGCTAGTTATTACAAGCCTAGGAACGCAAAACCAGAACTCGGGCAGGCTGGCTGAGAAGCCAGCTTGCCCTTTTGTGTTGATGGATTATTTGGTAGCCGCTTCGGGAACCGCCCTGACGAGTGCACGCAAGGGACTGATCACTGTGAAGTGAACCAGTGCCTGCGGTTTCTCAACTTCATCCAAAAGAGCCAGTTGCTGAGCCTTCCAACCAGCAGTCGCAGGCAATCCGGATGAGAGATGAGACACCGCCTCGAGACCGATCGTGCCCAGTACGGTGAGTTGCTGAGCTCGCGGTTCTGCTCGCGCCAGGATGGGTGAGGCAGCCATCAAGCGCAGAATTCCAGGTTCCGCGGCGATCCACGCCTTGAAGTTGGCAGTAAGTTCGGCTTGTCTCTGCGATCGAGTTTCGGGATCCTGAAGATAGGCGTTCACCAGTTGCTCGAAATTGTGGCGCGACGGCGGATCGGGTGGAAGAGCGTCCACAAGTTGATTGAGTGGCGTGAGCTGATTCGGGTGCTGCTGGTGTGCGCGATCGTGGAAGGTGACAGGCTCGAGCACGGACGCGAGAACAACGAGGGGATCGATCTGTCGGGTTCCGGCCAGCTGACGGAGGCTCACAGCTTCCTGCGAGATGTGCGTAAGACCCAGAGCTTCCAGCCGCAGTGACTCAATGCCGAGTCTTCGATACATGTCGTCGACGTTGTCTACGTTGCGAGGCGACCACAGGCGCTCGGCGATGGCCGCGGCACGAGGCCAGATGCGAGAATCGATGTCTTGTGAAGTAGTCTGCTCGGTCCACATACACGCCTCCCCGCCGAGAATGCGCGCCTGCTGCTCCGGGCTGAGGCCGCTCGATTGGGGCAGAGGGTCTACCGCATAGTGGGCCGCGGCAGTGCTCATAAGATTCAGATAATAGCCCGCGGAAAGAATGCTGCTGTAGCCTGCTTTCGCCCCCGCCGCGAGTGAATCGAAACCTCTCCAGCTTTGAACGACGACGTCCTTCGGCAGATCGGGCGTGAGAATTTCGTCCCAGCCGATCATGTGCTTGCCGTGTTTCTCAAGAATCTTGAGCAGACGCTGGTTGAAATAATTCTGCAGGGCGGCTGTGTCGCTGAGATTGTGTTCGCGCACGAAGGCCTGGATGCGCGGATTGGCCTTCCATTCCACGCCGTTGTTCTCATCCCCTCCGATGTGCATGAAGTGGTCAGGGAAGATGGCCGCCATCTCTGCAACAAATGTGTCGAGAAACTTATAGGTACTTTCGCGCGTAGGATCCATCACCGGATCGAAGACGCCGAACTCCCGTTCGATGTGAAAGGGACCGGGGGCACTGGCAAGGTCGGGATAGCCGACGAACCAGGCACTGGTGTGTCCCGGCATGTCGAACTCCGGCACGACACGGATGCCCTGGTCGCGCGCATACGCGACAATTTCTCGAGCTTGCTCCTGGGTATAGAAAAGTCCGTCGGAGCCCAGTTCGGTGAGCTTGGGGAAAGCTCGGCTCTCCATCCGGAAGCCTTGGTCTTCGCTGAGATGCCAGTGGAAGACGTTCAGCTTGACTGCGGCCATTCCGTCGAGCGTGCGCTTGATAACGCCAACCGGCATGAAGTGGCGCCCGCAATCGATCATGAGGCCGCGCCAGCGAAAACGTGGCGTGTCTTGAATCGACACCGCGGGAAGGAAATAACCTGTTCCATCTGTCTGTATTAATTGTTGCAGAGTCTCGAGGCCATGCATCGCTCCGACTACGGTAGCGGCGTGCAGCCGCACTCCCGAGGGACTGACATCGAGAGAGTAAGACTCGTCTTCGTCGACCGACTGGATCGTTTCTCCAGGCCCCTCGACGCTGATGGCCAGCGCCCCGGACGCGTTGGCGCCGGAGGAAGCTGTCGGAATTGAAATACCGGTTTGTGTCTCGATTCGCTGAAGGCAGCGCGCTATGGCGGCGTCCAGTCGGGCGTCCCTGTAGTGGTCCGTGATGACCGTCAAGGAGGGTGAAAGGATGAGCCGCCCTTCCTGCGTAGAAAGATGCGAGGGTTGCGGCATCAGAGTGTTGACGAACCCAGACGGGTTTTGCGCTGGCATCGCCTGATTGGGAGCGCCCGCCGATCCTGCAAGGCTGGCTAGAATCATGGCAACTGCTAGGTGCATCGTGGCCTCTTTTCACGGGCCGCTGGCTGCGACGCTTCAGCGGAAACGCCGGATAAATAGCGTGTGCCGTTCGGAGCGGTAGAAACCGACTACATAAATCGTAGCCTTGCCCTTGGTTGAGTAGATAATCTGACGAATGCGCAGCACTGAAGCTCCTCGAGGCACGCTAAGAAGTTCGGCAACGTCTGTGTCCGCTGATGTCGCATCCACTTCTTCGTCCGCGTATGCCAATTTCGTGGCATAGCTGTGTTCGAGAATTGCAAACAGCGAACTCCGTCCCAGCGGGGCCGAGGCCAACTCGGGAAATTCGGCGGCCGACAGGTAGCAGGTTTCCAGGGCGAATGGGTCTTCCCCCGTAAGCCGTAGACGCTGGATCCTTACCACTCGGCTGGCCGCTGGCAGCCCGAGCCTGGCCGCTACTTCGGGGTCGCCCTCAATCACCTTTGCCACCAGCACGCGAGAGCGCGGAGCCAAACCACGGCTCGACATTTGCTCGGTATAGCTCATCAACTTGTTGAAGTGAATCTTGGGGACGGCGACGAAGGTGCCTGCTCCGAGCCGGCGTTCGACGACTCCCTCGTGTTCGAGGCCCGCCAAGGCGTGGCGGGCTGTCATGAGGCTCACCTTGTGGGTCTTGGCAAGTTCGCGCTCCGACGCGACCGGATCTCCCGGCCTGAGGCCCGCGGAAGCAATGCGGTTGCGGATCTCGCTCTGGATTCTTTTATAGGCGGGAGTCCGATTGCGATGATTTCCAGACATAGTTTATAGCTTCCAGAATCTCTTGAATGGCTGGCCGCCGCCGAATACCCACGCAGACACTTCAGCGCCTTATGCTATATAGCGTATTGAGAGGTTGATGTAAAGCTCAATTCCTGAAGGACGGCGTTCCATGGCCCTTCACCCGCGAGTCGGAGCACGATTGCGACTGAAACGGCGCTAGCCTCCAGCAAATCAAAGAATGGGGCAATGCGAAATCTGGCCAAAATGAGTAATTCATGCGGACTTAACGCAGTTATTTCCCGATTTGGGACTTCCTGTGGAGTTCCAACATTTCTCGTTGTGGGCTTTTCTTCGGTAAACCTGACGGATGCCTGAAGGCCGAGTCGAACACTTTTTTCAGGCTATTGCTTTTTTTTCTTGACTATGGGACATGGCGTGCTATATAGCATAGTTCGTTTGTATTAGGAGCCCGTTTGTAACCCGGTTGGTGAGTGCTTTCAGGAGGAGCTGCGATGACGAATTTGACGTGCCGAAGGCGTAGGAACCTGGGACAAGGGAACGAGTGCGGAACTGCGCGGAGGCTGGCTTCATTGCTGGTGGTCTGCGTAGTCATCCTCGGCCTGTCAACAGCAGGACTGGCGCAAGAGCTGGCGGCTACGCTTACCGGTACAGTCACCGATCCCAGCGGAGCCCTCGTGGCTGGCGCCACGGTCGTGGTTCACAGCAACGCTACCGGCATCGACGTTCGCACCGTGACCACCACCAGCACCGGTAATTTCAATATTACGAACCTGCCCGCGGGCCGGTACACCGTGACGGTAAAGAACGCCGGCTTTCAGACCTACGTGGCGAATGAAGTTGTTCTGAACGTGGCCGAGAAGCACACTCTGGATGTGCAGTTGAAGACCGGGAAAACCACCGAAACCGTCGAAGTAGTGGCAGAAAACACGCCTATCCAAACCACGACGGCAGAACAATCCGGCACCGTCACAGGCGACCAGATAACACAGCTGGCGCTGAACAATCGAAACTTTGAGCAACTGGTGGTAATGCAGCCGGGAGTCGCCAACCAGTTGGGCGATGAACCAGGATTTGGTCTCTCCAGCAACACCTCGATTGCCATTAATGGGGCGCGCATGGGCGCCAATAACTGGACCGTAGACGGTGCCGACATCAACGACAGCGGTTCGAACGGAACTCTGCTGAACACGCCAAGCATTGATGCTATTCAGGAGTTTACCCTGGAGCGCAGCAACTATGATGCGTCCTTTGGGCGCAGTGGCGGTGGGCAAATCGTGGTCCAGACTAAGGCGGGAACGAACCAGTTTCATGGCACGGGCTATTGGTTCAATCGCAACAATTTTTACAACGCGAACACTTTTGAGAACCGGCAGTCTATTGCTGATAGCAGTTACGTTTCGGGCCTTTCCGGAAACGGAACCCCGATTGAGCGCTACAATGACTGGGGTTTCACCATCGGTGGTCCCATCGAAATCCCCAGACTTTATCAGCCGACGAAGAACAAGACCTACTTCTTCTGGTCGGAGGAGTGGCGGCACTCGAGTCTTCCCGGGAGCACGGAAATCAACGTGCCCACGGTGGGACAACTTAGTGGCGTTTTCACCACTGCCCAAATTACCGGAACGAACACTACCCCTATTCCCGTCGCCCCCGCCGGGTGCGTGACTACGGCTGGGACGGGAGCGAACGAAACCTGGACGATCAGCCCCACCTGCTACAGCCAAGATGCTGCTGCCTATCTAAAAGCGTTCATCGCGCCCAACCCGCCCAACGTAGGCACCAACCTACTGGATGAGAGTTATACCGAGTTGAACAACTTCCGTCAGGACATCATCCGCCTCGACCAAAACGTTGGCGACAAGGTGCGCCTGTATGGCCGTTACATGCAGGACAGCGTGCCAGAGAACTTCCCTTTCGGGCTGTGGGGTACGGCGAATTATCCCGGATCGGACGCGATTTCGCTCAACGCTCCGGGCCGTAACCTGGTCGCAAATGCTACTATGAGCATCTCGCCGAAAGTGGTGAACGAAGTCGAGTTCGGCGATTCCTGGGGAGCGATCAACGCGGGGTTGAGCGGGTTCGCCAATTCACCATCCTTTACTAGTCAGCTCACGGGGCTGACTGCCTACCAGGATCCCTATGGACGCGCCCCTAATGTCGAGTTCGCCAACTCGCAGTACACAGGCTTAGTCAACGGGAACGGGCCTTACTTCGAGAGGAACATCGATAAGAACATATTCGACAACCTATCCATTCAGCACGGGAACCACACTCTGCGCCTTGGGGTTACGTCGATGTGGATGACGAAGACGGAGAACGCCACCAGCGGCGAGGCGACCTTCAACTTCAGCAGTGCAGTTAACGGGAACGACGCCTTCGCCAATTTCCTGTTGGGACAGGCTGACAGCTACTCGCAACCAAACAAAGACACGATTCCCGACCTTCACTACACGAACTTCGAATTCTATGTGCAGGACGATTGGAAAGTGACGCCACGCCTCACGGTGAATCTCGGCGTGCGCTACAGTTATTTCCCGTCGCCCACCGACGCCAACCACACTTTGCTCAACTTCGACCCCGCAGCTTTCAATGCGGCCAATGCTCCCACAATCGTGACTTCGGTGAACACTCCGAACGGAGACTTTGCCAGCGGAAATGCGGCAACCTATGCCAATGGCCTGATCTTTCCCACCGGCACGACGTGCGCCACTGCCCAGGCGATTCCGACCGAGGTTGGGGCGACTTGTTCCCCCTATGGCGCCCGGGTCAATCCCAACTCGAACAACAACTGGGGTCCAAGGCTCGGTCTGGCGTATGATCCTTTCGGCAATGGAAAATGGGCAATCAGGGCCGGATACGGGCTCTTCTACGACCGTACTCTCAACGGTATTTGGGAACAGAACGCGTTTAGCGATCCTCCGCTCGTTCAAACCACAACCGTCACCAACAATGGAACTTCAAGCCTGAACCTCTTCGACAACTATCAGCCGCCGGGATCAGTCATCCCACCTGCTCCTCTCGGTCCAAGCGGCCTGACCACAACCGGATTGGGCTTCCCGGGCCAACAGCCGACCTTTAAAGTTCCCAGCTATCAGGATTACAGCCTATCGGTGCAACACGAAATCATGCCGAACACGGTGGCGGAAGTTGCCTACGTCGGTACGAAGGGTACCCATCTGCTGGGCGACATTGATTACAACCAGCCCACAGTGGCGACTCGCGTGGCCAATCCTGGGATCGGTATAAATGCCATTGCTCCGTTTGCCGGCTACGGTGGCATCACTGCTCGCGATCCCGTTTTCACCAGCAACTACAATTCGCTGCAAGCCACGCTGAACAGGCGACTCAGCCACGGGCTGACGGTTGGCGTGGCCTACACCTGGTCGAAGCTGCTCACCACCAATCCCGAAGACCGCGCCTTGGGAACCCAGGACACCTACGACTTAAAGGAAAGCTACGGGTTATCCACCACGAACACACCGCAGATGTTAGCCATCAACTACTACTATCAGGAGCCTTTCTTCAAGGAACAGCGCGGTTTGGGATGGCTGCTCGGGGGATGGGAACTCTCCGGTATTGTCACGATCCAGTCTGGACAGTCCCTCACCATAACCCAGAACAACGATCCGTGGGCACTGGTCACACAAACCACCTCGAACCAGGCCTGCACGATCACGGCAACCGTTACTTCTTGTCCGACTTACCCTGGCGGCATTGGTATCGGGACCAGTTCGATCTCCCCTCGCGCCAATCAATCGGGTGATCCCCACGGTCCAAAAACTGTCAACGAATACTTCAACACCGCGGCGTTTTCAGACGCGGTCGGACAGTTCGGCAACTCGGCTCCCGGAGCGGTGCTGGGACCGGGCTTCCAGCGCTGGGATACGTCGCTGTTCAAAAACATAAAATTCGCGGAACGGGCAACCGTGCAGTTTCGGTTGGAAACGTTTAACACATTCAACCACGGCAGCCCCAACTCAGTTGTTACAAATGTGGATGATATCGGATCCTTTGGAGAGGTGAACGGATATCACATTCCGCGTAACGTGCAACTGGGTCTTAAGGTCACCTTCTGACGATCACATAGCCTCTGCCACAAGGCGCACTCTTAGGCGTGCGCCTTGTGTTTTTTCCTGCCCTGCTACTTCAGCATTAACTGCTCTCCTCCGGGGACTTCACTGGCTTTCGTTCCTTTTGATAGCCGCCGCTCTTCCCTTTTCCTGGATCGCGAGCGCGATCTTTTGTTCGTTCGCCGCTTCAGCCGTTTGGCCCAGCTGCCGCAACACCGTGCCGAGAACAAAGTGGGCTTCAAAGTAGTTGGGATCGATCTGGATGGCTTTGCGAAGCGGTTCAAGCGCCTCGCGAGGATGTTGCAGTGCCATCTCTGTCTTGCCCAGACCAAACAGAGCTTCGGCATAGCGGGGATTCACCGCCAGAGCCGCTCGAAAATGAGGCTCCGCCTTTGCCGGCAGGGATTTATCCAGAAGGATCTGGCCAAGAATGCAGTTTGAGACCGGATCGCTGGGAAAGCGCTCCAGCTCTGCCCGGTACTCTTTCTCCGCAAGTTCGTTCTCGCCTTCTCGCCAATATTCAAAACCCAGGCCGGAATGGACTCCCATGAAATTCGGATCGGCGGCTTCGGCCGCTTGATATTCTTTGATGGCCTCCGGTCGATTCGACATCTCATCGTAGGCCGTGCCCATCATGATGTGAGCGGACGCCGAATTTGGATTCACCTGCATGATTCGAGCGAACACGCTCGTAAGCGCCTTGTAGTCCTTCATCCGCAGGTACGCCTTTCCCAGCATGTCGAGCGTCTCCAGATCGGAGGGCTGGGCCTGGTTTGCGCGTTCCAGATAGCTGGCGGCTTCCGGATAACGATCAAGAGCAAACAGGGACAGGCCGGCCAAGTCGAGAATCTGAAAGTCGGTTGGATAGGCCGCAGATAACGGTCGAAGCAAGCGCCACGCTGGCGCGTACCGCTGGGCTTTGAAATCAGCGATCGCGAGATTGCGTTTTGTCGCAGGGTCGTCCGGATGAAATTTCAGCGCTTCTTCGTACAACGGGATCGCCTCGGCAGGGCGCCCCATGCGAGCCAACACAATTCCCAGATTGTTTAGCGCGGCAAGTGAATGCGGATCGATCTTCAGCGCGCTTCGCAGAGCTTGTTCTGCAGCCTCATTGTCGCCTTTGTGCATCGCTTCCGCGGCCTGTTCGAGGTCTGTGTGCAGCTGTATCTCCTCAACGGTTGGGGGCGTCGCGCTGCGCGGAGCTTGCGTCTGAGCCGCTGCACCATGCGTGATCAGCAACCCAATTGAACATGCTCCTGCGATCGCCCAGGCGCGCATTTGCATTCGCATACGCCAAATTCTAAACCACGGATCGACGTGGCCGTGCGTTTTGGTTTCAAACTTTGAGCTTTAGTTCCCACTTCTCCAGCCCCTGTATAATCGATGTCTGCCTATGCGAGCATTGCTTTCCGTGTGGACACTTTCTCTGGGGATGGGATGGCTTCTGACTGCGATGCTGCTCGCACAGTCTTCTCCAGCCAGGCCTCCGGTGGGCTCATCGTCACCCAAAACGCAAAGTCTTGGCGAACAGCCCATCCCGCAGTTCGAAGATGTCGCACAGAAGGCCGGACTGACGGTGCCGCACATTTCTTCTCCCGACAAAAAGTACATCGTCGAATCCATGAGCGGCGGCGTGGGATTGATCGACTGCGACAACGACGGCAAGCTCGACATCATCACCGTCAACGGCTCCACGGTCGAACGCTACCGGCACGGTGGCGATCCGATGATTACCCTCTACCATCAGGACGCTGACTCCAAGAGTAACGAGATACATTTCACCGACATCACCGAATCCGCCGGCCTCACTCATAAGGGCTGGGGCATGGGCGTGGCCGTGGCTGATTACGACAACGACGGCCTGCAGGATATTTACGTCACCGGCTACGGCGGCAACGCGCTCTATCACAACCTGGGCAACTGCAAGTTTGAAGATGTGACCGAAAAAGCCGGTGTGGGCGCCGGCGGCTTCAGCACCGGAGCCGCGTGGGGCGATTACGACCGAGACGGCCGAGTAGATCTCTTCGTCTCGCGTTACGTGCACGTGGATATCAACAACCTGCCGCAGTTCGGCAACGATCCGCGCTTCTGTCGCTACAAGGGAGTGCTGGTGCAGTGCGGTCCGTGGGGCATGCTCGGGG
>JBAWCJ010000259.1:0-2620 GCA_049590215.1 Candidatus Sulfotelmatobacter sp. | reverse complement strand
CTAGTCCGGCAATGCCGCCGCACAATCCTAGCACCACGTTGGCGTAGGCTTGCTTAAACTGCTGCCCGCCCAGCGTAAACATGTTAGGAACCGCGTTGATGTTTTCCGGCTGGTACTCGTGGGTGATTCTGCGCCCGATGTAGCCGAATTCCAAGGTGACTTTGTGGGTCAACTGGCGCTGAACGGTGAAGTTGAACGAGTCAACCACGTTGGGTCGGAAATGCGGATCCAAAGCCTCACTAGCGCTGCCCGGCCCCTGGCCACCAAACCCAGGATAAATAGGTTGGGGTAGAGTCGCAGTAGGTATCAGATTCGGGGAAGTCTGGAGCGGAGCGATCGGGCCACCCAGCGCGCTGGTAGTAGCTCCGATCCGGAACGCATTCGAAGGCGTGACCGAGGCTCCAGCACAAGTGCCATTGTTGAGGTTATTGAAGCACTGCACGGGCTGGATGGGGCCGATGCCGAGCAGCGGTACCAGCGCCTGGTCCACACCGTTCAATCGGCCATAGATGCGGCCGTAGCCGCCGCGAATGACCGTATCTTCATGCCCGAAGATTCTACCCATCGGTGAATCGGAATCGAAGTGCGGGCTCCAGGCCACGGCGACACGCGGACTGAATTCGCCGTAAAACGAGTCATAAGCCTTATAGCCCCCGTCCCCAACGTTTTTCACTAAGGCGAATCCGACCTCGGGGTTGTAGACCTGGCCCAGCAGTGCCGCGTTCTTGCGCTGCGCCATGTAGGAGGTCAGTGAAATGGGCTCATCGCTGGCATCTACCAACACATCCTGCTTGCCCGTCGCTTCCGTCGGAGGCTGTTCCAGCGTCCAGCCCAAGCCGTAGGTCAGAGTGAACGTTGGCTTCATGTGCCAGGTGTCGCTGAAATAGACGTTGTAATAAGGGACCGTGAGCGTGTCTTCTGCCGGCGTCAGCGGGGGATTCAAACTGAGGCTCGCGCCCGCACGGGTATAAGCGATCTGCGAGACGGAAACGATCCCCAGCGCTCCTGCGGTGATGGCGGGGCAGTTGTTGACACTCGTGGTCGCTCCTCCTACGCCAACTCCTCCACACGGATATACGTCCGAAGCGAGTCCCGATCCGCTGGTTCCTAAACCAAGCGAATAAACCGGAGCGTAGTTGATTCCGCCGCCATTATCGGTACGTTGATGCTGGTTCCAGTTGTGCTGATAGGTACCACCAAACTGGAGCAGATGGTTGCCTTTCAGGTTGGAAATGTCGTCGCGAACCATCTGATCATGCCCATCCCAATAACGCGTGCGGGTCTGCTGCGTGTTTACGTTGTACGGGCCAAGATCATTGACTGCACTCTGGCCGCTAGCAATCTCCAGCGCTCCACCCAAGCCAGTCACTTGCGGCGTATCTCCCTGCCGGATCCATTGCCAGAAGTTACGCAGGAAGCTGTAATGGAAGTCATTGGTCGTGTTAGAGGTAATGTTGGTGGTCAGGCCCACTGCAAACATATTTGGCTCGGCCGGATCCTTGGACAGGGAAGCTGGCACGCCCTGCGTGTCGCCAGAGAAGAAGCCGCCGATGTCAACCTGGTCGGTCGTAGCTTCCGTCAGTTTGAAGAAATGATAGGTTGCATTGAAATGCCACTTTGCCGAAAAATCGTGGTCGAGGCGGGCAGCGACGAATTTACTGGTAGTCGGGGTGCCAATGTTGCCCGCGAACCCCAATATATTCTCGCCGTCGCAAAGCGACTGACCGCAGGCCCCGTTCGACTGGGGCTCGTATGTGCTCCATATGTTTGAAACCAGGGGATTGAGTCCGATTCCAAGCGGATCGCAAAGGCCGCCTGGAGCAGCCGCGCAGCCATAATTAGCTGCGTAGGTCACGCCGTTGTAGACCACCGCAGAGTTGTTCAGGTTGTAATCTACCGCGCCCGTGTTGCTGTCCGTAAGCAGCCCTAGTCGCAACGCCGGGGAGGGGACGTTCCTGTGGATGGTGACGGACTGAGGGAAGTTGAAACCCTCGTAATTGACGAAGAAGTACGTTTTTCCGCCGAGAATTTCTTTCGGAATAATTGGCCCGCCAATGTTGAAACCGTAGCGGCTGTAATGGAAGCTGGGAAGTGGCGCGGAACCGGGCTGCAGAAGGTTGTCATAGTCGTTTTCCCAGCTCTGGGACGACCAGTTGTTGTCCTTGTAATATTCGTAGCCCGTGCCGTGCCAGGAGTTGGTTCCGCGCTTGGTGACAATCTTCACTTCGGCACCGGCGGAACTATTGAAGTCGGCCGTCTGACCAGCAGTATTTACCTTAAATTCTTCGACGCTGTCCTGCGGAGTCGGGATTACGCCCGTCGGTCCGCCAACGCCAGCTCCCAAGTTATTTTGCGTGGCCACACCGCCGGTCGGATCGCCAGCATAACTGTTGGTATAGACGTTCATGCTGCCGTCCATGTCGTTGGTGTTGTTGCCGCCGTCGAGCGAGAAGTAGTTCTGGTCAAGAACCGCGCCGCCGACGCTGCCGTCCGGACCCACGCCCGGCTGCAGTTCGACGAACGTGCTGACGTCGCGGCCGAGGCTGGGCAAGTTATCGATGGTGACGCTATTGATTGTGTTGCCAACCGTGGCGTTCATGGTCTGCAACTCGTTGCCGAC
>JBAWCJ010000258.1:0-4779 GCA_049590215.1 Candidatus Sulfotelmatobacter sp. | reverse complement strand
TTTGAACCCCTGACCCCCTGATTACAAATCAGGTGCTCTACCGACTGAGCTACGCCAGCATTGCGGGGACAAGTGCTCTTCCGGGCACAAGTATACCCTTTGATCCCTTCCAGATGTCAGGGACAATTAACTAAGTTATCACAACGGCCAAATTTCACGCAACCGGCCTGCTTCGAAACAGGGCCGATTGATCTCGCCTAAGGTGCATAGTGAGTAAAGACGAGGTCGGTCGCTTTGGTCTTCTCGTGGCAGGGGAAGCAGCTTTTCATAAACGCCGCGTCGCCCGGTTTGCCGTCCGCGAAGTGGCCGAATCCCCAGCCGCCGGTTGCGGCGTACTTTTTTGAGTCCTTGACCATGAACTGAATGTTCGTGGGCGCCCCGGGAACAAAAGATTGGGCTTGGCCAAAGATTTTGTTGTTTTCCGCGGACGGCACGTTACGGTAATGCAACGCGGCAATGATTGTGCCGTCCGGGTATGGAAGCTTCCCGTCCCGGAAGGCCTTGAACGCTACATCGTTGCCCAGTACCGAACCTAAACTGTTGAGGTTGCCTGCCTCATGGGCCGAGGAGATCCACTTCCAGTCGCGGTATCCCTGAGGAATTTCGGTAACGTAGGGTGCGCCGCCTCCCGCATCCGCGTGCACTCGTGCAGCGGTAATGATGGTGACGAAGCCGGCCACTGTTGCGACCGTAAGCAAGTAGAATGTGAGGTGTTTCATGGGGGGTCCTCCATTTGGCCCGCATTCTACTCCGATCCAAACGGATTTAGCAGGACTGACCAGGCCGGGAAAAGAGAGTTGATGTAAAGGAGATCACGGCCAGTCGAGTCCGCTCTCGACTCGGGGCTTCGGCCCCAGAGTGTTATGATTCCTGTCCTGACCGCATTCCATGCGAATTAGGCGAACCTTCCCCATCGCGCTGGTGGTCGTGGTCGTTGCTGCGGCCGTGACCCTTGCAGTCCAACTGCGAAAGCATGCTCCTCCGGAACCTGCCCGTTTGTTGCCCGGCGGGGACGCCTTTTTCTACCTCGACCTCGGACGGGCACGGAAACTGAACTCGGGAAAGAAACTGCCTCCCGTCAGCCACGATCCGGAGTACGAGCGCTTCATCCGCGAGACCGGTTTCGAGTTCGAGCGCGATCTCGATGAAGCCGCCTTTGCCGTCCACTACCCGGCAAACTGGCCCGGCGGTGGCACCGGCGGTTCCTCTTCAGAGGTGCGCTTTTCTGAAGTGCTCGAAGGAAGATTTCAAGGCGAGCGCGTCACAGCCTATCTCCGGCAGATCGCCCAAGCGGTCGAAAGCTATCACTCGGTCGACATCTTCACGATTGTTCTGGAAGGCAGATCGTTGCGGGTCGCGGTGCTCAGCGCCGATTCAGTGGCCGCCTCCAATCACGACGACCCTTCTGTGATCCGGGGAATCATCGACCGGTCGAAGCGGCTGGCATCGCCATTTGGAGGCCCGTCGCTTTTGCGGCAATATTACAAGCACGTTCAGTTCGGCAGTCTGGCTTGGGTGGTGGCACGCGTTGATCCGTCCTCACCTGCAGCTCGCGAATCGAACACAATTCTCTCGAGCCCCGCTACGCTAGTCGTTTCAGCAAGCTATCTCAGCCCGCTTCACTTAAGAGCTGACGCGGTTCACCTTCGCGCCGAAGCCTTTACCGGAACGCCGGACGAGGCGCGCGCCATCACGGATAAAGTAAACGTGTTCATCGGCCTGACCCGCTCCGCGGAAACCTCTGTGGGCGCCCACGGCACCGATCCCGATGTGAAAGCGTTCTTCGATAGTCTAAAAGTAACGGACGCCGGCGATCGCGCTGTACTGACGGCCGCCGTGCCCCTCGGGTTTCTGCGCAAGATGCTGTCGGGACCTTCGACCGAATCGAACGGGACGTCCGATACCCCGCCGGCTCAAGCGCCAGCGAAATAACGCTGCGCCGAATTCGGCGCCGGCGTGCAACTAAACACCGTTCCAATCGTCTCATTGCTTACGGAGTTCAACTCCGCCGGGTACAATCAATAACGCATGTCCAGCCTCCCACTCCCGATCGCCGCGTTTTTCGCCGGGCTTATTTCATTTCTCTCGCCCTGTGTGCTTCCGTTAGTGCCGGGATATCTTTCTCTGATCTCTGGCGCTGGCCTGGAAGAACTCAAAGCTCCTCAGGGACAGCTCATGCGGCGCGTGATGGTGAACTCCGTTGGCTTCATCCTCGGCTTCAGCGTTGTTTTCATCGCGCTGGGAGCGGCGGCGACCGAAATCGGCCAGGTGCTTGGGATCTACAAACACACGCTCGCGCGGGTTGCGGGCGTGATCATCATTCTCTTTGGCTTGCACCTCACTGGCATTTTCAAGATCAAAGCTCTCTACACTGACGCTCGCCTGCATAGCGTGAAAGGCAGCAGCACTCCGGTGGGCGCGTTCGTGATCGGCTTCGCATTCGCGTTCGGCTGGACCCCGTGTCTGGGGCCGATTCTTGCCGCGATCCTAACCATCGCCGGAGAACAAGATACGTTGGTGAAGGGGATTCTGCTGCTTATGGTTTATTCGCTTGGGCTGGCCGTACCGTTTCTGGTGACATCGCTTTTAATGGAGCGCTTCCTCAAGTTCTACAGCCGCTTCCGCTCCCATATGCATGCTTTGGAGATCGCCAGCGGCGGACTACTGATCGCGCTTGGAATATTGCTCGTGATCGGCCGCTTTACTTTGATTTCGAATTGGCTTTCGTTCCTGAACCGTTTCGCTTTATAGGCCGGTCGGGGAGTAATCTATTTTCAGGAGTTGTTTGCGCGAACAATGCGCGAATAAGGAGTTTGCAAATGGACCCGTCAGCCAGCCCCATCGATCCCGCACCCAGCAGTGGACAGCCGCCTGAGCTGCCATTATCCCAGGAAATACCTCCCAGCCCGGACCAGCCTTCCGGCAAGGGGAACCGTAACCCTCTGATGCTGGTAGTGGTGGCGTTCGTGGTCGCGCTGATGCTTTACTTTGGCTATCACCAGGCGCGGCGCACTGGAGCAAGTTCGGCGCCGCGACTCACCCAGTCCAGTCTCGCTCCTGATTTCTCTTTGGAATCGGTGGATGGCAAATCACTGCGCCTTTCCGACCTTCGCGGCAAGGCCGTGTTGCTGAACTTCTGGGCTACTTGGTGCGGCCCGTGCAAAATCGAAATGCCCTGGTTCGTGGACCTGCAAAAAGAGTACGGCTCCCAAGGATTGCAGATTGTCGGCGTGGCGATGGATGATGCCAGCAAGGAAGACATCAGCAAATTCGCCAAAGATATGGGCGTGAACTATCCCATTCTGATCGGAAAAGAATCGGTGGGCGACGAGTACGGAGGCGTTCCCGCCTTGCCGGAAAGCTTCCTGATTTCGCGCGACGGCAAGATCGTCGACAAAATCATCGGGCTAAGGGGCAAGGCTGAAATTGAGGATGACGTCAAGAAAGCGCTCGACACCCAAGCGGCAAAAAGCGAAGCGTCGGTGCATCGAGCAGGCGAGAACGGCCCTGTTCTGAAGTAACAGCACGTTAGGCGGCGATTGCTCTACTATTTGATGGGCCAGGTTCACCGGCCTACTCGTGACGCCAACAAAGATGACTCACAAGAAGAACCGCCGACGCACGGAGCAGCGAACGACGTTGGGATCGCTCCTGCTGATTGCTTCGCTGCTGACAGCGCTTCCCGGCGCGGCGCAAACTGCCGGTAAAGCTCCGACTCTTAGCTTCGCCGCGGTGCCGCTGACCACGGCGCAGCGCGCTTCGCAGACCATGGTGAACTTGAATTTTCGGGTCCCTCCGGGCTACCACATCAACTCGAACACGCCTAAGTCGGAGTTCCTGATTCCGACTACCTTGAGGATCGACGTTCCCACTGACATCATCCTGGGAAAGACTGAATATCCCGCTGGCCAGGATCGAAGTTTCCCTTTCTCGCCCGACGAAGCGCTGAATGTTTATAGCGGAGACTTCACCATTGCCGTGGGAGTGCATCCGCTGCACTCCGTTGTGCCCGGAAAATACGTGATGCACGGCGTGCTGCGCTATCAGGCCTGTGACAACGCTGCCTGCTATCCTCCGAAAAATCTGCCGGTCAGTTTTGAAGTGAAGGTCGTGAAGGAACCGCCCGAGCACCACGCCAACCCCGCCCAGAGCCCGCATGTGCATAACTAGAAGTCAGTTAATCGGTGCGCGGAGTCGCGCTGGCGACCGCGAGAATCGCTCCAGCAAACAGCATCGTGTCGAAGAAATAGTTGATCCCTTCAATTTTGACTCCGGTGCTCGGATCACCAAGCGCCGCAATCAGGATTGGCCCATAGATAAACAAGACCACCAGCACCAGCCATGTGCCAAGATACGTTGCCGCCATCCGTGTTTTTCTGCCAACCAGGATAGCTGCGCCGGCGACGAAAAGAATCACGCCTGTCAGATAGCCGATTAGCGCGTGCGCCGGAATCCAGACGGGCATGAGTTTTTCGAGCGGAACTCCGGGAACGTTTGCCGTGTGTAGAAAGTTCTCACCCCCAAAAAATATAGCGGCGATCGCGACCAGGACGCGGCCCACGGCGATGAGCTTGCTTCCCCCCTGTCCGCGGCCGTGCTGGCGCATGGCTTCTCCCGCAAGACTCCAGCCTCCGCCCGCGAATGACATTTCGCGGATAACAATTGTCCATGCAAAGCGATCTTGGGGGTTCGCAAGAGCGCGCGGGACATGCAACATCGCAACAAAGAGAACCATCATGATTCCGAACAGCAGGCCTGACCAGCGGACCTGAATTTTTG
>JBAWCJ010000257.1:0-37152 GCA_049590215.1 Candidatus Sulfotelmatobacter sp. | reverse complement strand
TCCAAGTACGGTTTCGAACGAAACGAAAAAAGCCGCCTCGCGGCGGCTGTGTGTGCACTTAAAAACGAGCTAGTTGTTCTCGTTGCTGGCGCGCTTCCACGAGATGAGTTCGCCGATCGTCGAACTCGTGCTGGAAACCGGTTGCTTATAAGCCTCGACCTCGGAGCGCGAAGCTTCTTCGCCGACCGCGCGGATGCTGAGTCCAACTTTCTTATCTTCCGGACTCATCTTGATGATCTTGAAGTCATGCTCCACGCCCGGCTCCAGATGCAGGGGCTGGCCGTTTCCATCCACTGCTTCCGACTTGTGGCAAAGACCCTCCACTCCTTCCGCGATCTCAACAAAGGCGCCAAACGCCGCTACGCGGAGGACCTTGCCGTGAATCACATCGCCGACGTGATGCGCCGCGAAGAAAGTTTCCCAGACGTCCGGCTGAAGCTGCTTCACGCCGAGCGAAAGGCGTCGCTTGTCGGGTTCAATCGCGAGCACCACCGCTTTCACGCGATCACCTTTTTTCAACACCTCGGAAGGATGCTTTACCCGCTTGGTCCAGCTCAAGTTGCTGACATGCACCAAGCCGTCGATGCCATCCTCGATTTCGATAAATGCGCCGAAGTCAGTCAGATTGCGTACCCGGCCCTCGACCGTCATGCCCACGGGATATTTATCGTGCAGCGCATCCCATGGATTCTCTGCCAATTGCCGCATGCCGAGAGAAATGCGGCGTTCGCCCGGATTCACATTCAGCACCACGCACTCAACCTGATCACCTACATTGACCAGCTTGGAAGGATGCTTCATGCGCTTCGACCAGGTCATTTCGCTGACGTGCACCAGGCCTTCGATGCCCTGCTCGAGCTCAACGAATGCGCCGTAATCGGTCACGCTGATCACGCGCCCGGAGACATGTGCGCCCACGGGATAGCGGTGCTCGGCATCAAGCCAGGGATCGGGCGTCAGCTGCTTGAATCCCAGGGAAACACGCTGCTTCTCTTTGTCGTACTTCAGCACCTTCACCTGAATCTGGTCGCCGACGTTCACCAGGTCGCGCGGGTGCGTGAGCCTTCCCCACGACATGTCGGTGATGTGCAACAGCCCGTCAAGGCCGCCGAGATCGACGAATGCGCCGTATTCGGTCAAATTCTTTACCACTCCCGTCAGGATGGAGCCTTCTTCCAAATGTTCGAGAGTCTTGTTGCGCTTCTCGTTCTGCTCGCCTTCGAGCAACTCCTTGCGCGAGACCACAATGTTGCCGCGCTTCTTGTTGACTTTGATGACGGTCACTTCGAGGGTCTGCCCCTTCATGCCGTCGAGATTGCGGATGGGTCGCAGATCCACTTGCGAGCCTGGCAGAAACGCCCGAGCGCCCAGAATGTCAACCGTCAGCCCGCCTTTGGTACGCTCAATCACGGTGGCTTTGATCGGCCGCTTGTCGTGATGAGCTTTTTCTATTTCCTCCCAGGCATGAATCTTCGCCGCCTTCTGGTGCGAAAGATTGACGTAGCCTTCCTCGGTCTGTCCCTTCTCCCTCATTACTTCAATTTCGTCCCCGGGTTTCACCTTCGGCTTGCCCTCGTGATCAAGAACCTCCGAAAGCGGCAACATGCCTTCCGACTTGGTGCCGATGTCGACCACCACATGCGTCCCTGTGAGCTTCAGCACCGTGCCCTTGATGACGCGGTCTTCTCCCACGGCCTCTTCGGTCTCAGTGGTGAAGTTCTCCAGCGCGGAAGCGAAGTCTTCGCCGGCGTGCTTGTCATCGGTGGCAGGCACCGAATGGGATGCCTCATCCGTGGAAGCGCTAGTCAAAGCAGGGGTTGCGACCGGTGCATGATCGTGCTGCGTCACGCTTTGATCAGTCAAGCTCTGCTCGGTTGAGGTGGTTTCAGTTGCCATCGGTTCTGTTTCGGTTGCGATGGCGGAGTCGGAATGGTGAGTGGTGGTCTCGTCGAACAAGGTCATGCCTCTCGTCTGTGCCTCGCACTCGGTGCGGGGAGGATACGGGCCTGCTTGGCGGACTGCTGGAGTGAGTCGTTTGGTTGTGGTGGGCTCACCCTGGCGAGTGAGCTTGGACAATCCCAGCTGCCGGACGTTTCACAGAAACCCGCGTCCAAAGGGAACTCCTCGACTATAGCAACGCCGCGCAAACAGTGTCAAACGCAAAAGGTGCATGTTACGGGAGTGTTGCAGATCGCATGTGGGGACTGCGGCCTCGGCCGTCCAGCCGAGCGCAGCGAGGCGTCCTGGCACTCAGTTTTGCAGCGCACGCCCCTTCTGCTACCCTGCCCTTGCTATGGATTACCTCTGGACCCCGTGGCGCTACGCCTATGTCACCAGCACGGAAAAGACGAGCGGTTGCATCTTCTGCGACGCCGTGAAAGCGGGCGACGACGCCAAGGCACTCATCGTCTATCGCGGCCAGCACTGCTTCGTGATCCTGAATGCGTATCCCTACACGCCCGGCCACGTGATGATCGTCCCTTATGCGCATGTCGACGAACTGCAAAAGCTCCCGCCACAAGCCGCCAGCGAAATGATGCAACTCTCGCAGCGCATGGAGCGCGTATTGCGCGAACTCTACCACCCCGACGGCATCAACTTGGGCATGAACATCGGCAAAGCCGCCGGCGCCGGTGTCGCCGGACACATCCACATGCACGTCCTGCCTAGATGGGTCGCGGATGCGAACTTCATGTCGGTGGTAGGTGAGACGAGGATTCTGCCGGAGACGCTGGAGGAGACGTGGAAGAGAATGACGGCGGTGATGAAGGGATAAGGCCCTAAATTAGTCCACGATTCTTTGCATCTCTTTCTCGTCAATAACGAGCACGCCCAGTTCCTTGGCCTTGTCCAGCTTCGACCCCGCATCCGCTCCAGCAACCACGTAATCCGTCTTCTTGCTGACCGAGCCGGTGACCTTCCCTCCAGCATCTTCAATCATCTTCTTAGCTTCATCTCGAGTGAAATGCGCCAGCGTCCCCGTCAGTACAAATGTCTTCCCCGCGAGCTTCGTTCCCCGCTGCTTCTTCTGACCCGTTAACGTGAGTCCAGCCTCACGCAAGCGCTCGACCAGCTTCCGATTCGCCGCGATGCTGAAGAACTCCACAATGCTCTCCGCGATGCGCGGCCCAACTTCATTCACATCCTGCAGTTCTTCCACGCCAGCGCTCTCGATCGCCTCCATCGATCCAAAATGCTCAGCCAGGAACTGCGCCGTCCGCTCGCCCACCATTCGAATGCCGAGCCCGTAAATCACCCGCTCCAGCGGCAGCTTCTTCGAGTTCTCGATCTCATCCAGAATGTTCTGCACGGATTTGTCGCCCATGCGCTCCAGGCTGAGCAGATCATCCTTCGTGAGCTTGTAAATATCTGCCACGTTCTTCACCAGGCCACGTTCGGTGAGTTGATTCACAAGCGCATCTCCCATGCCGTCGATATTCATCACGCCGCGCGAAGCAAAATGCAGAATGGTCTCGCGCAGCTTGGCGGGACAGTTGGCGTTGACACAGCGGTAGTCGACCTCGCCCTCGGTGCGCACAACCTTCGTGCCGCAGACCGGACACTTCTCCGGCACCTCAATATCCCCCTTGCCGCGCGGGTGATCTTTATCGTCGATGACCTTCGCGACTTTAGGGATGACATCGCCGCCACGCTCTACTTGCACCCAATCGCCGATCTTCACTCCCAGACGCTGGATTTCGTCCATGTTGTGCAACGTGGCATTCCTCACGGTGGTGCCGCCGATCAATACCGGAGCCAACTCAGCTACGGGGGTAAGCTTGCCCGTACGACCAACCTGCCAGCGCACCCTCTCCAGTTTCGTGATCCCAGCCCGCGCCGCATACTTATAAGCAATCGCCCACCGCGGCGCTTTTCCCGTAAACCCTAATTCGTCTTGAAGCGAAGTGCGATCGACTTTGATAACGATGCCGTCAATTTCATAAGGCAGTGAGTCGCGTTTCGCCTCCCACTGCTGGATGAACTTCCAGGCTTCGTCAATATCGTGCACCAGCTTGCGGTTCTGATTGACCTTGAACCCAGCCGCGTCGAGCGCCTCCAAAGTTTTCCAGTGACGATCAAAATAAGTTCGCCCATCCTGCAAAAGCATGTAAGTGAAATAGTCGAGCCGCCTCTCGGCCGTAACCTTCGATTCAAGCTGCCGGACTGTGCCAGCCGCGGCATTTCGCGGATTAGCAAACACAGAAAGCCCCTTGCTCTCTCGCTCCTCGTTCATTTTTTTGAACGACGCCAGCGGCATGAGCAACTCGCCCCGAACCTCAAAATCCGCCGGGATGCCGGCTCTCTTCAACTTCTCCTTTGGAATCGAAAGCGGCACCGATCGGACCGTTCGCACGTTGAGCGTGACGTCTTCACCCACGCTGCCATCGCCGCGAGTAATTCCGCGCACCAGTTTTCCGTCTTCGTAAATCAAGGCCAGCGACATGCCATCGAGCTTGAGTTCGCAAACGTAATCCACCTCGCTGCGCCCGCTCAGTTCGTGCACCCGGCGTTCCCAGTCGCGCAATTCCTCTTCGCTGTAGGTGTTGTCGAGCGACAACATCGGCGAAGAGTGCGGCACTTTGACAAATCCCTCGCGCGGCTTGCCTCCGACGCGCTGCGTGGGCGAATCCGCCGTGATCAGCTCCGGATGCTCCGCCTCCAGATCCTTCAACTGCCGCATCAGCTTGTCGAACTCAAGGTCGCTGATCTCAGGATTGTCTACAACGTAGTACAAGTATTCGTGGTGCCGGATCTTCTCGCGCAGCGCCTCGATCCTTTTTTCGACGTCTTTACTCTGGGAAGCCATCGCGCAGATTATAGTCGGAGCTTGCGCCGCGGAAGGAATTCACAAAAAAGAGTCCTGAGGAAAAACCGTGACGAGTCCCCCGCAGATTTTTGAGACGCCGCGCCTGATCCTGCGTGAGTTCTCCGCCGACGATGTCGACGCACTAGGAAGGGTTCTCTCCGACGCTGAAACCATGCGTTT
Organism: Candidatus Sulfotelmatobacter sp.; assembly: GCA_049590215.1. Classification (GTDB taxonomy): domain Bacteria; phylum Acidobacteriota; class Terriglobia; order Terriglobales; family Acidobacteriaceae; genus Sulfotelmatobacter. The sequence continues at coordinate 32,165 of JBAWCJ010000257.1, read as the reverse complement.
CTATCCCGCGCCGCTCGATCACGCCGGAGTCGAAGAGTGGATTGCCCGCAACTTGCGGCGCTACGCCACCGACGGCCACGGGCTCTGGGCCATGCTTTTGAAAACGAGCGGCGAATTGATCGGCGATTGTGGCCTGACGGTTCAGCCAGTGGACAGCACGGACGAGATCGAAATCGGCTACCACGTGCGCCGCGACTACTGGGGGCAAGGTTTGGCGACGGAGGCGGCCCGCGCTTGCCGCGACTACGGATTCGCCCGTCTTCCCGTCGATCTTATTATTTCTCTCATCCGTCCCGAGAACATACCCTCGCGTCGTGTGGCCGAAAAGAACGGCATGACCATCTGGAAAGAAGTCATAAGGAAAGGCATTCCGCACCTGGTTTACAAGATCCATCGAGCACAGCCGGGCCGCGGATAAATTAAAGATGACGGATAGAGACAGCGTTGCATCGATTCACTGCAAATCTGCGCACTTCAAAGTACAATCCAGCTTCAATCTTCGATCTAGTCATGCGCAAGGCGGCACTACTGTACAACCCTGATTCCGGCGGCAGCCGCTTACGGCGCCAAACTGAGCTGAAGTCCGTGCTGGAGTCGCTCCGCGTCGCAAAGGTTGAGGCCCACCTTGTCCTAACCGACTCTCGCGCCCACGCCGAGGAGAAAGCGCGCCAAGCCGTTCTCGCAGGGTGTGACACGATTTTTGCCTGCGGTGGAGACGGCACCATCCACAACATGATCCAGGTGCTGGCGAACACCGAGGTTGCCCTGGCGATTTTACCCATGGGCACCGCCAATGCGCTCGCTCACGACCTCGCCGTGCCCATGAATATCTCAGCCGCGGCGCAGGCCGCCCTGCATGGCGTTCCCCGAAGGATTGCGCTCGGTCGCGTACAGTTTCTCGATCTCGAAGGCAAGCCTGGCTCCCGCTTCTTCATTGTTGCGGCTGGCGCAGGAGTGGACGCGCACCTCTTCTACAAACTCCATACCGGCACCAAGCAGCGCATGGGCATGACCGCCTACTACTCGAAAGCCTGGCAGCTTTGGTTCACGCATCCCATGACCCGCTTCTCGGTGGAGTTCGCCGAGACCGGGTCGGATCATCCGGGTTCGCACCGGCCAAGTTTGGAGCAGCCCCGCCGAGCCAATGTCACCGAGTTGATGGCCGTCCGCATCCGGAATTTTGGCGGAGTGCTGCAGGAACTGGCTCCGGGAGCTTCTCTGGATCGCAACGATCTTCGACTAGTCTTCTGCCGCACTGCCAGCCGCCTTGCCTATCTTCTCTATGTGGCGCGCGGGCTGCTAAGAAGCAATTGGAAAGTTCCGGGCATTGACTTGGCTCACAGCGGTCGAGTGTCATGCCAATACCTGCCTGCGTCAGCCTCCACCGATAGCAAGCACGCCCAGCCGAAGGTCTATGTCGAGGCCGATGGCGAACTTGTCGGCACGCTGCCCGCCGAAATCACTGTCGTTCCAGACGCTCTGACTTTGTTGGCGCCAGCGCGCTAGGCCTCACTGCGGTTTGGCAATTACCGGCCCAGCCAAATAGAATCCCTAGACCGCTTGGAAAGACCGATTGGAACCGATCACCCATTTCCTGACCGGCGCATGCATGGGCCGCGCCGGCCTCAACCGCAAAACAGCGCTGGCCACGGCGGTATTGACGCTCGCCGCAGAGGCTCCCGATCTCGATGTTCTCAGCCGTTTCGGCGGCCCGGCCTTCGGCTTTGCGCACCATCGCGGCTTCACTCACTCCTTCCTCGGAGTTCCGCTCGATGCCGCCGTGGTCCTCGGCTTCGTCTATCTGATCTGGCGCTTGCGCGGACGCAAAGTAAAAGATCCTAATCTCCCGCCGCGATGGGGACTGCTCTACTTCTATGCCTGCCTCGCCGGGCTCAGCCACATTCTGCTCGACTTCACGAACAACTACGGCGTCCGCCCGTTCTGGCCGTTTTCCGAGAAATGGTACTCCTGGGACATCGTCTTCATCTTCGAGCCCGTCATGTTCGGATTCTTGCTACTCGGTCTGATCGTTCCGTCGTTCTTCTCACTGATTGACCAGGAAATCGGCGCTCGGCCCCACGGACCGAAAGGCCGCGTCGCGGCAACCCTCGCGTTGGCCGGCGTGGTCTTGCTCTGGGGCCTGCGTGACTTCGAGCATCGCAGGGCGGTCAGCGCCCTCGCTGCCCGTACTTACGAAGGTGCGGACCCGCTGCGCGTTTCCGCCTATCCGTCGCTGGCTGACCCGTTTCATTGGTACGGCGTGGTGGAGACTCCAGCTTTTTTCGCGCTCGCTCCGGTTAATTCTCTGGGACCGGAAGTTGATCCCGACGACCATCTCGACATCCGCTACAAGCCGGAAGAAACGCCGATCACATTGGCTGCGAAACGGTCCTATCTCGGGCGCGTGTACCTCGACTGGGCACAGTACCCACTCACTGAGACCGAAGCGCTTGATTCACCGCAAGGCGGCTACATCGTCTTCTTCCAGGATTTGCGCTTCGTGCAGTTGCCCCGCCTCCTAGACCGCGGGGACGGCCCGCGCCGCCCGCTCGGCGCGGGTGTCCAGATCGACCGGAATCTCCGCGTGGTCGGGGATGTCTACGGCTCCGGCAAGAATCGCGTGATCGCCCCCGAACCACACTAATGTCGGAATCCAGCGCGCTAATGTGGGGACAGCCGCCCCCGGCTGTCCGCTTCGCGCAGCGAAGCCTCTTCGGGCGATGACCCCGCGGGCAGGCGCTTGACGTACCCGCCTTTCCGCGCCCAAAATAATAACTCCGAGGTGCTCATGCTGCCCTATCTATTCGTCCTGCTCGCCATTTTTGTACGCTTCTTGCCGTTCATGGGTCCGTTGAATGTCCTGCCCCATGCCTGGCATTTCACTCCGCTGGCAGCATCGCTTTTGTTCTTTGGGGCCCGTGGTTCGCGGCGTCAGATGTGGATTCCGCTCGTCCTGTTCGCAGCAACCGACGTGGTTCTTACCAAGTTCATCTATTCGTACACGTTCACCTGGGACCAACTCGTCACATGGGCCTGGTACGCGGCAATCCTCTGGCTCGGCACCAACCTGCGCGAGAAGTCCGGCCCTGTCCGCGTAGTAGGCGCCGCGCTCGCCAGTTCAGTGTCGTTCTTCCTGATCAGCAATTTCGCAGCATGGGCCGCCTATACCGATATGTATCCCAGAACCTTCCACGGCGTAATCATGTCTTACGCCGCCGGGCTCCCGTTCTTCCGCGGCACAGTTGAGAGCGACCTGTTCTTCTCGATCGCGTTTTTCGGAACTCCAGTTTTCCTGCACGCGCTCTCCGGCTGGATGCACAGATCATCCGGCGACCACATTGCCGCAGCGTAGAAGTCTGGCAAGAATAATGTGGGGACAGCCGCCTCGGCTAGCCTTCCCTGAGCGAAGCCGAAGGGTCCAGCGAGCGCAGCGAGACGCGGTCCTAGCCGGCGCTCGCGACGCGTTTTTTTCTCCACCACAGCAGCCAGAGCAACCCTCCCAGGACAACCACGGCCAACACCCAATAAAAGTGCCGCCGGAACACCGTCCCCACGAGTCCAGCGATCTGCGGCCCGAACCACAGTGTCAGCAACGAAAGCACGAGAAAGCGTACAAATCTCCCCGCGAAGATAGCTGCCATAAAATCGCGGAACCGCATCTCAAACACCGCCGCCCCCAGCACGAAGATTTTGAACGGCATGGGCGGCGGAAGCATTCCAGGAAACATCAGCGCCCAGAATTCGTGCTGTTCAAACGAGCGGTGAATCTGCTGAAAACGCTCTTCTGAAATCCGTTTGCGCAAAACTTTTTCGCCGCCGAGATACCCAATGACATAAAGCGGAATGCTGCCCAGCGCCGAACCAAGCGAAGCCATTACCACGTAGAACAGAAATTGCCGGTGATCCCGGTACACATAAAAAGCCACAATCGCGTCGACGGGCATGCCCAGCAGCGCGGAATCTGCAAAAGCAATCGCGAACACGCCCCATATCCCAAGCGGCGCGAGCACATGCAAAATCCACGCCGTGTACTTCGCCAGAATGTGTCCAATAGTCTTCAAAGGAGATTCAGTCTACGTGAAAACCCACTCCTTATTCATACGGCTGAAACATTTCGCGTTTACTCCCTGCTAAACCCCTTGTTTACTCTCGCGTTACCTTTGTCACCACTGCACCGATTTTGATGCATATTTCATCACCCCGTAACATTACCTTGCTACAACTAAATTGTGGATCTGCATGGCTACAACACGCTGATCCTTTCCGACCTGCACCTCGGTGCAGAGACCAGCCATGCCCGCGAAGCCACGCGCGTGCTTAAGGAAAACCGCTTTCAGCGCCTGATCCTGCTGGGCGATATCTTCGCGGACCTCAACTTCGCCCGCCTCACCAAGGACCACTGGAAGTTCCTCGGCTACATTCGCAAGCTCTCAAATCCCAAACGCAACATTGAGGTCGTGTGGGTCGAAGGCAATCACGATCACGGGCTCACCAACATCATGTCGCACCTGGTGGGTGTCCGCGTCTACCAGCACTACACCTGGCAGTACGCCGGACTTCGCCACATCGCGATTCATGGCCATCAGTTCGACGGCTTCCAGGTAAGCAATCTCCGGCTCAGCGCACTGGGTACATCACTCTATCTGCAACTGCAGAAACTAGATTTCAAGAGCAAGCCCATCGTACGGCTGATTGATCGGCTGAACACGCGCTGGCTTCGCATGTCGTCGAAAGTGTCGGCGGGAGCGCTGCACTATGCCCGTCAGCACGGGACGGACCGCATCTTCTGCGGCCACACTCACCAAGCCGTCCACGTCGAGCAGGATGGCATTCACTACTACAACTCAGGCGGCTGGGTCGATTCCCGTCTGACGTATCTCACCGTTGACGAACAGGGGGTTCGCATCCATGAGTTTAACGAGCATGAATACACAGAGCGAGCTGACGATCGTGATTCCAGCGAAGAACGAAGCGAAGCTGATTCCGAATCTGCTGACTTCGCTGACGAAGCAGGACTACTCGAAGATGTCGAGTACGAGAGTATTGGTCGCTGACGCCAACTCCACCGACGGCACTCCCGAAATTGTTCTCAGCTTCCGCGACCGCTTGAACGTCAGCGTGATCCGCGGCGGAATGCCTTCAGTCGGCCGCAACGTCGGCGCGGCCCGGGCCGAGAGCATCTACGTTCTTTTTCTCGATGCCGATATCGATCTTGCGCATCCCTCGTTGGTGCGCCGCGCCGTCGAGCTGGCCCAGCGCAAGCAGCTTCATTGCGTAACTACAAACATTCTTTGCCGCGGCGGCAGCTGGATCGACAAGCTGTTCTATGCGGGCAACGATTTCTTCCAGTACCTCTCGCAACTCCATCACCCCTTCGCGACGGGAATGTTCATGCTGTTCGACCTGAAAAAGTTTCACGAGCTTGGCGGATTCCACGAGCAGGTGCTCTTCGCCGAAGACTATCTGCTCACCCAGCAGGTCGAGCGGAAACGCTTCGGCATCGTCCGCGGCGGTGTCTACACCACCAACCGCCGCTTCCAGAAGATGGGACATTGGCGCGTGGGCTGGCTGTTCCTGAAAACCGCGATGAACTATTGGAACGAAAACTACTTTCTGCGCGACCACAAGTACTGGCAGACCTAGGCGCCGTACTCACCGGTTTTGGTCACAGGCGTTTCTTGGTGGCCACACAAAGCGGGATCCAGCCAACCAGCTGGATCCTGTTTTCGCATGCGCCGTGGACGACGCCTCCGGCTCTTCTTCAGAAGCGGAACACAATCCCCGTTATTCTGCGTCGCTCCAAAGAAACGCGTCTGCACATAGTCTCCCTGGAATCGCCACGCGACGGGACGAATGATTTTGTAGTCGAGCCCGCCGCCCAGCGCGGTCGCAAACGACGTATCGGAGCCGACGCCGTTGTTAACATTGACATGCGCCCCTCCGAACAGAGCTTCCGCGAAAGGGCGAAACTTGCCGGCGGAAAACGATACGCGCGGCCCAAACAGAAAGTTGTGCTCGGTGATGCTGGCGTTGACGCCGGGACACACTCCCCCGCCCGACGGGAGGGGGCAGGTCGCGGCAAAATTCTGCGATCCGTAGTGACTGTCAAAATCGGCGACGAACCCCAGAAAAGGAAGCGCTTTGCCTTCGAACGAGGCCTCAAAGCCGTTCGTGCTGGCGCGGTCGATCGAAGAGAGATCGGTGTTGTAGTAGGAGTATCCGAAAAAAACGTTCCCGCTGGTAGGAACCTGTGCGTTTGCTAGGCCAGCGAACAAAAGCAGTACAAAGGCAATCCATCCGACTTTTTTCATGACGATTCCATCCTTAACCTTTCTAACTCCGACTGCTTTACAAAGTCGCGAAAAGTTAGATGCCAGCGAGTGGAAAATCGTCAACCACAGATCCGGAGGGCCAGCCGGGCGTTATCTCTCAGAAGCGCCAAAGCAGACCGGCCGATCCCCGAAAGTCATTCTGCGTCGCGCTCAGGAAGTGGGTGCGGCTGTAATCAAACTGCAGCCGCCAGGAAAACCTCTTAAGGAACAGCAACTGAAACTTGCGATCCACGCCGCCTCCAAGGTCTTCCTCGACCGGGTACCGCGTTGTGCCGCCCGAAGATGTTCGTTGTATCCCGCCCAGCAGATGCGCGAACGGGCGCCACTTTCCGTATTCCATGGAAACTCGCGGCCCAATCATAAGGTTATATTGTTGTACTCCCTGGCGATAGAAGCCGCTGCCATCCGCAACAAAGCTGAGGTGTGAGAAGCGGCGGAGGGCGAAGTCCTCAAAGGAGGCATTCCATCCCCGGAACGTTAGGCGGTTCACCACATCGACGTTATCCGCATAAGCGACTCCGAGATACACGTTTCCACTGGGGAGCAGCCCCCCGCCCTGATCTCCGGCCCGCTGTTGTGCTTTCGATAGGGTTGTGAACAGCATCAAGCTCAGGAACGCCAGAACCACGGCTGCGATTTTTGACACGAAAATGAGTCCTCCAAGGCATTTATGCCAGCAGCAAATTCTACCTGAATGCGCGAAATCCGTTAGGCCCCTCCTTAGATGCTGCGGAACGGAGACCCAGGATGCCCCGTTCCCCCAAAATTCCGCGGTGCAGGACTGGGACGTTTTGCTCAAAAATTACACTCTTTTCATGATTCCGAAACCCCTCGGTGCGCGTCTATCCATTAGGATGGAATTCTCAAACGCAAATGCTCAAACATGGCCGCAGTCATACACTTTGGCTGCCTTTGGAACACAAAATAAGGAGTCGACGTTGAAACTCAGTCTGGAAACTCGCAATCGCGGCGACGTCATGATTGTTCACTGCCAGGGCCGGATCGTCTATCGTGACGAGGCCACGGCCCTGTCGCGCCTGGTCGGTGAAATCCTCGAAAACGGCAGCAAAGTCGTGCTCGATCTCAGCGGTGTCAGCTCCATCGACAGCGCCGGCATCGGCGAATTGGCTTTCCTCTACACCTGGGCGCGATCACAGAACGCGGACCTGAAGTGTGCCAGTCCCAGTCCGCTCGTGCGCGAACTTCTAGACCTCACGAACCTGGACTCAGTCCTCGAAATTCACCCCAGCGTGCCCGAGGCTTTAGCCGCATTCCAGCCCGCCGAAGCCTGTGCCGACTGCTGATCTCCTTTCTTGAACAAAAGGGTGGGGCAGGCCTTCCAGGCCTGCGTTGAGGGAGAGCATACCGAGTTGGGCTTCAGCCCCTGCGGTAAGCTTGTGCCTAGCTCTCCCGCTGAAATCGATACCGCCCTGCCCGCTCCAGCGCCACCGCCTCGGCTACTTTCAGAAGCGCCCGCGCCGCATGAGAAAGCCCCGCTTCCTTGCGGTAGATCAGGCGCAGCTTGCGTTGCACCCGCAGTTCCCGCACCGGAATCCGCACCAGTTCTCCCCGCCCCAGTTCCGCCTCCACGCTGATCTCAGGCATGAACGCCACTCCATTTCCCATAGCCACGAATTGTTTGATCGCCTGCAGCGTCGGCAGTTCAAGCCCCATGTGCAGCGGCGTCTTGTGCTTTTCGAATGTCTGCAGAACCTTTTCACGGTAGGGAGACGAAACAATATGTGCCACAAATGATTCCGCCCCCAGCTGCCGAATGCTCACCTCCCGCGCCGAGGCCAGCGGATGCTTTGGCGGCACCACCAGCACCAGCTCGTCCAGATAAGTCACCACCGAGTGCAGCCGCGGTTCCTCCGGCTTGTACGAAAGCACACCCAGTTCAGCGCTATGCTGCAACACATCATCCGGAATGCGGCTGCCCAGAGCCCGCTGCACCGTGATCTTAATCATGGGATGCAGCCGTCGGAATTCCGCCAGCACTGGCAGCAGATACAGCGCCGTGAATTCATTCGCCGCGATGACCAGCTTGCCCTTCTGCAACTCCCGCAAAGAAGCCAGAGATTCGTGCGCGTCGTGACGCAGATTCAACAGTTTCTCGGCGTATTCATAGAGCACCTGCCCGGCATCAGTCAGAACTCCTTCCCGCGACGAGCGGTCGAGCAGAGCCTCGCCCAGTTCATCCTCCAGCTTGCGGATAGTCTGGCTCACGGCCGACTGCGTGCGATGCAGCTTCTCCGCCGCCCGCGAGAACCGGTGCTCACGCGCTACTGCCAGAAATACTTCCAGCTGCGAAAGTTCCATTTACCCATCCCCTTATGTTAGCTTCAACGATCATTAGCAAATCTTATCATAGAAGGTAATCTAATGATCACTGAAGAATTATAAGTTTTGCTTCAATCTGATTTCCTCGTACGATAAAGAGTCACAGCGGCATAACGAAGCTCATGGCCACAGACCAGGTCCAGATCAGAGTTTTCGACACCACCCTGCGCGACGGAGAACAGTCGCCGGGTTGCAGCATGAACCACCAGGAAAAATTGCGCCTGGCGCACCAGCTCGACCGTCTCGGTGTCGACGTGATCGAGGCCGGATTTCCCATTGCCTCCGATGGCGACTTTGAAGCCGTAAAGGCCATCGCCGCAGTCATTCGCCGTCCCATCATCGCGGGACTGTGCCGCGCCTGCCGCCCCGATATCGAGCGCGCCTGGGAAGCTCTGCAAGACGCCGCCCACCCGCGCATCCATGTTTTCTTGGCGACTTCTGACATTCACCTGAAATACAAACTGCGCATCACGCGCGACGAGTGCCTCGCGCAAGCCCGCGACGCTGTAGCCTTCGCCCGGTCACTCTGCCCTGACGTAGAATTTTCGCCCGAAGACGCCACGCGCACGGATCCCGAATTCCTCTGCCGGGTACTCGATGCAGTCGTCGAAGCAGGCTCCACCACACTCAATATTCCCGACACTGTCGGCTACACTGTGCCCGCCGAGTTCGGCGACTTGATCGCAACCATCCGCCACCGCGTCAAAGGAATCGAGAACGTCACTATCTCCGCCCACTGCCATAACGATCTCGGCATGGCTGTCGCCAATACCATGGCGGCTATCGCTGCCGGAGCTCGCCAGGTTGAATGCACCATCAATGGCATCGGCGAGCGTGCCGGTAACGCCTCGCTCGAAGAGATCGTCATGGCCATGCGGGTTCGCCGCGATCGCTATCCCTACGAGACGGCCATCGCCGCCGAACATCTGTTTCCCGCCAGCCAGTTGCTGAGCGAGATTACCGGCGTGCCCGTGCAGCCCAACAAGGCCATCATCGGACGCAACGCCTTCGCTCATGAAGCCGGCATCCATCAGGATGGCGTTCTCAAGAATCCGTTGACCTACGAAATCATGACGCCGCAATCCGTCGGCGTGCCCGATTCCAAGCTCGTACTCGGCAAGCACTCCGGCCGTCACGCTCTCGCCATCCGCTGCGAACAACTCGGCTACCAGTTCGACCGCCGCGCTCTCGACGATATCTATCGCCGCTTTGTCCGCCTCGCCGATAAAATCAAGCACGTCGAGGATCATCACCTGCTCGAGTTGATCCGCGACACGCACAAGCCGGCAGGATCGGCGACTCCACTGTTCGAACCTCTTCAAGCGCCCGTCGCGGCCGCAGCCAGTGTGACTAGCCCCGAACCAGTCCGGCCATTCCCAATGGCACCGAAACCCAACAGTTTCGGCCTGCCCGTCGCGGCCGACCACCACCACGATCAGCAGCAGCAACAGGAAGATTATCTCTGGGGTGTGTAGCAGGTGTCGCGGACTCCCAAGAGCTTTATGTGGGGACAGACGTTCTCGGCTGTCCGTCGGGCGAAGCCCGACCTGCACGCGCTAACCACTTTCCATTAAACTAATCCCCGCATGCTACTCAACCTAACCATCCTCCCCGGCGACGGCATCGGCCCCGAAGTCACCGAACAAGCCGTCTTGGTGCTCCAGGCTGTCGCTGACGCATTCGGCCACCAGCTCCAGCTTCAAAGAAAAAACATTGGCGGCGCCGCACTATCTGCCGCGAATGATCCACTTCCCGCGGACACGATCCAGGCGTGCCTATCGTCCTCCGCCGTCCTGCTCGGCGCCGTAGGCAGCCCCGCCTTCGACCACTATCCCCAGCACCTTCGCCCCGAAGCCGGACTCCTCCGCCTGCGCCGCGAGTTAGGTGCCTACGCGAATCTGCGTCCCGCAATTTGTTTTCCCGCCCTCGAAGATTGTTCTCCGCTGCGCGCCGATCTAGTCCGTGGCACCGACATTATGATCGTCCGAGAGTTGCTCGGCGGGCTCTATTTCGGAGAGCCGCGTTCAATCACAGGCGCACCGGGCTCGCGCCTCGCCACCAACACCATGACGTACGGCGAGCCAGCCATCGAGCGCATCGCCCGCGTCGCCTTCGACTTGGCGGCGAGGCGCCGCCAAAAAGTCCTCTCCGTCGACAAGGCCAACGTTCTCGAGTGTTCCCGCCTGTGGCGCGAAGTCGTCACCCGCTGTGCGAAAGATTATCCCGGCGTGCAACTCTCCCACATGTATGTGGATTCCGCCGCCATGTCGCTGGTGCAGCGGCCAAAAGACTTCGACGTAATACTCACCGAAAACATGTTCGGCGACATTCTCTCCGACCAGGCCGGTGGAGTAGTAGGGTCGCTAGGCCTGCTGGCCTCAGCCAGCATCGGTGGCCCGGTCGGCGTGTACGAGCCCGTCCATGGTTCAGCACCAGACATCACCGGAAAGGGAATCGCGAATCCTCTCGGTGCAATTCTTTCCGCCGCGCTGTTGCTGCGCCATTCCTTCCAACTCGATAAGGAAGCCGGTTGCATCGAGAACGCCGTCAGCGCGGTGCTCAATCAAGGCTATCGCACTGCCGACCTGGCCGGCGCCGGGCAAACAGCGACCTCAACTTCGAAGATGGGACATCAAGTAGTCAAAGCGGTCAAGGAATTGGCTGCGGCTACAAAACGCAAGTCAGCCTGAATCAAGCTCTGGACGCCGGCCCTCCAGGTAGCGTCTTGACCGGGCGTGCACTCACTGCAGCACTGGCGTCATACTTCCCCGCCAAGTCATACCATCGAATCCGCAGCATCTCCCAAAACATCCGCGCGCCATCCAGCAGTGGATGAATCCGCGTGTCTCCGCTGTGCCCCCAGAGCACCGGCACTTCCTCCACGCGAAATCCAAACTTGCGTGCCAGAAAAAGAATTTCCGGATCAAAGCCCCAGCGCTCGATGCGTTCCATCGGGAAAATTGTCTGTGCAGCCCGTCGCGTGAAAGCTTTGAAGCCGCATTGCGTGTCTTTGAACTGCAACCCCAAAATAATCCGCAGCAGCAAATTAAATACTCTCCCAAAAAGTTGCCGGTGCAGCGACTGCCGCCGCGTCTGCAATTCCACCCGCAGCCATCGTGAACCGATGGCGATGTCCGCGCCCCCGGCCAGCGCCGCCAGCAGTTTCGGCATTTCTTCAATGGGCGAAGACAGATCCGCGTCGCTGAACACGACGACCTCGCCCCGCGCATTCAGCATCCCATTACGCACCGCATAGCCTTTGCCGCGGTTGCCCGGATTCTCCACCAGCCGCAACATAGGATCCCTGTCCGCAAACCCGCGCACCAGGTCCGCCGTGTTATCGCGCGATCCGTCATTCACAACAATGACTTCCGCTTCCGCACTCCATCCCTGCGCGCGCAAATATCCCAGCACCTTCTCCAGGGTAGCCCCCAGCCGTGCGCCTTCGTTATAGGCAGGAATAACGATGCTGTAAGCGATGTCCATCGATGTGTGGGACGCCAAAATGCTCAGCAATTGTACGTCGGAAAGAGCCGGTTGTGGAAACAGAGAACCGAAACCCAGCGTTCAATTACTGAGAACTGACGTCCCTACGCCACGGTGCGTTTTTCCACCAGCATGCCGAAAAACTCATTCACCAGTTCAGCGTCCCACAAGCCCTGGCGGGCTTCCACGCGCATGGTCTGCGCGGCGTCATCATGCGAGAGCGCCGGCTTGTAAGGCCGCGCCGTGCGCAGTGCATCATATACATCCACCACCTGCAAAACCCGCGGCAGCAGCGGAATCTCGCCCGCCCGCAGTCCATCGGGATACCCCGACCCATCCGCATGCTCATGATGATGCCGGATGATCGGCAGCACCAGCCGCAGCGACTTCAGCGGCTTGCAGATGTTTTCCCCCGTCACCGGATGCTGCTTCATGATCGCCCACTCCTGAAGCGTCAGGTCGCTGCCTTTTTTCAGAATCTCATCCGGCACCGCGATCTTCCCCAGGTCGTGCAGAAATCCCCCGCGCCGCAGCGCGATGATCGAATCTTCGTCCAGTCCCAGGTGTCGTCCCAAATCCGCAGCCCGCGCCGCCAACCGCTCACAGTGCCCCTCGGTATAAGGATCGCGCCCCTCCACAATCAGCCCCAGCGTGCACAGCACGGAATCCGCCGTCTCCAACTCGTCAGTAAATTCTTTCACTCGCAGCAGCGACTTCACTCGCGCCGTCAACTCCTCCGCCAGCACCGGCTTGTTCAGAAAATCGTCCGCTCCGGCTTCAATCCCGCGCAACTTGTCCGAGCTATCAGTCAATCCCGTGATCAGCACGAACGGAATCAAACGCGTTGCCGGATCCCCTTTGAGTTCCCGGCAAAATTCATAGCCCGATTTCCCCGGCATCTTCACATCCGACAAAATCAAATCCGGCGCCTGCCGCCGCACCTCGGCCGCAGCCTCCTCCGCATCCGCCGCCGTCACTACCTCGTAGCCCCGCAGGGTCAGCAACTGGCTCATCAGCCCCGCAATACTAGGATGGTCGTCCACCACCAGAATCCGGGGCGCACGCCGCCCCGTCCATTGCCCGCTCATGCTTAAATCAGAAGCCGCTTCTCGCTGAGAAGTTGTCCCGACCTCACCGCTCACAGCCGGACGAAAATCGTGAGGGAAACTCATTGCGCAATTGAAACTTCGCTGTCGAAAGTCTGATGAAATCCTGCGATGTCCTAAACTCTGTCATCCTGAGCGGAGCGAAGGACCCCTTGCCCGCCTGCGCGGTCACCAGCTCTGCAAGGCGTTTCTGCCACCACCCAGCGGTCGTTTTCGTGCCGGCTGCATTTCTTCAGCATCGTGCTCTAATTCTACTGCAATCCTCGCCGCGCGGAGGTACTCGGGAAGGTCTGGCCCGCGTCGCTCCGCCCCGATTCGGAACCTTGCTTTGGAATTATGGCTGACGATTGTGACCTCTGACCTTGCCCTCCCGCCCGTTTCCTGCTTAACCTCGGGCCATGCTCCGCATCTTCCAATGCCATCTCTATGCAGCGCTGGCACTCTCCATCTTCGTCACTCAAGCCAGCGCCGCCACGACCAAATCCCACATCATCACTTTCGGCAAATGGACCACAGTGCAGTGGTTCCCCGAGTCCGGCGCCGCCGCAGCCGATCAAAAGCCGCTGACTCTGAAAGTCCGTCCACTTCTCGTCGACACCCGCGTCAAAGAGTTCACACTTGGCCCCGCTCACGACGTAACCGATCGCGCCTTCGTAGTCCGCCGCATCTTCCGCCTCAACGACAGTCTTCCGCAGGAGTCCGCGTCCCCGCCCCACTGGGAATGGCAGCGCGGAGGATGGCTCCTGGTCGACCGTACAACCGGCCACGCCTCCCTCATCAATCTTCCCGAGTTCGACGTCTTCTACTCCGCCGTCAGCTGGTACCGCGACTATGCCGCGTACTGCGGAGTCTCGGATGACAACCAGAAAGTTTACGCGGTCGTAGCCCAAATCAACCGCCGCAAACCCATTTTGAAGAAACCGATTGAAGGGGACAACATCGTCGACAAAAAAATAAAAGGTGCCGCGGTCGACTCCGCCTGCCCCGCTCCAGTCTGGCAAAGAACTCCTGCCCGCGTAACCTTCGAGCCCGCAGGCGCACCCAAACAAACCTTCGCCATCCGCGGCCACGCGGTAGATTTGATGACGGAAGAAGAGGAAGACGAAGAAGCCGCAAAATAATCGAACCGAGTCGCACCAGCGACAACATTCATTAGCCCCGCACGTAAGTGCGGGGTATGCGAGCAAAGAGGAACCCAGTCCCGTCAGGGACGGCACCGGCTTAGCACGCCGGCTACCCCGCCGCCTCAACCGCCGGCAACTCCTCCGCCACAGTCTTCTCTTTCACCTTGGCGCTGGTCACCAGAATCACCGACACCACCACGATCACACTTCCCATCACAATGAAGCGATCCACGCGCTCGTGCAGAATCAACCATCCGAGAAAAACTGCAACTACCGGATTCACATAAGCGTAAGTCGAAACTTTCGACGTAGGCACATGCTCCAGCAACCATATATAAGCCGTATACCCAATCCATGATCCGCACACCACTAGGTACAGCACTGCGCTCACCCCGCGCGCCGTCCAGGCAACGTGCGTGAAATCTCCCACGACGAACGCAAACAACAGATTTGCCGCACCCGCCGCCGTCACCTGCCATCCGGTCGCGCTGAACCCATTCATCCCTGACTGCCAGCGCTTCGACAGCACCGAGCCCAGCGCCCAGGAAAACGATCCGCCCAGCAGCGAGAGCGACGCCCAGAACTCGCGCCGTCCCACCGTCGAAGTCGAGTGCAACTCCGGCCAGAACAACACGAACAGCCCCACCATTCCCAGTCCCAGTCCAGCCTTACCCCGCCACGAAATGTGATGGTCGCCCAACAGCAACGAATCCAGAACCAGAAACCACAACGGTGTGAACGCGATAATCAAAGCCGCCAGCCCCGACGGCACAGAAAGTTCCGCCCACGACAGCGTCAGGTTCCCACCCATCAGCAGCAAAATTCCCACCACCGCAGCCAGCGCAATCTGCCGCGCCGAGTACCAGATCCGCCGCCCCGTCACCGCGCTCACCGCCAGCATCACCAACCCGGCAATTGAAAACCGCACCCCACACATCAGCGCCGGCCGAATGCTCCGCACCGCAATATCGATGGCCAGGTACGTCGAGCCCCAGGTTAAATAGACCAGCCCAAAGGCAAGGATCACCGCAAACCGGCTTGGGCTCTGCGTCCTGGACATGTCAGTGAGAAAGCAGGGAAAGCTAAAACATATCAGACGAACTCGGAAGCAAGAGGATTCTAAACTTACGCTAGCTCTGTCATCCTGAGTAGAGACACGTGGTCCACCAATCTGCTCTGTCATCCTGAGCGGAGAAACGTGCCCGCGAAGCGGGCACGTCGCGGAGTCGAAGGACCCCTTTAGGCTTCGGGTCGCCCACGGCTCCGCAAGGAATTTCCATCGCGCGCGATCTCCGCCGCGCTACTTCAGCTTCTCGTACTCCGCCTTAGCTTCCTTCAAGATAGGAACATCGGGATCAGCGTCTTTCCACAACGCGAAGAAATCCTGATAAGCAGTCCGCGCCTTCGCCGTGTCTCCAGAGAGCGCAAGCGCGCGTCCCAGCCCAAGCTTGGCCAGGGGCAGATACGGCGAAATCCCCATCGCGCCCTTGTGATCGAGAATCTTCTGGAACTCCGCCGCAGCCTGCCCATCCTGCCTCACCTTGAGAAAGGCCACGCCACGCAAGTATGCGGTAACGCCGAAGTCGGCCAATCCGAAGTCGTAAGGCTCGGTCGAACGCAATTCGTCGACCGCTTTTGCCCCGTCGCCACGCTGCAGAGCCAGCCGCGCCCGCATCTGTGGCAGGTCGATCTTCTGCGCGTACGTTTCCAGCGGATAATTCTTATTCAAATCGCTGGCCATCGCCTCAGACTTCGCCGCCTCTCCGCAGGTGGCAAAGGCAAATCCTGCTAGCGCTGAACCTGCCCGGCTTGGCTTCGCTGCCAGCACGGCCGCATCCTGCCGCGCTTCCGCACAGTCACCGAAGTCCGCTTCAACCACTGCTCGACCGCCCAGGTCGCCCTGCGCCGCTTCCTCGATGCCCAGATTTTTTTGCATGTCGATGGTCTGTTGCGATCGTTCCCGCGACTGCCGCAATTTCCCGCCTTGCGCCGCTAGCTGAGCTTGTGCCGACACAAAACGATACTCTCCCGGTTTTCCTTTGGCCCAGTCGAGTTCACGCTGCGCGTCGGCCGTTCTCCCCGTAGCCAGCCCGATCACATAGCCACTCCAGTGAATCGTTTCCGACGCCGGAAGCCGCGCCTCCCCCTGCTCTATAATTTGCCGCGCCTCATCAGATCGGTTCAAGCTTCCGTAAGCGAAACTTAAAATGCTATAGCAGTTGCTTGTATTCGGATCGACCTGCAGGCACTCTCGCCCGCTTGCAGCCGACCTCTCAAAATCTCCGATCTGCGCGTACGATACTGCCAAATTATTTATAGGCGTTGAATCGTTTGGATAGGTTCGGTGGTAGAGTTCGAGGGTTTCAATCTCTTTATCCGACTGGCCCGTGACCGTCTCGTAGTAATGCTCGTCGATGTAAAGTCTTTCTCTCTCGCTCACCCGGTCGCGCAAATCGTAGGCTTTCCGGGTATTTTCCTTGGCCTTCTCCAGTTCGCCGCCATTCGAATAGATCACGCCCATGCGCGCATAGGCCCAGGCGAAGTTCGGATCCAGCTCGACCGCCTGTTTGTAAAATGGCAGCGACTCCCGTTCGCGTCCCTGGTCGAACTCAGCATTGCCCAGGGAGAATGCCTTGAGCGCCTCCAGTGATGAAGTCGTGACCTGCTCAATCGGAGTATCGAATTTCTGTACCGAGGCCAGCGCCTCCCCAAGTTTGCTCCGCAGCTTTGTCGCTGCACTTCCCACCGCGCCCAGTACCTGTTCCTTGCTCCCCGCCTCAGCCTGCTCCTCGGCTAGAGAGTCCCCGGTCTGGCAGTTGAGTGCGTTCAGCGTGATCACATATTGGCTGCCCAGGTTGGCAATCGATCCCGCGAGCATGGCCTTTCCGCCCGCGCGCAGGCACAATTCGCGGGCAAGGTCGGTGGTCAGACGCTCGTCGGGCGAGCGCCCCATGTAACCCAGAGTCTGCCGTACGCGGACCCCCGGTAGGACTTTGAGAAACGGAGACTGCTCCAGATCCACCGTCAGCGCCTGTTTCAACGTGCCATCAAACACGGAATCGCCCGTGGTGTTGGTAAAGTCAGCCAGCACGATCGTATCCTGCTGCGTCAGAGTGTTTCGAGATTGTGACCGGAAATACAACCCGGCTGCCACAACCAGAACGACCAGCACAACCGCAACCGGCACAACCACTGTCAGCAGTTTCTTTCGCCCGGTCGCCGGAGCGCCGCTAACCTGCGCGGAGACAGCTCCCGAAACTGCCGCGGTCGAAGTCGCGGAAGATTGCGCTCCTGAAGGTTGCACGGCAGCCGCTTGCGCTGAGATTCGCGAACTCGACCCTGGACTTGCGACTTGCACGGCTGGTCCAGTCGCTTCATTCCTTTCCTGCGCAACCGGTACTCGATCTGAGCTAGCCGCAACCGCGCGTCCGCTCTCCGTATCCCGCTTCAGTCGCTGCAAGTCAGCGCGAATGTCGGCCGCGTGCTGGTACCGTAGGTTCCGGTCCTTCTCCAGCGACTTATTGATGACGTCTTCCAGCTTCGCCGGCAAGTCCGGATTCAATCGCACCGGCGAGACGGGAGCGCGGTCAAGAATCGATTGAAAAATAAGCGCCGAGGTTTCTCCGCGAAACGGCAAAGTCCCCGTCGCCATCTCATACAGCACCACGCCGAAAGAAAAAAGGTCCGTCCGCGAATCCAGCTCTTTCCCCTTGGCCTGCTCCGGCGACATATAAGCGACGGTGCCCAGAGTCGAACCCGGGCTGGTCAAGTGTTCTTCGACCACGACACTCGCTGCCGCGGTGACTTCCGGGACATCCGTGGATTTGCCCGGAGTGATCGTCACCTTAGCCAGCCCAAAGTCCAGAATCTTGGCGTGCCCGCGCTTGGTCACAAAAATATTTGCCGGCTTGATGTCGCGATGCACAATGCCTTCGCTATGCGCGGCGTCCAGTGCATCGGCGATTTCGATCCCCAACGCGAGGATTGTTTCTACCTCCATCGGCCGCGCCCCGATCAGATGCTTCAGCGTAGCCCCGTCAAGGAACTCCATGACGAGATACGTGCGCCCATTCTCCTCGCCGATGTCATAAATCGTGCAGATGTTGGGATGGTTGAGAGCGGAAGCAGCCTTCGCCTCACGCCGGAATCGTTCCAGCGCCTGGCGATCCTGCGCCAGATCTTCCGGCAGAAATTTCAAAGCGACAAAACGGCCGAGGCGCGTGTCTTCCGCCTTGTAAACCACACCCATACCACCGCCGCCAAGCTTCTCAACAATCCGGTAATGCGAGATGGTCTGATCGAGCAAGGTAGACGGCCCAAGGGCGCAGCCCATGCTACGGCCCCCAGCAACGGAAGTCAAAAGTAGGTGAAAGCCTGTGGGGACGGCCGCGCTCGGCTGTCCGCCGGGCGCAGCCCGGCCGTTACCAAAGGGGTTCACGCCTAGCATCGCCGCAAGCTATAATGCTGTTAGTGATAGTGATGTCGATGGATGGCAATGCTGCGCAACCTTTCCAAATCGTGTCCGCACAACACGCACTTGCCCGAGTGCTGGCTGCACTGCCTCGTCTGTCCCCGGCGTTATCGGGCGAATCTGCCGTCACGCCTGCGCCCCAGCCTCTTCGCTAGCGACTAACAAATCCTCCGCAAATTTTCTCGGTTCTAAGTGTGCTCGAACCAGAGCCACGAGTTCCGACGTGCCGCTCACTGACCACTGGCCACCAACCACTGGCCACTGCCTTACGGAGGATTCCATGATCACCAAGACAATGACCGCGAAAACCATGACTGACGGACCCGCTGTTAACGGACCCAAAATCAAAACCGCCCTGCCCGGCCCCAACGCCCAGCGCGTTCTAGTCGGCGACCAAAAATATATTTCGCCGTCCTACACCCGCTCCTATCCGCTCGTAGCCAAAAGCGGACGCGGCATCGTCATCACCGACGTAGACGGCAACGAGTTCTATGACTTCTCCGCCGGCATCGCCGTCACCTCGACCGGCCACTGCCATCCCCACGTGGTCGCCGCCATGCAAAAGCAAGCCGCCGAGCTAATCCATATGTCGGGAACGGATTTTTATTACGAAAGCATGGTCACGCTAGCCGAGCGCCTGTCAAAGATCGCGCCCATGCCCGGCCCGCACAAGTTCTACTATGGCAACTCCGGGGCCGAGGCAGTCGAGTGCGCCCTCAAGCTCGCTCGATATCATACGAAGAGGCCGAACATCATCGCGTTTTTCGGCGCGTTTCATGGACGGACCATGGGTGCGCTCTCGCTCACTGCCTCGAAACCCCAGCAGCGGCGTCGTTTTTCGCCGCTTCTCGGCGGCGTGACTCACGTCCCCTATCCCGACCTTTATCGCGGACGCAAAGATGCCACGCAGGATCCTGACGCGTTCGCGCTAAGCTGCGCTCGGTTTATTGAAGAGAAGCTGTTCAAGACCACGCTGCCTCCTGAGGAAGTCGCTGCGGTCTTCATCGAGCCTGTGCAGGGCGAGGGCGGCTACGTGGTCGCGCCCACCATCTTCATGCAGGAACTGCGCCGCATTTGCGATCGTCACGGCATTCTCCTTGTCGTGGATGAGGTCCAGAGCGGCATGGGCCGCACTGGCAAGTGGTGGGCCGTCGAGCACACCGGCGTGGAACCAGACATGGTCTGCATCGCGAAAGGCATTGCCTCCGGCATGCCGCTCGGCGTAGTGATGACGCGCTCCGAAATCATGGACTGGGTGCCAGGCTCCCATGCCTCCACCTTCGGCGGCAATCCCGTGTGCATCGCCGCCGCGCTCGCAACGCTCGACGTGATCGAGAAAGAACATCTGCTCGAACACTCAGCCGAAGTGGGCGCGCACATGCTGAAGCGCATGGCCAGCTGGTCAACGAAATTGAAGCTGGTAGGCGACGTCCGCGGCCGCGGCCTGATGATCGGCGTCGACATCGTCAAGGATAAGTCGACCAAGGAGTACGCCGCTGCCGAGCGCGACCTGATCGTCGAAAAGGCTTTCGAACACGGCGTGCTGTTCCTCGGCTGCGGCCCCAGCTCAGTCCGCCTGTGTCCGCCGCTGGTCGTGACCAAGGAAGAAGCCGACGTCGCCATCGACGTGCTGGAAGAGTGCATTCAGGAAGTGGGCAAATAGAGCAAGCCGCCAGTTAGGACCGGGAATATGAGTGGCCCATTCAAGCGGTCTTCTTGAGTGGGCAGTTCTATAGAACAATTCGCCGAGACAATCCAAGGGTTGATATACTTCGCCGTCATCTTCTGTACGAAAACGAATGTTGGAGGACCGTCGTGCCCTCGTCAACCCTACGGTTCGTTCTGCCATTTTTGTTTGCAATCTCTGCTGCAGCGCAGCAGACCCCCTCCCAACCAACGCCGCCGGCGAAGCCGATCTTCAAGCTTGAGGAAGTCATGATTCCGGTGCGCGATGGTGTTCGCCTCCAGACCGTCATTCTCACTCCAGTCGATCAAACCGGTCCGCTGCCCATTTTGTTTCGGCGCACGCCTTACGGCGTCCCCGAAAAGCCTCCTGAACAGATGCCGCCCTCCATAAAGGAGCTGGCCCAGGACGGCTACATCTTCGTCATCCAGAATCTTCGCGGACGCTTCAAATCCGAAGGCACGTTCAATCTTTCCTCCTGGGTCGACCTCAGCAATCCCAAAGCCACCAACGAGACTACCGATGCGTACGATTCGATCGACTGGCTGGTGAAAAACGTGCCGAACAACAACGGGAACGTTGGCATGTACGGTGTTTCCTACGACGGACTGACGACCGCGCTCGCCCTTCTCCACCCGCACCCCGCGCTGAAAGCCATGAGCGAGCAGGCCTCGCCCGTGGATCAATGGATGAACGACGATGACCACCGTTACGGCGCCCTGCGCGAGAGTTACGACTTTGAGTACGCCGTGATGGAGCAGGCCGACAAGAATAAGAACACTCATTTCGATTTCGAGACTTACGACACTTACCAGTGGTATATCGATCTCGGACCGCTCTCCAACATCAACACGAAGTATCTTCACGGATCCATTCCTTACTGGAATGCGAGCGTCGACCATCCTGACTACGACGACTTCTGGAAAAAAGAAGCCTGGGTAAACCAGCTTCACGCCTCCATGGTTCCTAACCTCAACGTTGCTGGGTTCTGGGACCAGGAAGATCCCTGGGGTCCGTGGCAAATCTTCCGTCACGCGGAAGAGAACGACCCGCAACACACAAACTTCATCGTTGCCGGGCCCTGGTATCACGGAGAGTGGCGAACTCCCAAGGCCGACAGCATCGGCCTGGTTCCTTTCGCAGGACACGAAACCGCCCGCGAGTTCCGCGAGAATATCGAGGCCCCATTCTTCCGCTATTACCTGCACGGCAAGGGCGAGAAGCCAGCGTGGCAGGCTAGCACATTTCAAAGCGGATCGAACACCTGGCACACCTACCCGGAGTGGCCTCCGAAGAATGCGAAGCCCACCAATCTCTACCTGCATGCAGACGGGAAACTTTCTTTTACCGCGCCGGAGGAATCGCCTGAAGAGTCGAAGACCGGAAAGGCCTATCGCGAGTACGTTTCCGATCCTGCCAATCCCGTGCCCTATCGGCAGCGCCCGATTTCGCCGACGTATCCCGCCGGCGACTGGCGCACGTGGGAGGTTGCCGACCAGCGCTTCGTCGATCACCGTCCCGACGTGCTTTCCTTCGTCAGCGATCCGCTCGAGCACGATCTAACCGTCACCGGGCCGCTTGCGGCCGATCTGTTCGCTTCAACTTCAGGCACAGACAGCGATTTCATCGTGAAGCTGATCGACGTTTATCCCGACAACGCGCAGAAAAACGATTGGAATCCCGACGAAGGCCCAAAGCCCGGACAATACGCTCAGTCGCTGAACGGCTACGAGCTACCCATTGCGATGGAGGTGCGCCGCGGCCGTTATCTCGCGAGCTACGAGAAACCGCACGCCCTCAAGCCAAACCAGCCCACGGAATGGAACGTCCCGCTGCGCGACCACGACCATGTTTTCCTTAAAGGTCACCGCATCATGGTCCAGATTCAATCCACGTGGTTCCCCGTGATCGATCGCAATCCGCAGAAGTTCGTGCCCAGTATTTATAAAGCCGCAGCCTCTGACTTCGTTCCCGCGACCCAGAGAATCTATTGCTCGACCACCATGCCTTCGCATCTGGTCTTGCCAGTCGTACCCTGAAAAAGCAACCCAGGCGGGCGGAGCCGTCCTTTGGCTTGAGTGGGACAGCTCCACCGCCGGCGAAAGCTTCCCCGCCGCGTGTTCCCGCTTTCGCGCAGTCCATTCCGACTCGATCTCCACGCGTCCCTCACACCCACTCGCGTAGTGGTGAAAACTGCTGGACTCCTTGCGGTTGCGGGATTCCCAGTTTGGGAGGGACCGCGTTCTTCTTGTCGCGATTGTTAGGGATGTCACATCCATTTCGGACCGACGCGGGTACAGTGAAGTTGAGGATCTCTTTGTGCTTACCGGGCGTGTTTTTTCAGCGCGGGCTACCCAGGCCGCACTTCGCATCCTCGACTGGATCGCCGACTGCACTCTGCCGGCAGAAAAGATTGCGGCGCATCATCGCACCGGGCGGCGCGGCGAAGAGGCGGCTTACTTTCACCTGCGCATGCTCGGCTACACCATGGTGGCGCGGAACTTTCGCTCGCCGCGCAGCCGGGGAGAGATTGACCTGATCGGCTGGGACCGCGATGTTCTTTGCTTCGTGGAAGTTAAGACGCGCACCACGCGCGACGTGAAACCCGGCGAAGCGGCTGTGGACCGGCACAAACGGCGGCTTGTGGCGGCCGTGGTGCGTGATTACCTTCGGCGATTTCCACCTTCGTGCCAGTGGAGATTCGATGTGGTCAGCGTATACTATTTAGATTCGAGGGCCATCCAGCCGCAGATAGAAGTGTTTCGGAATTCCTCCCTGACGGCTTAGAATTGAAGATTCGCCCATCCTAATAAAAGGGGTTCATAGTGCCTGAGCTTAGAAAAGATCCTATTGTTGGCCGCTGGGTAATTATTTCGACGGACCGCGCGAAGCGGCCCACCGATTTCGCCCGGGAGAATGTGAAGTTGAAGGGTGGATTCTGCCCCTTCTGCTACGGGAACGAAGGCAAGACGCCGCCGGAGATTCAGGCTTACCGTCCGGCATCGAACGGAGGACCAGCCTCGCAGCGGGATACGCCGGGTTGGACAGTGCGGGTCGTGCCAAACAAGTTTCCCGCGCTGGGAATTGAAGGCACGCTGAGCCGGCAGGCCGAAGGCATGTTCGACCGCATGAACGGAATCGGAGCGCACGAAGTAATCATCGAGACGCCCGACCACAATGCCAGCCTCGCCACGCTGCCTCCGAAGCGAATCGAAGACGTGCTGTGGACATTCCGCGACCGCATCCTCGATCTGAAAAAAGATCGCCGCTTCAAATACATCCTGCTCTTCAAAAACCACGGCGAGGCCGCCGGAGCATCGCTAGAACATGCCCACTCACAACTGATCGCCCTGCCAATTCTTCCGATCAACGTCACGCAAGAACTGGAAGGGGCAAAACAATATTATTTATATAAAGAGCGGTGCGTGTTTTGTGACATTATCCGGCAGGAAACGGAAAATGGAACGCGGGTGGTGGCGGAGAACGAAAACTTTTTGACGATTGCGCCTTATGCGCCGCGCTTTCCGTTTGAGACGTGGATTCTGCCGAAGCAGCATGAGTCGGCGTTTGAAAATTCGTCGTCGTCGATGTTTGAGAATCTGGCGAAGGCATTGAAGACCTTGCTGATCAAGGCGGACCGGGTGCTGGATAATCCGCCTTACAATCTGGTGATTCACACTTCGCCGGCGCAGGATCCGACCAACGATCACTATCACTGGCACATCGAGTTCATGCCAAAACTGACCAAGACGGCGGGCTTTGAGTGGGGCACGGGCTTCTACATCAATCCGACGCCGCCGGAGGAAGCGGCGAAGTTTCTGCGGGAGGCTAGCGTAGAAGAGCCGGTTCCCGCTACCGTGGGGTAGCGCGAGTCTGGGAAAGCCTTAACAATAAAAAGAGGGCACGGTGAGAGCCGTGCCCTTTTGCAGTTGGACGGAGAGAGAAGTTGATGGCGAGGGACGAACATTTGGGAGCCCTGCCACAACCGGTTCGCTTCCATGTTAGGGCTGTGGCTAAGGTTTAATTGTCACAGAATTGTAAAATCTTGGCGGCATAGGCCCGCTATCTTGTTCTAACGCTTGCTCTTAATTGCTAATTCTTTCCTTTGGCTTACCCTTGCGTTCGATCCTGGAATTCTTCGTGCCACGCCATCTGGATGGCTTCGAGCTTGCCTTCGTTGGAGGTCTTAGGATCACCCTTGAAATCGGGCAGTTCTGTGACGTAGCGATGCAGGTCGGTGAAGCGGACGGTGAGAGGATCGAGATCGGGATGTATTTCGCTGAGCAGGATGCCGATGTCTTCGGCGTCGTCCCAGGATAGGGGTTTTGGCATGAGGAGATTCCTTAGTGCGGAGATTCAGGTTTCAAGGTTTAAAAGTTTCAAGGTTTCGAGAGTTTGAAACCTTGAAACTTTGAAACCTGCTTTCTAATGATGCTCTTCCGAAATGTAATTTCTGTTCCAGGCTGGGATCTCGACGACTACTTTACCCGGCTTCGTGATCTGCACCTGGCAGCCGAGACGCGAGTTTAACTGCAAGTCGGCGGCCATGTCTAGACGGTCGGCTTCGTCGTCATCCATGGGAGAGAGATTTTCGGCGCCTTCTTTGATCCAGACATGGCAGGTGGTGCAGGCGCAATTGCCGCCGCAGGCGTGATCGAGCGGGACGCCGAAGTTAAGTGCGACGTCGAGGATCGACTCTTCTTTGCCATGATCTTCGTAGGGCAGCTTGCCGTGCTCGAACTGGACTGTCTTGCCTTCGGGCAGGAACGTGAGCTGCACGGTATTTTCGCCGATCGTGTTCTCGCCGGGAGCTTCTTCGGTGGCTGTGCCGGCGGATTGTGATTTTTCTTCTGACATTTTCTCCTCAACCATTCTTGCCATCTCAGCGGCTAAAGCCGGTTTTTCTGAGTGGCACTTGCGGCACGTCTGAAGACGTGCCCTGATACGAATCGCGAACTGCTGGTTGCTAACTGCTTCTACTCGAATTCCGCCTTGGCCATGGGATGCGGGGCTGTGGGGCCTTCGCCCATGTCTGCCTCGTCCATGGTTTTGCCTTTTAGCGCGGTCGAAACAGCGCTGTCCATCATTAGTTCAGCCAGGCGCGTCGTGCCCTGATTCAGCGCGTCGATGGCTTTGCGGATGGCCTGGTAATCGTCCTCGATCTTTACTGCCATCAGCGCCTTCTCCATCGTTGCGATTTTTTTCTTCTCTTCCGTGGTCAGGTGGCCCCAGGCTGGGCTCTTCTTGCCCTTTTCGAGAGCCGCCAGAATGGTATCTGCCTCGTTGCGCGCTTCGATGACCTGGCGCTGGCGGAAATCTTCTTCGGCGCTGTCGAACGAGTCGAGGATCATGCTCTCGACTTGCTCGTCGGTCAGGCCGTAGCTGGGCTGGACCTGAATTTCGGCCTCTTTGCCGCTGCGCTGCTCGCGCGCGGAAACGTGCAGGATGCCGTTGGCGTCGATGAGGAATTTCACTTCGATTCGAGCCATACCGGCGGCCATCGACGGGATGCCTTTCAAATCGAAACGTGCGAGCGAGCGGCAATCCTTCGCCAGTTCGCGCTCGCCCTGCAAGACGTGAATGGCAACATTGGCCTGGCCGTCAACCTGCGTGGTATAGAACTGCGTGGCCGATGCGGGGATCGTTGAATTGCGCAAAATGATCTTGTCGGTGACGCCGCCTGCGACTTCAATGCCGAGCGACAACGGCGTTACGTCGAGCAGCAGCATGTTTTCGGTGGCTTCGGAACCTCCACCGAGAATGTTGGCCTGCACCGCCGCGCCGAGAGCGACGACTTCATCGGGATTCAGATCAGTATGGGGCTCGCGGTGGAAAAGTTCTTTCACCAGAGCGCGAACTTTGGGGATGCGCGTGGATCCGCCGACCAGGACGACCTCGTCAATTTGTTCAGGCTTGAGACCAGCGTCTTTCAGAGCCTGCTTACACGGGCCGATGGTGCGGTCGATGATGGGCTGGATGAGCTGTTCGAACTGCTCGCGTGTGATCTCGCGCAGGTAGCGCTTGCCGCCGGGCAAGGCAACATCGAGCTTGACTGAGATCTGCGACGAGAGCGCGATCTTGGCTTCGATTACGGCATTGCGAATGGCTTGCACGGCTTCGGCATTGCGGCGGAGGTCTAGCCCGAGATCGCCGAGCGTGTCATCTAGCGCGATGGTGATCAGCAGATTGTCGATGTCGTCGCCGCCGAGGTGGGTGTCGCCATTGGTTGAGATGACTTCGAAGATGCCGTCGTGCAGCTTGAGAATTGAAATGTCGAAGGTGCCGCCGCCGAGATCGTAGACGGCTACGATGCCGTTTTGCCTTTTGTCGAGACCGTAGGCTAGAGACGCGGCCGTGGGTTCGTTCACTAGACGCAGAACTTCGAGTCCGGCGATTCGACCCGCGTCTTTTGTTGCCTGGCGCTGCGCGTCATTGAAATAGGCGGGCACGGTGATAACGGCTTTGGTGACCGGGGCTCCGAAGAAGCGCTCGGCGTTGCGCTTGAGTTGCCGCAGGATGAGAGCTGAGATTTCGGGCGGAGTAAACGTCTTGTCGCCCAGTTTGATGCGAAGAACTTCGCCTGCTTGCAAATCTTCTGCGAGTCGGAACGGGAAGAACTTCAATTCTTCCTGAACGTCATCAACCCCGCGCCCCATCAGGCGTTTGATCGAATAGACGGCGCGTTCCGGCGTTTCGGTGAGATATTTGCGCGCGGCATTGCCGATGACGGGCTGGTTGTTTTCGTCGAGTGCGACGACCGAGGGGACGAGATTCGAACCATCGTCTCCGGGGATCACGACAGGGCTCTCCCCTTGCATGAAGGCCACGAGAGAATTCGTGGTGCCCAGGTCGATCCCGACGATGCGGTCAGTAGTCATTTTGTGATTTTGCAATCGGGTAATTTGGTAAATTGAGGGCGTTCAGGCTTCAAATTAGAAAATTACCCGATTACCAAGTCGCAAAATTCTTTCGCTTAGCTCTCCAGCACTTCATTGACATCCCGCACCAGATTGCGGATGTAGTTGCGGCGGTTCAGCACGTCCACCATTTTGTCGCGTTCCTGCCTGCGTTCCTCGTCAGAGACGGGCTGGCCGTTCGATTCGCGCTGGATCATTCCATCCCAAACCTTCCAACGCCGCTGAAGCTCGTGGAGGAGCGATTCCTGCTTTTCTTCCAAATCGTGTTTCTGGTTGCCAATTTCTTCGATCAGGGCGGGATCGTCCTCGCCCACATTTTTCTGCTTGCGCAGTTCTTCGAGCTGCATATTCAGATCGAAGACCTCTGCAAGCAGCTCGGGCGGCACGATCTGTTTTTTTATTTCTCCGGTCGATCGCGCCTTTTCCGTCGCGGTCTTCGACTGCTCTTCCAGTTCCACGCCTTCGAGCTTCAAAAGATATTCGGTGCGCTTGATGGGATCTTTCAAAATACGATGCGCGTCGTTGAGCAGGGAACTCTGTTGCAGGCTCCACTCCTGCTCCTGGCTACCGGCCCGGGCGTTGAGGTCGGGATGCAGCTTGCGGCTCAGTTCGTAGAAGTCTTTTTCCAGTATGGAGACATCGAGATCCAGCTTGCGCGGTAGACCGAAGAACGTGAAGTAGTCCACCGGCGCCGGCGGCTGCACCTTGCCGCAGGCTTCGCAGAAGTGGACGGCGCGCATGGTTCCGCACGACCAGCAGGATTGAGTTTCCACAGGCGCGGCCTTTGCGGTGATGTTGGTTAAACCCGGGTTGCTCATACTTGTCCGTTTCTAATTCAGCGCAATGCAGCAACTGCGCAAGCCCAGGGTGCCGCTGTGCTGGGCGAGGGCGGTGACGCCATTAGACGTTCGCGGGCGAGGGCTCCCGCTCCACACAATCCGCGCGATCACGCGGAGAACGACGTTCCGCAGCCGCACGACTTTGTGGCCTGGGGATTCACGAAGACGAATCCCTGCTGCATCAGCGTTTCCTGATAGTCGAGGGTCATGCCGTGCAGGTAGATGAATGACTTGGGATCGACGAATACGCGCACATCGCCGTACTGAAAGATGCGATCGCGTTCGCGCGGCTGCGTGTCGAAGCGGATGTTGTAGCTCAGACCGGAACAGCCGCCGCCCTGCACGCCCAGGCGCAATCCGCCCTGCTCAGGCGAGATGCCTTCCTTGGCCATCGCAGTCCGCACTTTAGCGAGGGCTTTCTCGGTGACGAGAACGCCCTTGGCTGGCGCGGTTTGCGAAGGTGGTGCGGTTTGCTCGGTTGTTGTTGTCATTCCAATTCCTGACGCGGTCCCTCAGCGGCTAAAGCCGCCATGAACGCAACGCTGACGGCACGACTAAAGTCGTGCCCTTCCAGACCCTCTCGGCGCGGCTGAAGCCGCGCCCTTTCAAAACTCAGCCGAGTCCAGACGACCACGCGGAACTTACTGCGCTACCGTGGACGCGACCGGTTTGGCGCTCTCCTGCTTCTTCTTCCAGTCGCTGATCGCGGCGCGAATGGCGTCCTCGGCCAAGACAGAACAATGGATCTTCACGGGAGGAAGCGACAGCTCCTTCACGATATCCATGTTCTTGATGGCGAGGGCTTCGTCTACCGTCTTGCCTTTGACCCACTCCGTGGCCAATGAAGACGAGGCGATCGCGGAGCCGCAGCCGAACGTTTTGAACTTGGCTTCTTCAATGACGTTGGTGTCGCGGTTGACCTTGATCTGCAGCTTCATGACGTCGCCGCACTCGGGCGCGCCGACCAGCCCGGTGCCCACGTCAGCGCTGCTCTTGTCCATGGAGCCGACGTTGCGGGGATGGTTGTAGTGATCGATTACTTTGTCGCTATATGACATTTTTTTCTCCAGGTCTCCAAATTCAAAGTTTCAAAGTTTCAAGGTTTCGAAGGTTTCAATGTTTCAAGGACTTCAGGCGTTTCAAGCTCCGCAAGCCCACGTGAAACCTTGAAACTCTGAAACCTTGAGACCTCTGTTCTAGTGCGCTTCTCCCGCCCACTTCACATCTTTCAGATTGATGCCTTCCTTCGCCATTTCGTAGAGCGGAGAAAGTTCGCGGAGGCGCTCGACGGTTTCGATGACGCGGTCGGCCACATAATCGACTTCGGCAGCGGTGTTGAAGCGGCCGATGCCGAAACGGATCGAACTGTGCGCCAGGTCATCCCCGGTGCCGAGAGCCTTCAATACATAAGATGGCTCAAGCGTCGCGGAGGTGCATGCCGAACCGCTGGAAACTGCGATGTCGTTGATGCCCATCAGCAACGACTCGCCTTCCACGTAGGCAAAGCTGATGTTCAGGTTGCCGGGCAGGCGATGCTCCATGGAGCCGTTGATGTAGGTTTCGTCGAGGCGGTTCATGATGCGGTCGCGCAGGCGATCGCGCAAGGAGCTTAACTGGACTGCCTCGCGAGACATTTCTTCGGACGCAATAGCGCAGGCTTTGCCGAGGCCGACGATGCCGGCGACATTAAGAGTGCCGGAGCGCATGCCGCGCTCGTGGCCTCCGCCGTCGATGATGGCGGAAATCTGCACCCGCGGATTCTTGCGGCGAACATACAACGCGCCAACGCCTTTGGGGCCGTACATTTTGTGAGCCGAGATCGACATCACGTCTATGTTCTGCTTGTTCACATCGATGGGAATCTTTCCGATCGCCTGCGTGGCGTCAGTGTGGAAGATAACCCCGCGCTCGTGGCACAGCTTGCCAATTTCTGCGATCGGCTGCACCACGCCGATTTCGTTGTTCGCGGCCATGATGCTTACCAGGATGGTTTTGTCATCCATGGCGCGCTTCAGTTCCTCGAGATCGATCAGGCCATCTTTTTGCACGGGCAAGTAGGTGACGCGATAGCCGTATTTCTCGAGGCGCTTGCAGGTGTCGAGCACGGCCTTGTGCTCGGTGACCGCGGTGATGATGTGGTTGCCTTTTTCGCGGTACATCTCAGCTACGCCTTTGATGGCCAGGTTGTCGCTTTCGGTGGCGCCGGAGGTGAAGATGATTTCTTTGGTGGTGGCGCCGATCAGCTTGGCAATGCGCTCCCGCGCCGTCTCCACACCTTCTTCGCCGGCCCAGCCGAAAGAGTGATTGCGGCTGGCGGCGTTGCCGAACTTCTCCATGAAATAGGGCAGCATCTCCTCCAGCACGCGGGGATCCATGGGCGTGGTGGCGTGGTTGTCCATGTAAATGGGGAGCTTCACTCCCTGAGGAGCGGCGAGCTGTGTGACTGGAAGCTGCTGGGGGATCTTTACATCCGTGCTCATAATTGCTTTCTCCTACCTGGTTTGTTCAATGCCTAAATCTTGTTCTCAAGCCTTGCTAAACGATGGTGACCAGTTCGGCCGGCTTGACTGTTGTGCCTTCCGCCGCTTCCGGCTCTTCGCGCATATGAGAAATCTTGATGCGTTTCAGCACGGCTTCAATGCTCTCATTCACCTTGCGCAACGGTTCGCGGATGTTGCAGCGGTCGCTCTGGCCACATTCCCCGCGAACGGTGACACAGGATGTGATGAACAAAGGGCCGTCGATGGCCTGAATTACTTCGAAGGCCGAAATCGTGTGCGCCGCGCGAGCCAGCCTGTAACCGCCATTGGTGCCGTGCTGCGAATGCAACAGGCCAGCCTTGACCAGCCGCTGCAGAATCTTGGCTAGAGCCTCGGGCGGGATGCCGAAAGAATCGGCAACGTCTTTTGCGCTGGCGCTGCGAGTGCCCTCGTGTGCGTGGTCGGCCAAGTGCTTCATGGCCATGAGCGCATAGTCCGCTTTTTTGGTTAACTTGAGCATTCGATACCCGGAAGAGTCGAGAATCCGATCGATAAGGGCAAATCGGAAATCCGACCTTTTCCGTCGCAATTCATTCTACGTCCATAACCCAAGATTATGCAAGCTTCTACAGCCAACCGTTAGAAGCGCCATTCAATGGTAACTATCGGCGATTGAATGGTTTAGTGGTTGGCGATGATTTTGGTCGGAATTCTTTGAGACGGGGATGAAGGCGGAGTGACAGACTCGACGAAAACCAGAAGAGAAATTCACCGCGATGTAATGGCGAGGGACTTGACAACTGGCGAAGCAGGTCTAAAATACCGGGAAATTCCCGCGAATCCTTCCCTCCGGGCATTTGATGAGGGCGGGGCGTCCGGATTTATGACCTCAAAGCCGTTCTCTCATCCTCAAAACGCGGGCAAGCAACCTTGCAAACATCCGCGCGTGCAAATCGTCAGCCGCGAAGAAGACGCTGAGTTCGTGGAGTGCCTCGAGTGCCGCGAAGTCTTCGAGTCGAGCGAGCTCAAAGACATGAGCATCGAGGAAAACACCGAAGGCGAAGCCCAGGAATCATAGACCACGCCTCATAGACCACGCCTCGTAGACCGCGCCTCATTGACCACGCTTCGCAAGCACACTCCTAAGAACCAGACCAGTGAAGGCGCGAAAGCTCGTCCTGTGATCACCATAGTAACCCGCGTGCCGCATTTCGCCTTGTTACTGACAAACTGGCTCTGCTAGTGTCCGAGCCGGGGGCGTGCATTCCGCACGTTGCAAACTCATGCCTGGCGTAGCGCTGGTGGTCGACGACTCCATGCTGATCCGGTATACCGTCTGCCGCTTTCTGGAAGAACGCGGCTTCGCGGTGGAGTCTGCTACCAACG
>JBAWCJ010000256.1:0-3099 GCA_049590215.1 Candidatus Sulfotelmatobacter sp. | reverse complement strand
TAACTTTATCGCGGCCGATCCGCGCTGCCGTGCCCAGAATAATTCCAAGCATCGCGCCGGGATTCTCTTCGACGGGCACGGCAGGTCCGCACGCCCGCGCCATTTCCTGCGAGCGGTCGAGGAATTTCTTCGTGTCCAATCCCATCGCCGCCGCAGGAACCATGCCAAAGTTCGAAAGCGCGGAGTAGCGTCCGCCGATCGAGGGCCGGCCAAAGAAAACCAACCGGAAGTGATCCGCTTCCGCCACCTGCTGCATTTTCGAACCGGGATCGGTCACGGCAATGAAGTGGCTCCCCGCCGTATCCGGGCCCACTACCTGCTTCGTGCGTTCAAAAAAATATTGTTTGAAGATGTTGGGCTCGAGCGTGGTGCCCGATTTGCTCGAAACAATAAAGAGCGTCCGGGCAATATCGATTTTGTTCTCAAATGCCTTCACTTGCGCCGGATCGGTCGAATCAAGCACATGCAAATCAGGGTAGCCCGCAATCTTGCCAAACGTCATGCGCAGAACTTCCGGACACAAGCTCGACCCTCCCATGCCCAGCAGAAGAATATCTTTATAGCCCGCGCTCCACACTTCCTTCGCCAGCCCCCGCAGCTGGATCGGATGCGCAATCTGATCTTCGATAATGTCCAGCCACCCCAGCCAACTGGCCTCGTCTTCACCAGTCCAAAGCGTGGCATCGCGCTTCCAGAGGCGCTGCATCTTCCCGCCCGCCTTCCAGTCGGCGATGTTGGCCTTCACCGGCGCGGCCAGATTCTCCGGCAGCGAAGTCTTCAGGCTGCTCAAGCAGTTTTTCCTTTGAGCTGAGTGCTCTTCTCCACCGCGGCCAGCAGTTTGTGGAATGCGTCGGCAAACAGCTTTACTCCATCATCGGTCAGCTTGGTGGTGACTTCCTTGATCGAGATCCCAGCCTTCGCCAGATTATCCATCACGGTCTGCGCGCCGGCCACATCTTCGGTAAGGCTGTTGCGCAACTTTCCATGGTCGCGGAACGCATCAATCGTAGCTGGAGGCATGGTATTCACCGTGTCCGGCCCAATCAATTCCTCAACGTACATCACGTCGCGATACGCGGGATTTTTCGTGCTCGTGCTCGCCCACAGAACACGCTGCGTCTGCGCTCCCTGCGCCGCCAGAGCCTGCCATCGCGGCCCGCTGAAGATGCGCTGGTAGCGTTGGTAGGTCAGCTTTCCATTCGCAATCGCGACCTTCCCCAGCAGGCTCTTCAGCAATGCTTGCTGTTGAGCATCCGCGGTAGTCTTCAGCTTGCCATCGATGATCGAATCCACCAGCGTGTCGATGCGGCTGATGAAAAAACTGGCCACTCCCCCGATCTTCTTCAAATTGCCGCCGCGCTTTGCCAGATACTCAAGCCCAGCGATATGAGCTTCCGCAACTTTCTCGTACACTTCCTGCGCGAACAACAAAGTCACGTTCACGTTGATGCCTTCGCCAATCGCCTGGCGAATCGCAGGAAGTCCTTCCGCCGTTCCCGGAATCTTGATCATCACGTTCTCGCGATTCACGGCCTTCCACAAGCGGCGAGCTTCGTCGACCGTTTCCTGCGTTTTCAAGGCGAGCAGCGGAGAAACCTCCAGGCTGACGTATCCATCCCGGAACTTCGAGCTCTCATAAACCGGACGCAGCACATCGGCAGCACCTTGAATGTCGCGGATCGCAATCTGTTCGTAGCGTGCCTTCGTGTCCAGATCGGCGCGCGAAGCCAACTCCTTCAAAATATCGTCGTACAGCGAGCTTTCAGCGATCGCTTTCTCAAAGATTGCCGGGTTCGAAGTCATCCCGCGCAGACCATCGTCCGCTATCATAGCTTTCAGTGTGCCGCTCGTGATCAGGTCGCGCCGAATGTAGTCGAGCCACATCGACTGCCCATAGCTGAGTAGTCCCAGCAAAGGATTTGTCGTTTTTGAGGTTTCCAGAACTCCGGTTGGTGGCATGATGATTTCTCCTTCGATCTTGTGACCATGTGGGGACAGCCGCCCTCGGCTGTCCATCGAGCGAAGCTCGATGATTTTTCTCTCTCAGCGGCAAACCGAGCCAGCACCAAGGCTGCCGCTACTTCTCCGTCATCGCCTTGCGCGCTTCCGCCACCACTGCGTCCGCAGTGAAGCCGAAAAACTTCAGCAAGTCTTTCAACGGCGCCGAAGCCCCGAAGCGATGCATGCCGATCTTCCGTCCCTTCATTCCGACGTACCGCTCCCAGCCGAACGTTGCCGCCATCTCGACCGAAACCCGCGCTGTGACTGAAGCCGGCAGCACACTCTCTTTGTAAGCCGCGTCCTGCTGGTCAAAAATTTCCCATGAAGGCATACTGACCACGCGCGCCGCAACGCCTTCCTCCTTCAGCCTTTCATAGGCATCCACACACAACGATACTTCGCTGCCCGTGGCCATCAGAATCACATCCGGCTTGCCGCCAGGCGCATCGGCGAGCACGTACGCACCTCTTGCCGTGCCCGACGCCGCGGCATACTTCGTGCGGTCAAATGTTGGCACCGCCTGCCGCGTCAGCACCAGCGCCACGGGCTCGTGCTGCAACTTCGCAATAATCTTCCATGCTTCGGTCACTTCATTCGCGTCCGCAGGACGCAGCACAATCAAATTCGGCATCGCCCGCAAACCTGCCAACTGCTCAATCGGTTGATGCGTCGGCCCGTCTTCTCCCAAGCCAATCGAATCGTGGGTATAAATAAAAATGGAAGGAATTTCCATCAGCGCAGAGAGCCGGACGCTCGCTCGCATGTAGTCGCTGAAGTTGAAGAAAGTCGCACCGAACGCGCGAATTCCAGATACGACAAGCCCGTTTACGCTCGCGCCCATCTCATGCTCGCGCACTCCGAAATGCAGATTGCGCCCGGCGTAGTCGCCAGGCTGAAAATCACCGGCACCTTCAAACTTCAGCGTCGTCTTGTTCGAAGTAGCCAGATCGGCCGAACCGCCGATCAACCACGGAATGTTCTGCGCCAGCGTATTCAGCACCTTCCCTGAACTGTCACGCGTAGCGATTCCCTTCGCATCCGCCGGAAATGTAGGCAGGTTCTTATCCCAGTCGTCCGGAAGCTCGCGGCGTTGCATGC
>JBAWCJ010000255.1:0-3723 GCA_049590215.1 Candidatus Sulfotelmatobacter sp. | reverse complement strand
GGCTGAAGCGCTCGAAGTCGACCCCGCGAAGCTTCCGTTTCAAGAGCACCATCTCGAGCACCACATCGCGCATATCGCCAGCGCCTACTACTGTTCGCCATGGGAGAAAGCCGCCGGCTTCAGCTACGACGGTTCCGGAGATTTCGTCTCTACCATGATGGCGCGCTGCGAAGGCAACGACATCGAAGTGCTCGAACGCGTATTCCTGCCGCACTCCCTCGGCAGCGTCTACACCATGATTTGCGAGTTCATCGGCTACAGCAAATACGGCGACGAAGGCAAAGTCATGGGCCTCGCTCCCTACGGCAAGAATAAAGACATCTACCGCGACGCACTCAGCAAGATCGTTGCTCCAAGAAATTCCAACTTCCAACTGGACCTCAGCTACTTCAAGCCCCTGGGCAGCA
This sequence comes from Candidatus Sulfotelmatobacter sp., assembly GCA_049590215.1. Classification (GTDB taxonomy): domain Bacteria; phylum Acidobacteriota; class Terriglobia; order Terriglobales; family Acidobacteriaceae; genus Sulfotelmatobacter. The sequence goes on along the minus strand of JBAWCJ010000255.1, from coordinate 3,316 downwards.
ATGCCGGCATGCAGGTGCTCCCGGATGGCACGGTCCGCCTCGCACGCCATTTTTCTCATCGTATGGAGGAACTGTTCGGAGAGCCTCGTCCACCGCACAGCGAAGTCACGCAGCGTGACATGGATCTAGCCTTTGCCCTGCAGCAGCGTTTCGAAGAAATCTTTTTTCATCTACTGAACCACCTGCACCGAAAGGCTCCTTGCGATAATCTCGCCATGGCCGGAGGTTGCGCGCTCAACAGTGTCGCCAACGGCAAGCTGTTCGACCAGACGCCCTTCCGCCACACCTACATCCAGCCCGCAGCAGGCGATGAAGGCCTCGCCATCGGCGCCGCGCTTCACACTTATCATTCCGTTCTGCAGCAGACCCGCCGTCACGAATTGAGAAATTCGTATCTCGGCCCGGAGTTCTCCGACTCGCGCATCGAATCGTCACTGAAAACAGCTGGCTTGGACTATCGCAAGCTTGAACGCACTCCTCTGCTGGAAGCGGTTGCCGAACAGATCGCCGCTGGCAACGTGATCGGCTGGTTTCAAGGACGCATGGAATGGGGCCCGCGCGCCCTCGGCAACCGCTCCATCCTCGCCCATCCCGGCCTGCCCAACATGAAAGATATTCTCAACGCGCGCATTAAACACCGCGAATGGTTTCGTCCTTTTGCTCCTTCCATCCTCGCCGATTACCAGCACGAGTATTTCGAGCATGACCATCCCTCGCCTTTCATGCTGCACGTCTACAGAATCCGTCCCGAAAAACGTAAACTGCTCTGCGCCGTCAATCACGTCGACGATACCGGACGCTTGCAGACCGTGGCTCGCGACGAGAATCCGCTGTACTACGACCTCATCGCAGCGTTTCACCGGAAGACTGGCATTCCCGTAGTCCTGAACACCAGCTTTAACGAAAATGAGCCCATCGTCTGCAACCCCGAAGAAGCGATCGACTGCTTCCAGCGCACCCGCATGGACGTTCTTGCCATCGGACCGTTTCTAGTAACGAAGCCGAAGACCGACAACCCGGTTCCGTCATGAACGCTCTTCCCGCCAATCCCGCCGATTCCCCCCCAGGCCTTCGACGTGTCGCCAGATTCCAGCGTCTTCGAGCGCTCACCTGGATGGATGACTTTCTATACGCTTCGCGTGGTTATGACCTTTTGCGCACGAAATTTTCGCCGGGCCAGATTCCCTCCGACAATCAGCCCTGGGAAGTCGTCGCGTCCTTCTATCCCGCCTACTGGCGTCGTTTCACCGCACGGACGAATCTAACCTCGCGCCTGCTGCGAGATGGCTTCCACGCTCTGACCATGCTGCCCTCACAGGGCACGGTGGCGGTCGTCCCGGGAGCAATAATCACGCTCCGCCCGAACGAAAACCAATTCCAGGTAACTCACAGAATGATTCGCGGCACGCGTCCGCTGCACATCACAGCAATTCCCAGCGGTACGGTTTTCTGGGGAGAGTATTTCAACAATCCCTCCCGCGACGAAGTTCACGTCTACGCTTCAACCGACGCAGGTGCAACGTGGAGTGTCGCCTATACTTTCCCGAAAGGTGCGATCCGCCACGTGCACAACATCGTGCACGACCCGTGGGGAAAATGCCTGTGGCTGCTCACCGGCGATTACGGCGACGAATGCCGCATCGTTCGTGCATCGTATGACTTCCGTCAGATCGACACAGTCTTGCAAGGTAACCAGCAGGCGCGCGCCGTCGCCTGTGTGCCCGCCGAAAGTGGTCTTTACTTCTCTTCCGACACGCCTCTGGAAGCGAATTACATCTATCATCTCGATCGCCAAGAAATGGGTCGCCAAGGAAAGCTGTGGCAACTCGCTCCGCTTACCAGTTCATCCATTTACGGATGCCGCGTAGGGCGCGATATTTTCTTCTCCACCATGGTCGAGCCGGGCACGCGAAATCCAGACCGTTTCGTTCGCATCTTCGGCAGCCGCGATGGCCGAAACTGGCGTCCCCTGCTCGCTTGGGAAAAAGATCGATGGCCCATGCGTCTCTTCCAATACGGCAACGCCTTCCTGCCCGATGGCGAGAACAACACACCGTACCTCGCGGTCACGACCATCGCGGTCGAATCAGAAGATATGATCACTTCGCTATATGCGGTCCAGTCCTAAGCTGATTCCGTTCCTCTTCGTGATATCCTTCGACAAATCTCTCCCGGACCCATGCCGCTCTTGCCAAGCCTAAGTTATTACCGTCGCATCGTTAGCGCCTATCTCCTAGGCGGCCAGAGCCATCTCACCTTCTGGCACGAAGCCCCAGAAGAAAATCTGCATGCCAGTAGAAACGAACTCGGTGAGTACTACATGCCGTTCACGGAAAAAGCAAACTACAAAGGCGTGTATGATTCAGCGGGCGTTCCCCAACTTGATTACCGCGGTAAGATCGGCCGCCAATACAACCCCATCGCAATTGCGCAATACGGATTAGGCAACTATAACCTCTTCCGCCGCACCGGCAGCGCGGAATATCGCGATAACTTCTTTCGTGTTGCAGACTGGCTAGTCAGCCATCTCGAGAAAAATCAGCAAGGACTCGCGGTCTGGAATCACCACTTCGATTGGGAGTACCGCGACACGCTGCGCGCGCCATGGTATTCCGCGCTCGCGCAAGGTCAGGCAATTTCGCTCCTGGTGCGCGCTAGTCAGCTCCGCTCAAACCTCGGTAAAAACAAAGACTCGGGCGAAGCGCGCTATCTCGAAGCCGCGCAACAAGCCCTAGCGAGCTTCTTCAAGCCCCCTGCGGAAGGCGGTGTCACATTCACCGACGTGCAAGGCGATATCTGGTTCGAGGAATATATTGTCTCGCCGCCCACTCACATCTTGAACGGTTTCATCTGGGCAGCCTGGGGCGTGTACGATTATTTTCTGGCGACCCGCGACCATTCCGCGCAAGACCTTTTTGCCCGTGCCGTGCGCACCTTGACGCGCAACCTCGATCGTTACGATCTGGGATTCTGGTCTCTCTACGAACAATCGGGCACACGCATGCCCATGGTGGCCAGCCCTTTTTATCATCAATTGCATATCGTTCAACTGCGCGTGATGCATCGCCTGACCGGCGACGAGAAATTTGCCCGCGTCGCCGATCGCTGGGAGAGCTACAGTCGCAGCCCGAGCAAGCGAACTCGCGCCCTGTGCTACAAAAGCGCCTTCAAGCTCTGTTACTACTAGGTGTGATTAGCATTGAGAAGCAATGAAGATTCTCTACATCTCGCAATACTTTCCACCGGAGATGGGCGCCCCGGCCGCGCGCGCGGCCGAATTGTCCCGGCACTGGGCTGCGGCTGGGCATGACATAAC
>JBAWCJ010000254.1:0-17154 GCA_049590215.1 Candidatus Sulfotelmatobacter sp. | reverse complement strand
CCAACGCCGTAAAGACCGAACTGGCGGGAGTGCCCGCCGACATGATTGAACGGCATGGAGCGGTGAGCCGCGAGGTGGCGGCGGCGCTGGCCGAGGGCATCCGTTATCGTTGCGAGTCGACGCTCGGGATCGGGATCACGGGAGTGGCCGGGCCGGGCGGAGGAACTCCGGAGAAGCCTGTGGGACTTGTGTTTCACGCTCTTGCCGGCGATGGCGGGACGGAAGTGATCGAGCGGAATTTTCCTGGTGATCGTAAGCGCATTCGCTGGTTCGCGACGACCCTGGCGCTCGATATGGTGAGAAGGAAGCTGATGTGAAGAAAGCGGCTTGCTGCCGGCTTTGATTTTATGCGGCTTTTCGTTGCTCTCGACATCGACGACGCTATCCGCGAACGCATCAGTCGCTTTATCGAGGGCGTGCGCGGGTTTGCAGAGGAGGCGCGCTGGGTACGGCCGGAATCGTTGCACGTTACGCTGAAGTTCATCGGAGAGAAGCCTGAGGAAGAGGTTGAGAAAATCAATTGCGCACTCGAAACGATTGAGGCCGGCGCCTTCGAAATGAGCATTTGCGGCTACGGATTCTTTCCGGGTGCGCGGGCGCCACGGGTGTTTTGGGTGGGAATTGACGGCGGCCCGCAATTGACATCTCTGGCGGCACTGGTGGACGAAAGGCTGGCGGGGCTCGGCATTCCGAAGGAGGAGCATGCTTTTGCTCCGCATCTGACGTTGGCGCGGGGCGCGGGAGGCTCGGTTTCGCCGCGCGAGCAGAAGAGCGATCATCCGCACCCGAGGTTTCAGCAGCTGCAGGAAAAGCTGGCGGCCCTCTCTGCGCCAGATTTTGGCGTGATGACGGCTCGGGAGTTTTTCCTGTACCAGAGCAAGCTCTCTCCCGGCGGGTCAAAGTACACAAAGCTGGCGAGTTTTGATTTACGGTAGCCACGTCCGGCAAAGGAAAAACACCATACCTTGCGAATGCTCTTAATTATTGCGGCTTCGAGCTACCTGCTGGGATCAATCCCCTTCGGCTATCTGCTGGTGCGCATCTTTCGCGGCGAAGATGTGCGGCAAAGCGGCAGCGGGAATATCGGGGCGACGAATGTTTCCCGCAAATCACCGGCGCTCGGAGTCGCGACGCTGTTGCTGGATGCGCTGAAGGGTACTGCCGCCGTGGCTCTGTCCTATGTGGCGGCTGACCGCATGGTCGGCGGCCCTCCTGCCCTTGATCTAGCGACGCTTGCCGCGTTGTTCGCTGTTGTCGGCCACGTGTTTCCGGTGTGGCTGAAGTTCCGCGGCGGTAAGGGAGTCGCTACCGGACTGGGCACCTTCGCGCTGATCGCGCCCAAAGCGGTGCTGATCGCAGCAGGCATCTTTATAGCGGTCGTCGTGATCTCGCGCTACGTTTCCCTGGGGTCAATCGTTGCGGTTGCGGTCTTTCCTTTTGTGGCGTGGCGTATTCGTCAGTTTGATCTTTCTCCTGAAGGGCTCGCTCTGATCTCGCTCGCGTCCTTGCTCATTCTTGTAAAACATCGCGAGAACCTGCGGCGCCTCTGGGGCGGCACGGAAAGCCGCGTAGGAGCGAAGAGCGCGTGAGCAGGATCGCAATCATCGGCGCGGGAGCCTGGGGGTCGGCGTTGTCGATCATTCTTGGTCGCAAAGAGAGCCATGCGATTCGGCTGTGGGCTCACGAAAAGGAAGTCTGCGAATCGATCTCGCAACGGCGCGTCAACGAGAGATTTCTTCCCGGTCAACAAATCCCGGCGGGCGTGACGCCCTGCGACGACCTCGCCGAAGCGCTTGAGGGCGCGGCCGTTGTGGTGAGCGTGATGCCCTCGCAACACTGCCGTCAGCTGTTTGAGCAGATGCGGCCGCACCTGTCGTCAGAAACCGTGATCGTCAGTGCGACCAAGGGGTTGGAAGAAAAATCCTTTCTGCGTATGACTGAGGTGATCACGCAAGTGGTCAAAGGCCGGGGCATTCCGGAGCCCAGGATCGGCGCGCTTAGCGGCCCATCGTTCGCGGTGGAAGCGGCGCGGGGAGATCCAACGGCAATCGCCATTGCTTCACAGGATAAGGAACTCGCGCGCTTCGTCCAGCAAGAATTCAGCAGTGCCAGTTTTCGCCTTTACACGAACCAAGACCCTGTCGGAGTGGAACTGGGTGGCGCGCTGAAAAATACTGTGGCCATCGCCGCCGGTGTCTGTGCGGGTCTTGGCCTGGGACACAACTCCGCAGCCGCCCTGATCACGCGAGGTCTGGCTGAGATGACGCGGCTGGTGGTGGCTTGCGGAGGCAAAGCGGAAACTATGGCCGGCCTTGCGGGCCTGGGCGATCTGGTGCTGACTTGTACGGGCGGCCTCTCGCGCAATCGCAGCGTGGGCGTTGAGCTGGGCCGTGGACGCAAGCTGCCCGAGATTCTCACCGGGATGCATGGCATGGTGGCGGAAGGGATCTTCACCACAACTGCGGCGGTGGGGCTGGCGCGGGCTCGGGGAGTCGAGATGCCCATCACGGAGCAAATGCACGCCATTCTGCATGAGGGCAAGGCTCCTCGCGAAGCGATTCATGACCTGATGACCCGGAGCAGCAAAAGCGAAGCTCCCGGAGCGTAACGCACCGCCGCTGGAAGAATCTGATTCGGTTTCGCGCCAAACGTTTTCTTGCCAAACGTTTTCTTGCCAAACCGGCACCAGGCGTGCACTTCGAGTGGTACTTTGGTAACGGCAAATCTCGCGGTTTTCACCTCCGGACATTCTTTCGACATTAAAATTCTATAGATACCCGTGAAATCCGCCGCCACTTCGATCGACGGCGCTTCCGCACTGAGCCAGGGGAGCGACCTGTCTTCCAACGCACCTAATCCGGCGCGCATCCCGATTCTCTACGTAATCCTCGGCGTGCTTCTGGTGATCAGCATCGTGCCCATGTATTTCTACTCCTCGGAAGTGGAGGCGATTAACCGGGACCGTCTGAAGACCAACGAAATGCTGCTGCAGAACACAGTCACGCGGTCGCTGGCCGACGATCTCTCGCAGCACGAGCGTTCCGTCCGGATGATGCTGGCCAATCTTTCGTCTGCGATTCAGGTGGCGAGCGGCGGCGATATCGGCAACAAGAACATCGAAGCGCCGGAGTTGCGCGCGCTGTTAGAAAACTTTGTTTCGTCCTCGGATGAACTGGCCTACGCTACCCTGCTGAATTCTGAGGCTAAGGGAATATCGGCGGGCCGCATTGCGCCGGATGCCTTTCTTCAGCGCGAGTTGCAACATGCCTACGATGCGGCTCGCGATGGACGCGCCTACAACGGCCAAGCGCTCCAGGTCGAAGACGGCAAGACGGCACGCACGGTTGTGCTGGTAAGCAGTCCGGTCAGCTACGGCGGACGTTTTCTCGGCATGGTCGGCGCAGTGGTGGATCTGCAGTTCCTGATTCGCCGGCTGCAGGAAGTAAGCGGCGGCGGTCTGATTCCCTATGTCGTGGACGCGCAAGGGCGACTGGTGGCGGCCGGCACCTCGCAATACATAACCGGGCAGGACATGAAGAGCCTGGAGATCGTCCGCAATTTTGTGGATGAGGGGAACAAGGCGCAGTTGGCCGCTACCAAGGAATTCGGCGTCCGCGAGGGCCAGAACAATGTTGAGATGCTTGGCACCTACAGCCCGGTAACAGCGCTCGACTGGGCGGTGGTGGTGCAGAAACCGCAATACGAGGCTTACCGCGGAGTCGCCGAGATGCAGCGTACCGCGCGGTTGCTGGCGTTGCTGGCGGTGCTGGTGAGCATTGGCATCAGCATCTTCGCAGCCCGCAGGATTACGAATCCGTTGCAAATCCTTACCCGGTCTGGCCGGGCTCTGGCGCGTGGTGATTTTTCGCAACGCGTACAGTTGCGGAGCCGCACCGAAATCGGCGAACTGGCGGAGACTTTTAATACCATGTCGCGAGAACTTGAACAATTCGTCGAAGATCTCAAGCGGGCAGCGGAAGAGAATCGCGCCCTGTTTCTGGGTTCGATCCAGATGCTGGCCGGCGCGGTTGACGAGAAGGATCCCTACACTCGCGGCCATTCCGATCGAGTCACGCGCTACTCGCTGCTGATCGGCAAAGAGCTGAAACTGGCCACTGATTTCATGGAAACGCTGCAGATTTCTGCGCAGCTCCACGACGTGGGGAAGATCGGCATCGAAGACCGCATTCTCAAGAAACCGGGCGCGCTGACCGCGGAAGAATTTGAGGTCATGAAGACTCACACTACGAAGGGCGCTAACATTTTGCGCCCTGTTACCCAGCTTGCCGAGATGCTTCCTGGCATCGAACTGCATCACGAAGCGCTCGATGGCCGGGGCTATCCTTACGGCCTGCAGGGAGATCAAATTCCGCTGCTGGCGCGGGTGATCGCGGTGGCTGACACATTTGATGCCTTGACGACCAATCGGCCCTACCAGCATGCCCACACTCCGGAAGAGGCATTCAAGATCATTCAGAACCTGGCCGGGAAACGGCTTGATCCCGAGCCGGTGGCAGCACTGATGGCGGTTTACGGACGGGGCGAAATTCGCATCCAGCGCCTCTCGATCAAGAGAGCTGTGGCAGCCCCGGACGCGGCCGTGGTTGATGTTCCTGCTGCGTCCGCTCCGGCGCTGGCTGCTCCGGAAGCGGCCAACCTCGAAAGAACCCGCGTCTAACTACTTCTGGACGACCTGCCCAACCAACTGCAACGCTGGCCGCGCGCGCTGACCGCTATAATCAGTTTCAGGACTCTTCATGATTCAAACTCTGTTCGGCAGTACTGAGGAAACGCAGCCGGGGCTTTTCGAGCGCATGAAGCAGGCGGTTACGCGTACGCGCGAGAACCTTGCCGAGCGCATTGAGGAGGTCGCGTTTGGAAAAGAGATTGACCGCAATACGCTGGACGATCTTGAAGCGACGCTGATCGGCGCCGACCTGGGCACTGCGACCACGCAGGAGGTTCTGGGCAAGCTCCGAGACAAGGCTGACCGGAAACAGATCAAGGATGTGCAGGAACTGAAGCGCCTGCTGAAAGAGGAATTGCTGGCCATACTGAATGCGGCGAACACTCGGCCGGTTCAAAGAGTTGACGGCACGCCGGAAGTGATTCTGGTAGTGGGCGTGAACGGTACCGGCAAGACCACCACCATCGGCAAGTTGTCGCAGGTATTCCGGTCGAAGGGCAAGAGCGTGCTGCTGTGCGCGGCGGATACGTTCCGCGCGGCGGCGATCGATCAACTGGAAATCTGGGGCGCACGCACAGGCACGGAAGTGATCAAGACCAAACCTGGTGGCGATCCTGCAGCAGTGTTGTTCGACGCATTGCAGGCGGCGACGGCGCGGAAGACAGACTATGTGATCGTCGACACCGCCGGCCGTCTGCACACCAAAGCTAGCCTCATGTCGGAACTGGAAAAGATGCGGCGCACGGCCCAGCGCATTATTCCCGGAGCGCCGCATGAGACGCTGCTAGTGATGGATGCCACGACCGGGCAGAATGGTCTGCAGCAGGCGCGCCTGTTTACGGAGTCGGCGGGCGTTACCGGCATCGTGCTAACCAAGCTTGACGGAACGGCCAAAGGCGGCGTGGTGGTCGCCATCTCGCGCGAACTGGGATTGCCGGTACGATTTGTTGGCGTGGGCGAGAAGGTGGGTGATCTGCTGCCGTTCGATCCGAAAGAATTTGTGGATTCGCTGTTCGAATAAAACCGTTTCACCGCGGGACACCGAGGCGCGGAGAAAACGACTCTAAATTTCTTCTCTGTGGCTCCATGGCTCCGTGGTAGTTTTTGCTCTTGTCTTCATCTCTTCTGGATGACAGACCACTCCATTGACGAGCAGTTTCTGCGGTGCGCGCTTGATTTGGCTCGCCAGGGCATCGGATTGGCATCACCCAATCCCTACGTTGGTGCGGTTATCGTCGATCAACAGGGCAACATCGTAGGCACTGGCGTTTATACCTACGAGGGCGTGAAACATGCTGAGGTGCGCGCTCTCGAAAGCGCTGGAGAGAAGGCGCGCGGGGGAACGCTCTACATTAATCTCGAACCACACTCGCACCAGGGGCGCACGCCTCCCTGTACCGAGGCTCTGATCGCCGCCGGGATTCGTCGCGTGGTGGCTTCCATGCCTGATCCCAACCCTAAGGTGAGCGGACGAGGTTTTGAGCAACTGCGCGCCGCTGGCGTTCGCGTGGAGGTTGGAGGGCTGGAAGCGGAAGCTCGAAGATTGAACGAGGCCTTCGCGCGCTACATTCGCCACGGCGTTCCCCTGGTGACGCTGAAATCCGCCATGACCCTTGATGGCAAGATCGCTCCTCCATCGGCGTCTGTGGCGAAACACACGGCAGGAATTCCTGTCGGGGGGTGGATCACTGGCGAGCCCGCCCGCGCAAACGTGCAGCAACAGCGCCACCAGAGCGACGCCATCCTGGTGGGGGTGGGGACGATCCTGGCTGATGATCCGCTCCTCACCGATCGCAGTGGCAATCCGAGACGGCGCCCGCTGCTGCGCGTGATTCTGGATTCGCATTTGCGCCTGCCGCCGGATTCGCGCCTCGTGCAGAGCGTCGAAAACAAGGGCGTCGGCAAGAAAGACGTGCTGGTTTTTTGTTCCTCACCCGACGAAAAGAAAAAGGCGGAACTGGAGGCGCGTGGCGTTCTCGTCGAGCAGCTTCCACTAGACACGCCGGACGGGCGCCCCGATTTTCGCGCGATTCTCCGCCGCCTCGGGCAACTTGAAATTACCAGTGTCATGATCGAAGGCGGATCGGCGGTGAACGGAGCAGCGCTCGCCTCCGGAGCGGTCGACAAGGTTTTTCTGTATTACGCACCGAAGATTCTGGGCGCTGGGTCTGTTCCATTCGCTGCGGGTGCAGGCTCCCACCAATTGGACGAAGCACTGCAGGTAAAGCATCCCCAGCTGCATCGCTTTGGAGAAGACTTCGCGGTCGAGGGGTATCTGCGCGATCCCTATGAAGAGTGAGATCGCTTACGCTCGCGAATCCGCCATGGGTTTATGATGTGTAGTTCCTCAGCGAGGTCCTGATGTTTACTGGCATCGTGGAAGAAGTGGGGCGCGTGACGCGCATCGCACAACGCGGCGAAAATCGCCGCATCACCGTTGCCGCCGAGAACGCAGCCAAGGAGTTGAAGACCGGCTATAGCATCGCAGTCAGCGGAGTCTGCTTGACCGCGCTTGAGATCGAGCCCGGCTCGTTCTGCGCCGATCTGGCTCCGGAAACCTGGGCGCGCACATCGTTCTCGCGTATCCACGAAGGCGCGCTGGTGAATCTGGAGCTGCCCATGAAAGCCGACGGCCGCTTCGGCGGTCACATCGTGCAAGGGCACGTGGATGGTGTGGGCAAGCTCATCGCGCTGGAGCGTATTGCAGACTCGGAAAACTGGTGGTTGCGCATTGAGCTGCCCCACGACGTGGAGAAGTACACGGTCTACAAAGGATCCATCACAATTGAGGGCATCAGTCTCACCGTGGCAAAGCTCGAAGGCAGGAACTGCACCACCGCCATCATCCCTCACACCGTCGAGATGACGAATCTCAACTCGCTACGGCCCGGGGATCTGGTGAATCTTGAAGCTGATCTCATCGCAAAATATGTCGAGAAGATGATGGGTAGAGAACCGGCTGGCACTGGCCTCACCGTGGAGGAGTTGGTGCAGCAAGGGTTTTGAACGAATGCGCTGTACCTGTGCGGCTTCGAACTACGTTGAACTATGGCCTCTGCGGAAGAGGAAAAATACGACCGGTCACGACTGGGCTTGTGCTCCGACTGTACCCACGCCCATCGAATCAGAAGTGACAAGGGTTCGACGTTTCTTCAGTGCCAGCTTTCGTTCACTGATTCGCGTTTTGCGAAGTATCCGCGCCTTCCGGTTCTCACCTGCATTGGCTACGTTAAACACTCAGGCTCGGCGACTCCGCCCTGATCTTCAAATCCCAGTTTCAACTCGTCCAATTCAAGGAACTCCTGCACGATCGGCTCGGTGGATTTTTCCAGTTCTGCATAAGTGCCAAAGAAAATCGACTTCCCTTCGTACAGAAACACCACACGGTCGGCCAGCTTCTGCGCGAGACGCATGTCGTGGGTGACGACGATGCTGGTCAGGCCCAGCTGGAGCTTGAGCCGTTTGATGAGATCGCCGAGCAGTTGCGCCATCAGGGGATCGACCATGGTTGTGGGCTCGTCGTAGAGAACGCATTCCGGTCGCGCTGCGAGCGCCCGGGCAATGGCTACCGAACGTTTCATGCCGGTCGAAAGATCGGAGGGCAGCAAGTCGCGCATCTCCTGCACGCCGACCATTTTCAGCAACCCGTCGACGATCTCGTAAATCTGATCTTCGTTCAAATCCCGGCTCTCGCGCAGGGGGAACGCCACATTCTCGCCGACCGTGAGGGAGTCGAACAACGCTCCGTTCTGAAAAACCATGGTGACCTTTTTTCGTATGGCTTCCATCTGGTGTTCGGAAAAATCAGTGATGTCTTCCCCGGCGACAATCACCCGGCCGGAATCCGCCTTGAGAAAACCCACAATAAGCTGCAGCGAAACCGATTTCCCCACACCGCTGCGCCCCAGGATGCAGACGGTCTCGCCGGGCATGACGTTGAAACTGACGCGGTCGAGCACCTTCTTGTCGCCGAAGGCCTTAGAGACCTCGCGGAATTCGATGTAGGGTCGCACAGGATCGGGCATTGGGATCTTCTCGAAAGTCAGTTCTCTTTTCGCCGGGCGGTCAGGCCCGTCGTTTCTCAGCTTCCAGCTCCTCGGGCGTGTTCAGATTGCGGAACAGGGCGGACGGAAACCCAGCGCCTTCCAACTCTTCTTGCTCGATCACTCGAATCTGAATCTCATCGAACAATCGGTCGATCCTATTTTGCCGCCCCCGCAACGCACGCTCTGCGACTGCAGCAAACTCTCGCCGGTAAATAGCGCACAGCGGCTGCCGCCGGCCATCGCTGCGCGGAACAATCACCACGGAATCAGGAGCGCTCCGCGCTTGGGTGATTAAGTACTCCACGAAGGCCGGTGAAACAAATGGCATGTCGACCGCGAGCATCAGGTTGAGTTCGGTCGAGGAACCCAGCAATGCCGCATGAATTCCGCCCAGGGGTCCGCAGTCACGGAATACATCTTCCACCACCGGGGCGAACCCTGCAAACTTTTCTTTGCTTCCAACGATCCACACTCCAGAAGCAACCGATCGGGCCAGGTCGAGCGCCCGCGTCAGCAGCGTCCGGCCTTCATACTCAACAAACGCTTTGTCCGTGCCCATGCGCGTGCTCTTGCCACCGGCGAGGATGAAGGCACTCACATCGCGGGCGGAGCCATTTTCCACGGCACGATCATACACTTTGACCCCCGGCAACCGAGCCGGTCACCGCGGTTCCCCGAATCCAAGACATTTTCCACAGCGTAAGTATCTGCATCAACTCGGTTTGTCTTTCAGTCCATCTGGTGCCTGACACGAAAGTAACCTACCCAAGAATTCGAACCCGGGAGATGATGGGTTTCGGGCGCTCCCGTCAGGTCCGGAAGTAACCATCATGCCGCAAAAAATCATGGATGTTCTTATGCTCGGGCGCTGCTCCCACGAGTTTTCCTGGCCGCGGCGCGGCGCAGATGGAGACTATTATCAAGTTTGCCTGCTGTGCGCGGCCGAGTACAAGTATGACTGGACCACCATGCGCCGCACCCAGCGCGTGGATCACGCCAAGCCTGAGACCGTCGCCCGGCGTAGCCACACGCGGGAAAAGCGGCCGTCTTGGACGCCGCGTGCCCGGCGCTTGAAGCTCGACGTAGCGCTACGGTATCGCGTCAACAGCACCAGCGCGTGGCATGAGGGCACAATCGACAATCTGAGCCAGAGTGGGTTGCTGTTTCGGGGTCCGCAGCAGTTGCCGGTGAATGCCTTGATCGAGATGGTCTTCGAGATGCCAGAAGAAATCTCCGGCCAGAAAAACCGGAATGTGCTTTGCCAGGGCCGCGTGATGCGCTCCAAGAACAAGCAGGGCAAAGAAACCCAGGACAGGGACGCGGAAGACGGCACTGGGCTGCTGGCCGCCTCGATCGTCGACTACAAGTTCATCCACTAGAACGTTCGAACTGCGAACCCTCTGCCGAAGTGCTGCATTCTCCCGTTCACGCTGAATTCGCAGACAAACTCGCCGGCGTGATTCCCTTCGTCGTACACTCTGGAAGCACGGTGAGTGCGTCCCCATGCCGCCAATCACAGCGCTCCTGCACACGAAGAATGATGCCTTACGCCTGGGGCGGGCGCTCGAAATGCTTCTTCCCTGCACCGATATTGTGATTGTTGACCATCAATCGACCGACGCGACCCTGCGCGTCGCGCGTCAATATGGAGCTCGCATCGTAACGGCAGACGCCCATCCCGCGGCAGATCATTATCTGGACTTAGCCCGATACGATTGGATTCTCTGCCTCGACCCGGCGGAATCCATCAGCGAAGGATTGCAGGCAAGCCTTTTCGAATGGAGTGTGTTGCCCATTCGACCCGACACCAATGGCGCGGCCAACGGGTCGGCCTTTTCCGTGTTTGTCAGGCACCAGACGGTCGAAGGATGGCTGACGCTTCCCGCTCCCGAGACCCGCCTCGTTCCCCGCGGCTGGACCCGGTGGGACGGACGGCTTCCCGCCCGCGAGCCTTCCGCCGTCGCGCTCGAAGGGGAATTGTTGCGGTTCGCCTCTCCCTGAAAAGGAGCTCATTTCCAATCGGTTGCGGCCCGGCGTTGCTGATCAGCTTGCTGCCCATTGTCCGATTGGACAGAGAATTCAGTAACTTAGTCCTCCCTGCCCTCGTCGCCTTATAATCCACTCAAGAACCAACAATATCTGCGTTCTAGGGAAGATGGCACGGCAGTGCGGCCGCAGCTTTCCGACGAACGCCCGCGAGACTTAGTGGATCCGTTTCTAGCATCTTCGATGTTTCTCTTCGGGCTGGCCTTTGGCAGCTTTCTGAACGTGTGTATCTATCGGATGCCCTTGGGCCTGTCGGTGGTGACGCCTCGTTCGGCGTGCCCGAAGTGCAAGCGCCCGATCGCTTTTTATGACAACTTGCCTGTTCTCAGTTGGCTTGTTCTTCGCGGCCGTTGCCGCCATTGCAGGGTCAGAATTTCGCCGCGTTACCTGCTCATCGAGGTACTGACCGGCATTCTCTTTCTCGGCTGCTACGCTTATGCCGGACTGACACTCGCTACCCTAAAATACTGCGTCTTCGGATTTCTCCTGCTCGGTCTCATCTTCACCGACGCCGAAACCAAGCTGCTGCCGGACAAGCTAACGCTGCCCGGTCTTGCGCTTGGCCTGTTATTCAGCTTGCTGGTTCCGGTGCACGACATGGCATCGCAGTTTCTGCCGGGGGTGGTGAACCTGCCCTTCAACGCAGATCTCGCCGGCCGCCTGTTTTCCCTGCTCGATTCCCTGCTGGGCGCGGCCGTGGGCGCTTCGTTTATATATGGCGCGGGAGCGATCTACTTGCGCTGGCGCGGCGCTGAAGGTATGGGGTTCGGCGATGTAAAGCTGATGGCGATGGTGGGCGCATTTCTCGGCATGAAACTAACGATCTTCACCATCTTCGCTGGCTCGCTGGTCGGTTCGATGTTTGGCCTGACCACCATGCTGGTGGTGTGGATCAAGCGCACCCACCGTTTCACACGTCGTCTGGACAACCTGCGCACGGCGCGCCGTCGCGGCTGGCAGTCCGCGCAAATGGTCTATCGCCATTATCAAATGCCCTTCGGCGTTTTCCTGGGCACAATGGCGTTGCTCGCCGTGTTCGTGGGCAATCAGTTTCTGAATTGGTATGGGAGGTTGTGGTGGTAAGAATGGCCGCCAATCCGCTGCTTCTGCCCGCTGCGCTCGTGCTGGCCATTGCCGGTGGCGCATTCGTGTTCGCCATCTGGGTGATTCGGGGCTTGCGCCGCAGCATCGCCGAGGAAGCTAATCTCGATTCCGCGGCCAACCCCACGCTGGAGACTCTTCCCCTCCACCTCTATAACACCGTCATTCAGCAACTGAAGCAGCAGAAACATGAATTACAGGTACAGACGCAGGCCGAACAACGCCGCGCCCGCACCAGTGAAAATTTCAGTCAGGCCGTACTCTCTAATCTTTCCTCTGGCGTGCTCGTGTTCGGCGTCAACGGCCTCGTGAAGCAATCCAATCCGGCTGCAAAGGAAATTCTTGGTTTCCATTCTCCCTCCGGCATGAGTGTGGAAGATATTTTTCGCGATGCCGCGATCAGCTCGGCGGCCGATGGCGGCGGAGCGGGAAATGCACCCGGACGTCTGTCTGAAGAAATCAACGCGGTGCTGCGCGAGGGAAGCAAATGCCGGCAACTCGAGGCGGATTACTCCACGCCAGCAGGCCGGACACTTCATATCGCGGTCACAGTTTCGCCGGTGCCCGCGGTCGATGGCGGCTTGCTGGGTGCAGCCTGCCTGATCAGCGACCGCAGCGAATTCGAACGCATCCGACACCAGCAGGAGTTGCATGGCGAGATTTCTGCGGAGATGGCGCTCGAGCTTCGCACCTCTCTGGCCACGATCGCCGGTTACGCTCAGCAGTTGGCGCGGAATCGCGATCCGGAGATGGCTCCACAATTGGCAGCCGATATTGCCAGCGAGGCCTCGCGTCTCGATCGACACATTGGAGGATTTCTCTCCGAAAAACGCTCCATGGCTGAGGTATCTCGTGCCGCCGCGGCAGGAGTCAACAGGTGAAGATCGCTAGTGAAGATCGAGTTCTAAACAAACGTGTAAGTAAAGGGTGAACCTATGAAGCGCATCACAGTGATCGGATTAGCACTCGCATCGTCCATGACTTTGCTAGCGTCTACGGTAGTGGCACAAACCACAGCTCCGGCGCAGCCTCAATCGTCGCTGGGTGATTACGCCCGCAAGATCCGCAAGGATCCCGGAACCGCCAAGGCCAAGCCCAAAGTCTTTGACAATGACAACCTCCCGACCGAGGACAAGCTTTCTGTGATCGGCGAGAAGTCCGCCGACAATGCCGGAGCTCCTGCTGATGACAAGAGTGCTGCGGGAGCCAACGCCGACGATGACTTGGCCAAGAAACAGGCCGACTGGAAATCCTGGCAGACCAAGCTAGGCGCGCAAAAAGATCAGATTGACCTGGCCAGCCGCGAACTCGACGTGCTGCAGCGCGAATACCAGCTCCGTGCCGCCGAGATGTACGCCGACGCCGGCAACCGTTTGCGAAACTCGGCGCAGTGGGACAAGCAGGACGCAGATTACAAGCAAAAGATTGCCGACAAACAGAAGGCCGTTGAGGACGCCAAGTCTAAGCTCACAGACATGCAGGAGGAAGCCCGCAAGGCCGGCGTTCCCTCTGCCATGGTCGACTAGGCGTGCCTGCGATTCTCCCAATTCGTACGACAAGAAAGCGCCGGCTCAGGAGCCGGCGCTTTCGTTTCAACCCACCGGCGGGTTCCCACAGTTCACTTGATTAATTTCATGTTTTCCCGGAGCCGGTGCAGCTGTTTGACGTGGTGCTGTCCATGCACGAAGTGAAACTTTCTCCACTGGGCAGCGCTTAACGGCCCAAGAATTGGGTGGTCGAGCAGACGATCGCCTCGTCCGAATCGGGCTTCACATTGCGCGATGATCGCATCCATCTCCACAATTTTTGCCCCCACTTCGCTGCGAACTTTGGCTCCTGGCAGGCCTTTCGGACGTGTGTTCGCGGGCGCCTGACGTCCCTTGGGCATGCGTTGGAATCCCACAACCACCAAGGTCCGGATACGCTGCTTCATCGAGACTCGCGTTACCAGTGGCTTCCCGGATTCCAACACCTTGGTGAATCCTCTTATCGTTCCGGTGTAAGTCAGGTACAGATGTTCCAAAACTTCCGCCGCACACCACTTGTCTGCGGGATGCCAGCCCAGTTGCTCGCTTGACAGACCCTCGACCGCCGACTCCACAGCTCGCTTCAACTCTTCCAGTCGGGAATCCATTCCAGTACTCTCGTGTTTTCGCACGCTTCAGGTAGAATATTGCGCGACAATCAAAACACTTAATTTATAACAGGAAGGTCGTCATGAAGATGCGGGACTTCGTTCCGTCCGAGACCGCCGTAGCCACCGCAGTCGATAAAGGTGTTATTGCCAGAGTCACTCAAGCGACCCGGACAGTCTCGCGCGATGGGCGTGGTCCGGCTACACCGGTCTGCGTGGCCGCGGTGTTCGCTATTGCTATTCTCGCTCTGCTTGCGGGTTGCAACTCCAGTACTACAAACACGCCCCCAGCCCAGCCGCAACCCAAGCCTCCTGAGCTGCTCACCGGCCGCTCGGCGTTTTACAAGACTTTTATCGCCGCCCGCAATTATGCCGCGGACGTAAAGCCCTTCCGCATCGAGTCGACACCCTCAAGCGAGAGCAATGGCCAGGATGGAAAATCCGCAATCTGGCGCATCAGCTACGCTTCGGCCACACAACACGGCGTAAAACCTTTTTTCTGGTCGGGCAGCAACGCTCCTGACGCTCCCTCTCGCGGCGTTTCCCCCGGCAACGAGGATGTCTACAATCCCAGCAACGCCTCCACTCAGGTTTTTGATCCGGCATTTCTGAAGGTGGACACCGATCAGGCTTTCACCGAAGCCCAGAAACACGGCGGCGACAAAATTCTTGAAAAGGATCCCTCCACCCCTGTGATCTATATTTGCGAGTGGAACCACAACACCAACCAACTGGTTTGGCACGTGATCTATGGCACATCACGCGAAACCGCCAAACTAACGGTTACCGTCGACGCCTCATCCGGCGCCTTTATCCGCGTGGAGAAATAGGCTGGGCCAGAGCGACTCTTACTTTTTCGGTTGCACAAGTTCAGATTGTGAATCTGTGTGCGCCCGTCTGACTGCCTAGGGGAAAGGCTGTATACCAGAAAGCCCGAGTGGGGGCGGGAGGCAGTCTGCGGGTTTAACCGTATTGCTGGGGTGACATCATTTGTACGATATTAGTTAGACACAGTCAAAGCAATCGGGCCATGCAGCGATTCTGAGCTACGGAGGCGGGGCCTTTGCCCAGACAAGCAGATCCACAACTCGAACAGCGCATCCTTGACGCAGCCTGCCGGCTGTGGTCCCGCGGCGGCGAAAAAACTCTCACCATGCGCGGCGTCGCCAAGGCCGCCAGCACCACTACCCCTACCCTCTACGAGCGTTACAACGACCGTGACGATATTCTTCGAGCCGTGCGCATGCGGACGCGCTCCGAACTCTTCGCAGCGCTCAGCCGCACCCGGTCGCTTACCCAAGCTTGCCAGCGCTATCTGGAGTTCGCTCTGGAACATCGCCACGCCTATGAAGTTCTGTTCGATGGATTCGCGCAGCCTCCATCTCTCCACGAGCCCTGGCCTTCCTTCAATCTGATGCGTCTGCGTCTGGCCGAGCGACTGGGAGGAGATCCCCGCAAACACACTCGCCTCATGCTTTCAGTGTGGTCGTTGATGCACGGCACCGCGATGCATCTGATCCGGGGCGGCGTTGCCGGGCCACTGCGCGCCCAGATGGTTCATTCCTGTCTGGACGCGGTCGAAGCCATCGTTGTGCAAGCCACCCGTACCAAGGGCAAGGCGCGCTCCGGTCCAAAGTGGCCGGCGAACCTTATCCTCGGAGAAGCCCACCACAGCACGGTGAGTCAAGGAGAAACAAACACCGGGACTGAATCCGGTGCGAGGCGGGATAGTCGCATGAAACGGAAGTCCGCAGTCCGAGTCAATGGCATCCGCTCTGGCGGAGGACCCGGTCGATCGTCCGCGGCTACTGGGCGGTCTGTGCTTTCAGCCGGTTAAGCGCCTTCTCCGCTTCTGAAGCCTGCGGGCCGTGCGGCAGAATCTTCAAATAGCTTTCATACTCGGCGCGGGCATCGTCCCAGATCCGCAGCTTTTCCAGGCATACGGCCAACCGTATCGTGGCGACCGCATCGTTATCTTTGTAGCGCAGGGCCTCGCGGTAGCGGTCTTCGGCCGCACGGTAGTTCTGGCGTTTGAAATAGAAATCGCCGATTTCGATATCTTTCGCGGCCTTGTGCGGATCCCAGATATGAAGCTCGGTTATTCCTCCGGTTCCTGACGTGGCAGCCTCTGCTTCAGCCAGGGCCGCCGAGCTTTGCGGATGCGCCTTGGCGTCGTCGCTAGGAGGACTCAAATCCAGCTCCGTATCTTTGCTGGAGCTCTCGCCGACACCAGTCCCCAAATCGTCAGCCTGAACACTGTCCGAGCGCGGTGGCGTCATGCTCGGAGCTCGCTTCGCAGGTGTTTTCGCCGGAACTGGCTGCCCCGGTGTGTCCTCCGGAAAGGAAAGATCGCGGCTCAAACCGGAAGCGTCCCGATTTGCAGGGGGAGCGGGTGGCGCTGACGCTGGCGGCGGATTCTGCTGCGCCCACCCCGCCAGACTCAATCCCAAC
The DNA here is from genome assembly GCA_049590215.1 of Candidatus Sulfotelmatobacter sp. Classification (GTDB taxonomy): domain Bacteria; phylum Acidobacteriota; class Terriglobia; order Terriglobales; family Acidobacteriaceae; genus Sulfotelmatobacter. Next base: position 689 of record JBAWCJ010000254.1, on the reverse strand, counting down.
AGTAAACACAAATACAAATACGGCCGACCTAGCATGCCCTTATTTTAGCGTTGTCACTAGATTGTTTGGAAGCAATTCTGTGCGGCGGCCCTAGGGTAGAAGCTGATGGCAAAAAAGCAGGCCGCTCAAGGGGGAGGATCTGAGCGGCCTGGTTGGCGAAGTTCTCCGGGGGAGAAGAATTTGTTATCTGTCGATTACAGCGACGAAGGATTATTCTGCCCAGTCGTCGTTGGCGTGGTCGCGGGCTGCGTGGTGTCGCCCACAGTGTTGGTCATCAGGCGGACATCGACGCGGCGGTTGTCAGCACGGCCTGCTGCAGTCTTGTTCGTCTCGACCGGCTTGTCCTTGCCCAGCCCGATCACGTAAATCTTGTGAGCCGGCACATTGTACTTCGAAGCCAGATACTGGATCACCGAATTGGCCCGCCGCTGGCTCAAGTCGTAGTTATAATCTGCCGAACCCACGGAATCCGTGCTGCCTTCGAGCGCAATGATGTAGCCCTTGGTGCTGGCGATCGTCCCGGCCAACTGGTCAAGCGCTTCCTTGGCTTTGGGCGTCAGATTGTCTTTGTTGAAGCCAAACTTCACCGACGTTTCCGCCACCGGATGATAATTGTCCAGGTTCGCGACGGTGTTCGTGAGTACGCCTACGCGTCCGTTTGCGGCGTCAGCGGTTTGCTGCGCCGATGC
>JBAWCJ010000253.1:0-7318 GCA_049590215.1 Candidatus Sulfotelmatobacter sp. | reverse complement strand
GCATTAAGCAGAAGCATCGCCGCGGGTTTGCCCACGATGTCGCTGCGTCCGACCACAACCGCTTCCTGCCCGGCAATGGGGATCTGGCTGCGCTGCAGAATCTCGATGACTCCTGCCGGCGTGCAAGGCACCAACCCAGGCCTCTGAGTCGAGAGTAAACCGACGTTGACGGGATGGAAGCCGTCAACATCTTTGGCGGGATCGATCGCCATCAGGACCTTCTTCGAATCCACCTGCGGGGGAAGCGGCAACTGCACCAGGATGCCGTCTATCTCGTCGCGGCGGTTCAACTCCTCAACCAGAGCGAGCAAGTCGGCGGTGGTCGAGGTTTCCGGCGGCGTGTGCTGCTCGCTGTAAAGGCCAACTTGTTCGCAAGCCTTAACTTTGCCGCGCACATAAATCTCCGACGCCGGGTTGTGGCCCACGAGAATGACAGCCAGACCGGGCCGGATGCCGGCGGCGGCCATGGTCTTAGCCTCCGCGGCCACTTCGCTGCGAATGTCACTTGCGATCTTCGTGCCGTCGAGGATTCTGGCGGTCATGGTTTGTTTGGATTCTATCGCAAGGGCGAGAGGAATATTCACCACGGAGGCACCCTCCGTGGTGAATCGATTTTGAGTACAATGCCCTTGTCATGATTGCCAAGGATCTGCTCGAAATTCTGGTTTGTCCGGCGTGCAAGCAGGCGCTCGAGTACCGGGAGAGCCCCGAGAACTTGAAGTGCACACAGTGCCACCGTGTGTATGCGGTGAAAGACGACATCCCTATAATGCTGGTGGATGAAGCAAAAATAGAAGAGGCAAAGATCGAAACCTAGCGGCCTCGACGCGCGAGTCTTCTGTCCGACTCCCCAAATCCTCTGCTTACCAGCGTTAATTTTTCACAGCGAATTCACAGCCGTGACACCTTCCGTCCGTATCTTTCTCAAACCAGTGGTAACTCGGGGTATTCCCGCCGTGCGTTCCCGGAATGACACTCTGTGTCAGTTATTGAGACGACAGGGGTTACCAACGGCACTTGGGAGAACCTGGGAGCCCTGATAGGGTTGGCTGCAACTTCAGATATTCACTGGTGTTAATGAATCTAAGGCTGCCTGCTTTCCGTATATGGAAATAGTGGGCAGGCACGGCAACCGAATTGCATGCAACTTGTACGGCTGCCGGTGAGTCTAATAGGCAAAAGTGGGGGTCAAGGTCGGAATCGGAGGTGATGACGGCCATGTTTGAAAAGATGAACGAGAAAATCAATAACGACAAAGACAGATTCACCATGACCGAACTAGCGGCGTTGCGCAGTGATCTGCTGCAAGGCGGCATGATCGATTCTTACGAGGCCGCCGAACTGCTGCAGGTCTTCCTGATGGGCCGGGGCTATGGAGTGTCGCCCAAGGCCGCTCTGGACGCAGCGGGTCGGGTCGAGATGGCAGGGTGCGCCCTGCCCGTACTGCAGTATGAACTGGAGAACCTCGCGATGGTGATGTAGGAAATGTTTCGTGGTGCGGGACGGTGACCCCGCGGCACGAGCGGCGAGAGCTTCAAGATTTTGACATTCTGATCCGGCCGTCGAAACTGGGTTGAACCAGACAAGATTGACCGAACCAGTTCCACAAGCGAAAGCCGGGCTAACCAGCCCGGCTTTGTGGTTTTTGGGGGTTGGCGGCCCTCGGTTGGGAAGCTGGGGCAATGTTGCAGCCCAAGATTTCACTTCTCTACGGATCGGCCGTAGTAAGTGCTATCGGGGTTTTCCATAGGTTATTCGTTTCATCAGGCACGACTTCCGGGTCTTGATGATGACTTGGCCTTCCTACCACTTATGATTCATGATGAAAATAAAAACCTCCGCGACCACAATAGCAAGTAAGCACAGCGCAAGGAGAGAGAACAGCACGCCATATACGAGCGGCTGAATCCAGCCAAATCCGGACGGAAAGTATGAACAATCCGGGTCGTTTGGGTCGACCAGCACGGTGATCATGTCCCCTGGTTTATGCCCGAAGGCAAGAGCTTTGCCGATCTTTTCGCCGAACGTGAAGTCGCGGACGGTCCGGCCGGTACGCGGCCCCTGACAGTCATAGGAGTAGCGGAGCTCGGAGCGCCGTCCGCCGCCTCCGCGACCTTGAACAGCACGCGTCAGCAGTGTGGACTCAACTCTTCCTTGAATAGGGACCCCGCCCTTTGTGCGATGCCGCAGACGCATCTCTCGGAGCCAGTACCATGCGATAGAAGGTCCCCATGCAGCTACGGCAGGCGCCAATCGATGGTCTGACCTCGTACCCTTTTCGGAGTCGATGCTATCATCCTCGAACCTTCTGTCCTTTGCAGTTGCCGCCTGTCCACTCAAGCCCCTCCGGGCGATTTCATGTTGCAGCGCAGCCTCGGCCTCTGGCAAAAGCTCGGACCGTTCGACCCAGAGCTGTAGGAGGTCTTCGTCCGTACGTGACTGATACTCTGCGTTAAAGTCGGCCAGAATTCGCGCGCCTCCAAGTCGATTCATCTTCGCTTTGGCTTTGAAAAACGCAGGGTTAGCTTCTCACAGTTGAAGGGCCGCAGGCCATAGCGCTCATTGAGAGTTGCCTAACCTGGTCGATGAGTGATATCTGGTTCCAGTAGCGCGAGTGCCCAGATTCTCTGGAGAGTCCACGACCCGAACTGGATACTACCTCCTCTTCGCTGCCGCGGCGGCGCGGGCTGCACGTTCCTAGATAGCCAGCGAGCTCGCGGGCATCCTGATGAACAAACGCTTCTACGCCACTATGGGTGCGCTTCGCGGGCGACCTCCTCGGCGCGGTGCACGCGGATCTTAACCTCGACGCGAGATCCGAGGCGGTTGATGATAGAAATGAGACGGTCTACCGTGAACCGGCCAAGGTCGGCGTTGCGGATGCGGGAGAAATCGGCGGCGGCGGTGCCAGTGCGGGCGTGGGCTGCGCGAACCGTCAGGCCTTCGCGGTCGAGCGCCTTGATGATTTCAGCCGCGAGAATCGCCTTGAATTGTTTGGCATCGGCGTTATCATGCCCCAGGTCGCGGAACACGTTTCCGCTTCCCCGCACTACTTCCAGCTTTCCGTTCGTTCCCGCGAGTTGTTTTCCGTGTCCCATAGTGGGGTCACCTCAACTGAATTTAACCAGCCTCTTTTATCGCAGCATCTCCTTCAACCTCTTCAGGCGATCCTTGATCAAGTCGATCTCGCGTTGCGGCGTCTTGACGCCGTGTGTCGATTTCTTCTGAAACGCGTGGACGACCCAAACTTCATCAGCGATCTGCGGCGCGTAGACCACGCGGAAGGCGTCGCCCCTGAAGGGCAGAGCGATTTCGAACACGCCTGAACCCATGCCGCGCATTGGTTTTGCAACGTCGGCTTTGCCGCCTTCGGCCGCCATTGTCAGGGCCGTGAGGCAGATCAACTTGGCGCCCTCGGGGAAGGCCTCAAATTCCTTCAGTGCGGACTTGATCCATGAAATCGGTCGGGTCTTCCTAGTCATTGGCCACCCGCCCCTTCATTGCCGACGCTTCCAGTGTAGTCAAATATGACAACGCGGTCAAGGAAATCCATCGCGCGATGGGCAATGAGCAATACTCTTCAACAGTGGGGGGATGCTTCTTGTCCTTACTTCCGCTTCGCGGTTGAAAGAGCGGCGGCGCGGGTGGCGCGTTCCTGCAGGGCTAGCGTTACCACCTGCATCATGTCGTCTTGCGGGGCAGGCTTGCCGGTCCAGATCTCAAACTGGCGGGCGGCCTGGTGGACGAACATCTCGATGCCGGGGATGATCTGCGCTCCGCGCTCTTTCGCCAGCTTCAGCAATCGGGTCTCGACCGGATCGTAGATCATGTCGAAAACATAGCGCGCGTTAATTTCCTTTTCCTGAAGTGGCGTGTCGCGCGTGTTGCCCATGCCGACCGGTGTGGCGTTGATGATCACGTCGAAGGCGTACTTCTTGAGGTCGGCACGCTTGATCGAACGCGCGTGAGCCCGCCGGGCGAGTTTTTGCGCGGCAGCCGCGCTGCGGTTCAGAATGTAGACTTCCGCTCCACGCTCCCTCAGGCCGAAAACCGCGGCCCGGGCTGCGCCTCCCGCTCCCAGCACCAGGATCTTTGCATCCTGCAGCGTGCTCAGGCGGCGTTCCAGGGGACGTACCACTCCGGAAGTGTCGGTGTTGAAGCCGTAAAGCTTGCCGTCCTGGGCGCGGACTACCGTGTTGCAGGCTCCGATCTTCGTCGTGTGAGAGTCAGTGTTGTCGAGATGAGGCAGGATGGCTTCCTTGTACGGCATGGTGATGCTGAGGCCGTGGATGGGAATCTCGCGCACGCAGTTCAGCAGGTCTTTAAGAGTCTTGGCGTGCAGGGCGAGGTAGACAGCGTTGACGTTCTCGCGCCGGAAGGCCGCATTCATAATGGCGGGCGAGAGCGAATGCGCGACCGGGTCTCCGGCCACGCCGTAGACTCGAGTGGCGGCGTCGACAGTGTCGATGCGGTAAACGCTGCGCAGTTCCTGCGCGGTGGCTTGTCCGGGAGCCGTTTCTTCTCCGGCGCTGGCAGCAGCGAAGGTAAATATGCTGCCGGCGCGCACCCCGAGCACACGGCTGATGATGCCTTGTTCGCCCATGCACAACCCAACCAGAGAATGGTTGTCGCCCTCGCGCCCCAGAAACTGGATCATGGCGACGTTGTCAGAGAGAGTCGCGGCCGTGCTGACCACTTTGTAGAAGTCGGCAGGAAAGGCACGCATCTTCTCCAGAGTCTCGTCGAGCTTCTTCGTCCCGCGGAAGTCGTGAAAAGAAAGAATGAGTGCCGAGCGGCCGCGCAACTTCTGTAGTTGGGCGGGCTTGCACTTCAGTGCGGTCTGCAGCTCCACATCGACCAACTGGCACCCCACGGCCGAGGCCTTGGCTAGAATGTCGAGCTGAGAGGCGATCGACCCTCGGAACCGGCCTCCGCTGGCGACGCGGCGGCAGGTGGCGATCACCACTGTGCCGGGATGGGTGTCCAGAAAATGCTTGATTTTGGGTAGCGCCAGGGAGGGCTTTGAAATGTAGTCCAACCTGAACTCCAGGAAGGAGTTATCCCGCGTCAGGGCCTCCGCCTTCTCGACCAGTTCGGCGGCATCCGGCGCGGTGACCGCCACGCACACCCGCGGCAAGCGCAGAGGCAACAGGCGGGGCGGGTAACTCCTGGCGGCAGAAATCATCTTATTAATGTGACAGATCCGAAGTGACAGGTCCGGACTGACAGGTTCGGCGCGAATCTTACAGGGGCTGAATTCCAGATGCAACAGGGTATTCACAAATTCCTCGAAAACCCCGTTTCCGCAAACCGCCTTACACCCTCGTAACCTTGACCCCCTCTTACCCCCTTGTTACCTTCCTGTTGAAGCCTAGCTTCCATGGCATTTTGCTGGAGAGGAGGCGGCGTGTGTCTCTTCTCGGAGGTAACATGAAGAAAATAGGACTGTTAGTACTACTGGCTACGAGCGCGGCATGGGCTCAATCGACAGCCGATGCGGCTCAGGCGACTCCGGTCACCCCGGAGGGAACGATTTTCACGTCGGCCAACTTTCCCATTCAGCGGGTCATGATGCCCACCTATGCGGATATTTATTGCGCTGGGTTCATCAACAAGCAGACCTTGCCCGACGCGAATTACATCGCTGGTGGCTTGGACTCTCCTGCCAGCACGAAGTTCGTCAGGGGCGACATCGTGTTCCTGAAGGGCTCAGGCTACACTCCCGGTGCGGAGTACGAGATTATTCGCGCTTTGCAGGACATCAACAAATACGAAATGTTTCCCGGCCAGATGAAGCTGCTGGCCGCGACGGGGCAGCCTTATGAGGAAGTCGGCCGCGTGCGCATACTCGATACCCGCAGCAAAACGGCCGTGGCGCAGATTGAATACTCGTGTGACCCCCTCAACCCGGGAGATACGGCGATTCCGTTCGCCGAGAAGCAGATGGTGCAATTCCATCCGCCGCTTCGTTTTGACCGTTTCCTGCCCGCGGGCAGCAAGGTTTCCGGACGGATCGTGATGGCCAAAGATTTTGACTCGCAGCTGGGCGCGGGCCAGAAGGTTTATTTCAACGTGGGAGCGAACCAGGGCGTGAAGGTTGGCGATTACTTCCGCGCCGTGCGGAACTATGAGGCCACTCTCGATGATCCAGTGGATTCACTTTCGTTCCGCGCTTCGGTCAGTGAAGACACGCAGAAAAAGCAACCGTCCTTCGATCCAGGCCTTTTCGAGAAGAGCAATGGCCCGGTGATTCACGTGAAGGACCTTCCGCGGCGCGCGGTCGGCGAAATCGTCGTCATCGGAACCACACCCACCACTGCAACAGGAATGATCGTGTTTGCCATGGAGGACGTACACCTAGGCGACGGTGTGGAACTAGACGAACAAGCACAACAGCAGCAGTAACCCTCGCAAGCAGCACAGACACCGGGGACGGGCAACCGTCCCCGGTTTTGTCTGTTAGTGCAGTGGCCAGTGGCCAGTGATCAGTGGCCAGCAAACCGAAGGGCCCATTTGCGGATTCTTACTAACCTCTAGCCACTGACCACTGGCCACTGGTTTCGATCACTGGCCACTTTTTTCCCCAAAGACCTCCGCCGTGAACGCCTCGATACTTGCGCCTTTTTGCCACGCATCCGGAGGCAATCCCGCTTTGCGGCAGGTTTGTTCCAGGAAGGTCGCGCGGTCCCACGCATGCTCGACCGGGACTTGCGGCAATAGCAGGCCGCGGCGGCCCTGCCAGCTGATGAGCAGACCGTGGCGGCCGATTTCGATTTCTTCGGGGAGAATCGCTTGGGCCGGAGAGAGGATACTCAGCTCAATTGCCAGATGAGGAGCTTCTTCCCGTGTGACCGGCGGAAAGCGGTTATCCTCGAAAGCCGCGGCGCGCGCAGTTTCCCCCACCGACCGGTAGACCGGGCAGGTGGGCAGCACATAGCCGACGCATCCGCGCAATTGTCCGCGCAAATAAATTGAAGTGAAGACGCCGCGCGGCTCGGCGAAATGAGGCGTCGGGGGCTCCAGAGAAATCTCGCGATGCTCGAGAGCGGAAGAAATGGAATCGTGCGCCAGGCGCAGTAGTTCACTGCGTTCCTCGCTGGAGAATTCCTGGACGGAAGCCACTGCCGAGGCCGAATTAGGTTGTGGGGGCGACATCGGCATCTGCCGGTCGGGGCGCCGGTTGCGGCTTTCGGCGACGACTCAGAATGAAGGCGCGGCGCCGCCGCTTGGAGACTTGCCGGTCAATCTTCGACCAGAACGCTGCGAAGTAATCGATACCCGAAACCAGCGAAACGCAGACCACAAACCAGATCGCCGC
>JBAWCJ010000252.1:0-12428 GCA_049590215.1 Candidatus Sulfotelmatobacter sp. | reverse complement strand
ACGAAAACGAAGGCAAGAATAAAGGCTGCTGGGTCATGCGTCGAGCTGGAACGGCCTCGACCCTGCAAGATGCACTGAACACAGATGAATCCGAGAAGATCTCCGAAGAAGACCAAAAAGTAATCGTTCGCTCCAACGGCACCGTCGGCTACGTCGGCAAAGACATTGCCTACCACATGTGGAAGTTCGGGCTGCTCGGTCGCGACTTCGCCTATCGCAAGTTCTACCGCTATCCCGACCAGCATGAGTGCTGGATCTCTGCCATGCAAGGCGAGAAAAATCATCCCCACTTCGGAGACGTTGCCGAAATCTACAACGTAATCGATGCTCGCCAGTCCGAAGCCCAGAACACGGTCATCGAAGCCCTCCGCGGACTCGGCCACAACGAAGCTGCCGACCACTACACGCATTTTTCGTACGAGATGGTCGCGCTCACCCCGCGCTGCGCCGCCGAACTCGGATATACGCTCAGCGAAGAAGATAAGACCCGTTCCTACATCGAAGTCTCAGGCCGCAAAGGCTTCGGCGTAAAAGCCGACGACCTTCTCGACCAGCTCATTGTCTCAGCCAAAAGTGAAGTCGACTCGCGCCATCCTCAGCTCACCGACGCCGAGCGCCTGTCCATTGCCACGCAAATCGCCATCGGCGCTCTGCGTTACTTCATGCTGAAGTTCACCAAGCAGTCCGTCATCGCCTTCGACTTCAAAGAAGCGCTAAGCTTCGAAGGCGAAACCGGTCCCTACGCGCAGTACGCGGTGGTGCGCGCAGCCAGCATCTTTAAGAAAGCCGCCATTGATCCTGAAACTTTCTGTCGAGACATCGCCAACAAGGTCTCGGTCGCAGACCTGGGCAAATTTCTAGTGAGCGACGGCGGAAACGAATTCTGGGAACTCTGGCTGGCCGCATCGAAAACTTCCTACCTGGTCGACCAATGCATCGCCACCACCGAACCAGCCCACCTGGCCAAACATGTTTTCCAACTGGCACAACTTTTCAACACTTTTTATCATCGTAATCCCATCCTCAGCGAGCCGGATGAAAAGCGAAGGCACTTCCTGCTGGCCACAGTAGCCGTGGTCCGTCGTGAACTGATTCGCACGCTCGCAATCATGGGCATAACCGTGCCGCCCGTCATGTAGAATGCCGCAAAGTGTGGCGCGGGCGCCCTCGCCCGCGTTGCGTGAGCCCGAAAAGCGCATGCCCGATGCCCAGATCCCGCCTACTATTTCCCAATCGTGGCTCAGTCGAGCGGTGCGCATCCTCATCACGCTGATCGTTGCCGTTCTGTTCGCCGGTTTCCTCTATGAGAATATTTCCGAGACGCGCGAGCGCCGCTTCCACCCCATGCCCGGTCAGCTCGTTGACATCGGTGGCTACAACCTGCACATCGACTGCACTGGCCAGGGATCGCCCACAGTAATCCTCGATGCCGGCATGGGCGACTCATTTCTGTCCTGGCACAAAGTGCAGCCGGAGATCGCAAAGTTCACCCGCGTCTGCTCCTACGATCGCGGAGGTCTCGGCTATAGCGATTCCAGCCCGCATCCCCGCACCACCAGAGTGTTCGTCGACGAATTGCACAGGCTTTTGCAACACGCAGGCATCTATGGCCCACTAGTCCTAGTCGGCCACTCCATGGGCGGATTCGATGTCCGTCTCTACGCCAGCCTTTATCGTCACGAGCCTAACGGCATGATCGTCGGCCTGGTCTTCGTGGATTCTTCTCACCCCGAGCAGCAGAGACGCCTTCCACCAGCAATCAACGATCTGGACGCCACCTGGCTGCGCGAGCAGGAATTTTTCGAATTCACCATGCCTTTCGGGATCCCGCGTCTCATGGGATTCTGCGGCAACGACGATGCCATCCGCGCCGCCGACTGCAACTTCCACACCGCGCGCGAAAGCGTCGCAGAACTAAAGGCAATCTCCCAGAGCGCCGCACAAACAGCCAACAGCGGCGCACTCGGCGATATCCCTCTGATCGTGCTCTCGCACGATCCCAACATCCCTCAGCCCGACCTTCCCGAGGATCTGGTCAAACCTACCAACGACGCCTGGCAACAGATGCAGGAAGAATTAACTCACCTCTCGACCATGGGCAAACATGTCACCGCGAAAAACAGCGGCCATTACATTCAGCTCGATCGCCCAGACCTGGTGGTCGACGCCGTCCACACTCTTGTGGACCAGGCGCGGCAGGCTCTGCAGCCTCCGCCACCCAAGCTTTAGAAAAACAATCCGCAAGCAAACCTGCTAATGTGAGTTTTTTCCCAGCCAGCTCCACATGCCGTCCGGGAGGATGAACATGAGGTCTTCGCCCCACGCCCGCCGCAGTTTCGCAACGCGGCTCGTTCTCTTGTTTCTGCTGGCGCTGTCGAGCACGCTCTCGGGCACGCTGTCAGCAGCGCAAGCCCCGCAGCCAATTCAGCAGACCGGCGCAACCGAGCCCGTCGCCCGTCCCCGCATCGGTCTCGCGCTCAGCGGCGGCGGCGCGCTCGGCTTGTCCGAGATCGGAGTGCTCGAGTGGATGGAGCAAAATCACATCCCCGTCGACCGCGTGGCCGGTACCAGCATGGGCAGCATCATCGCCGCCATGTACGCCACAGGCATGTCGCCCGAGGAAATCCAGAAGTTTGCCGAGAACGTCGACTGGGATGATGCCCTTCTTTCCGGACCCACTTACCGGCAGCTAAGCTATCGCCGCAAGCAGGATCGCCGCGACTATCAGATTCAAGCCGCACTCGGCCTCAAGCACGGCCTGAACGGTCCCAACGGGCTCAACCCGGGCCTGGGCGTTGGCCTGCTGCTTGATCGCATCGCGTTCCCCGTCTCCGGCATTGCCAGTTTCGACGACCTGCCGATTCCTTTCCGCTGCGTGGCCACCGATATGTTGAGCGGCGACCGCGTCGTGCTGCGCGATGGTTCTCTAGCCACGGCCGTGCGCGCCAGCATGGCCATCCCCGGCGTCTTCACTCCCGTGGAACTCAACGGCCGCGTGCTGGCCGATGGCGGCATGGTCGAAAACATTCCCGTCGAGACCGTCCGCGAAATGGATGCCGACACCGTGATCGCGATCGACCTGCGCACTCCTCTCGGAGACCCGGAGCAACTGGAAACCCTGACCGGTGTGCTCTCCCGCGCCCTCGACGTGATGCTGCTGCAGAATGAACGCCGCTCCCTCGCTCTGGCCAATGCCGTCGTAACCGTCGACACCGGAAGTTTTTCTGTCGACGACTACGACCGGCTCCACGATCTCATCCGCCTCGGTTACAAGAGCGCGGCAAATCAGTCTGCGACCTTACTCCCCTACGCCATCAAAGACGATGCAGTGTGGCAGCAATATCTGGCCGCACGCTCGGCTCGCAGACGCCCTCAACCCAAAGCAGTGGAATCGGTGGTGGTCGAAGGTGGAGACTCCGACCAGGACCGCCGCTTTGAACATAGTCTCAAGTCGGTCACCAGCGGACCGCTCGATCTCCCGAAGCTCGAAACGCAACTGACCCGGATCGCCGGCGAAGGCGAATTCGACCGCCTGGGCTACGAAGGTTTCACCCAAAATGGCGTTCCCGCGCTCCGCGTGACCGCACATGAGAAAACCTACGGTCCGCCGTTCGTGGATCTGGCTGTCAACGTCGACGGCTCCGGTGTGGCCGCATTCGATTTTGCCGCCGGCGCCCGCATCACTTTCATGGACGTGGAACATCATGGCGGCGAATGGCGTAACGATCTCCTGCTCGGCTCAAGCAACCTCGCCGCCAGCGAGTTCTATCAGCCGCTCGGCGACACCCATCTTTTCGTCGCGCCCTATGTCTTCGCCTCCAAGCTCCCGCGCAATGAATTCACGGGTGAGACTCGCATCGCGGTTTTCGGCGACGAAAGAGCCGGCGGCGGCCTCGATCTGGGCTTCAACACCGGCCAGCGCAGCGAACTTCGCCTCGGCTACGAAATATTCGACGGAAAACTCGCGCCCCTGATCGGCAGCGCCGGACTCGCCTCAGTCACCGGCAGCACAGGGGAATTCCGCGCCCGCTATGTCTGGGATGGCCAGGATAGCCCGGAAGTTCCGAGCCGCGGACCGCGCATTGTTGCCAGCCTTTCCCGCGTGCTGCAGAGCCCCGGCCTTTTTCATCCCATCACGCAACTCGATGTTCAGACTTCCACTTTCATTCCGACCGGACCGAAGACTTCGCTCTTTTTCCTCGCCTCAGGTGGAACCACCTTCCACGGCACCGCCGGCCCGTTCCAGGTTTTCACCCTCGGCGGAACTTTTCACCTCGGCGCCTACCTTCCCCAGGAATTCGTTGGCAACCACTACGTTTATTCCTCGTTCGGATTCCGCCGCGAGTTCTATCACCTGCCGCAGCTCGTCGGAGGAAAAATCTATTGGGGCGGATGGTACGAGGCGGGCAGCGCCTTCAACGATCCCAGCACGGTCGTGGTCCGCGGCACGTTCAATCTCGGCGTAATTGCAGAAACCATCGTCGGCCCCATCGCTCTAGCCACCAGCGTAAGCCCAACCGGAGAGTCGCGCGTTAATCTTTCCATAGGAAGGCTGTTCTGAACGGGCTTGACGATATGTCAGAATAGAACCGTGTGAGGATAGGCTCGGGAAGGGCCAGTCAGACTGCGAGAACACTCGTATTCGGATAGGCTCGGCAAGGGCATGACTTTAGTCATGCTGTCAAGTCGTCTGGAATGCGTCCACGCTTGAGCGCCTGAGGTTAGCTCTCGCCCGCGGGAACGTTGATTCCGATTCTGCGGAGGTCATACTGCATGTGCAGGAATATCAAAACTCTTTTCAACTTCGATCCGCCCGTCAATTCCGACGAGATTCGCGCTGCCTCGCTGCAGTTCGTCAGGAAGATCACCGGCTTCAACAAACCGTCTAAAGCAAATGAAGCTTCGTTCCTGGCTGCCGTCAATGAAGTAGCGGCCGTCTCGGAACGTCTTCTCCACTCCCTCGAAACCAACGCTCCGCCAAAGAATCGCGAGGAAGAAGCGGCCAAAGCGAAGGCTCGCGCCGCCGAAAGATTCGGGGCCTGAATATACTAATGACCGTAAGTTGTTGAAGCTTCGTGCACGTTGTTGAAATTGTCTGTAGATCGTTGATATTATCTTATAGATATAATGGAGAAACGCTGCCTCGCCGAAATCGTCCAGCGAGCCGGTTCGTCGCACCGATCCCTTAAAAGCTCACCCAGCCGCCTACTTTGGTTCTAAGCGCAATTTCCGGCAACGGAAACGTCATTCCCGGCGAAAGTCGTGACGGTCAGTGCTGGCCCTCTAGTGCTCCATCTCTCCAATATCTTCTAGTTACAATCGATTCAATGACTTAGGCGGGTTGCCCGAGTGGCGTGCAACGCCCGCGAGGTTGCAGTCATCTAAACCAATTGAAAAGGCAAAGCCGAGTGAATCTCTATGAAGAGTCCTACAAAACCCGGAACAAAGTTAGTCGCCGTACTTACTGTCGTGTTATTGGCGACGGCACTGGCACTCGCGGCACCCAAGCCCCCGAAAGTAAACGCTCCGCAGAATATCCCGCCATTTCCCGGGACGCTGGTCAACGCCCGCTTCATCTACGTCACCAGCTATGACGGCGACCAGTTCAGTCCCAACCTGTTCCCCGAAGACCGGCAAGCCATCGCCACAGTGCAGGACGCAATGCAGAAGTGGGGAAAGTTCATTCTGGTCTATGACCCCCACCAGGCTGATATCGTCCTGATGGTCATGAGCCGCCCATCCGAAGATGTGCTGGCGGTTTATGATGCCCACGGCTGGCCGCAGAATCAGTACCTGTGGCGCATGACGGGCCGCAGCGGCCTGCAGCCGAGCGAAGCCCCGCTGGTCACGAATCTGGAAAAGGCATTCGACCAAGCAACCGCAAGTAAATGAACTAGACGGAAGTCATAGGGAGAAGCTTAGGCCCGGGGTGGGCGTAGCCCACTTGACGTCTGATCCCACCAAGTGATATGGTGTAGTCATGCCGCCGTCTGCAGTCATCAAAGACCCTGATTTCCAGCTGGTTTCGGAGTTCGCTCAGCCAGATGCCAAGAAGCGCCTGTCCTTGGGCGAGGTTCTCAGCGGCACGGCATATAACATCTACCGCAACCCTCTCGGCCAAATCATTCTCGATCCGGTCAAGGCAGTTCCTGCCAGTGAAATGTGGCTCTATGAGAATCCGCAAGCACTCGCCAGCGTGAAACGGGGCTTGAGGGAATCGGCGGAAGGGAAGAGAGTTTATCGTGGCTCATTTGCCAAGCACGCCAAGGAGTAGTAGGCGTGCGGCGAAAAATCAACTTTACCCCCACGGCGGATAGTCAGTACTCAGATCTGGAAAATACTCCGTCGAGAGCAGGGACATTCGAGCAGGTCCGCAAGGCTATCGGCTACTTGGAAATAGACCCGCATCATCCCAGCCTTAACACGCACGAGTTCACTTCCCTTACCGGCGCAAATGGAGAAAAGATTTTCGAAGCTTACGCCCAGAACAAAACCCCAGGCGCTTACCGCATATTCTGGCACTACGGGCCCGACGAAACGAAGGGCAAGAAACCAGTTCCAGTCATCACCATAGTAGCGATTACGCCTCATCCTTAGCAGGCTAAGAGCGACTTCTTCAGAGTCTAACTCTTGCTGCTACCCCCGGCGATCATCAGTCCCGCCCCTACGACAACCAGCACGATACTCATGACCGGCGGTACCCTCCGGTCGTCGTGAGTCGTAATGCCCACGTGTGCGTCGCCGACGCTGACACCGTGATGTTCGGAATGCGGGAAAGGCACAAAGAAGGAAAGCACACCCAGCACCAGCACCACAACTCCAACCAGCATTAAAGGTTTCAAGGAATGCCTCCATAATCAGAATCGACGGAAGCGGACGAGCCGTTCCGAGCGCATAGGATGCCAACCGGAGCAAAATGGCTGCGAAAAAAGCGCATCTTCTCTGCAAAAGCCCTAATTCGGTTCACCTAACTCGCGAAACTCTTCACAAACTCAACCAAACTGCGCAACGCGATCCCCGACGGTCCCTTCGCGATCCATGGCTTTTGATCTTCCATCCACGCTGTGCCCGCAATGTCGAGATGAATCCACGGCGTATCTTCCGCGAACTCTTTCAGGAACATGGCTGCGTTGATGGCGCCGCCCCAGCGCCCGCCAGTGTTCATGATGTCGGCGATGGTGGAGCGAATCTGCTCTTTGTATTCGTCATCGAGCGGCAGCCGCCACATTTTCTCGCCCGCCTCTTCGTTGGCTTTGTGGAAGCGCTCGTACATGGCGTCATCGTTGGCGAAGATTCCTGCGTTGGTGTAGCCGAGCGCAACCACTACGGCGCCGGTAAGCGTGGCCGCGTCCACTAGATGAGTGCAACCGAGCTGGCGTGCATAGAACAGACCATCCGCGAGAACCAGGCGGCCTTCGGCGTCAGTGTTGATGATCTCAATGCTTTTGCCCGACATGGCAATCTGCACGTCGCCAGGTTTCTGCGCCTTGCCCGAGGGCATGTTTTCCGCGGCGCACACGATGCCGATGACCTTCACCTTCGGCTTCAAGAGCGCAATGGCGCGCAGCGCACCGATCATCGTCGCTCCCCCGGCCATGTCGTATTTCATCTTCTCCATGCCATCGGCGGGTTTGATCGAAATGCCGCCGGTGTCGAACGTGATTCCTTTGCCGACGAGTCCCAGGACTGGTTTCTCCGGAGCGCCAGCGGGCTCGTATTTCATGACGATCAAAGCCGGAGGTTCGTCGGAACCTTGCGACACGCTCCAGAAGGCGCCCATCTTCAATTCTTTGATCTTGTCGGCGCCGTAGACTTCACATTTCAAACCAACTTCGTGACACATCTTCTTCGCGCGTTCGCCCAGAATGGTTGGCGTCATGCGGTTCGAAGGCTCATTCACCAGGTCGCGTGTGAAATTTTGCGATTCGCCAATGACCTGCGCCTCGTTGGCCGCTTTTTCGAGCGCGGCCTGGTTGCCGGAGGCGAGGATAGTGAGTGCGTCAATTTTCTGATCCTTGCGGTCGCTGCGATAATAGTCAGGATCGAAGTTGCCGACCAGCGCGCCCTCGACAATCGCGCTCACTGCTTCATCGGCAGAAATGTTTGGTGGAGCAATGAAGGCAAAGCTGCGGATGCCGCGCGCCTTAAGGGTGCGCACCGCCGCTCCGGCGATGCGGCGCAAATCGTAAGTCGCAAACTTTTTAGCCGATCCTCCACCGATGAGCAGCAGACGCTTCGCTTTTACTCCTCCGGGCTTGTGAAGCAAATTGATTTCAAACGGCTTGCCAGTCAATTCACCGCTGGCCAGCAGATCGGCGGCGGCGGACTGCACAGCCGCATCGCCGGTGGCGACCTTGAGCTGAGGTTTAGCGTCTTTGTTCTTGTCTTTTTGCGCCTGATCAGTATGGTCGAGCACAATGGCGACGAGAGACTCGCTTTCGAGTTGAGCGGGTGTAGAGAGAGAGATAGTCGTTTTCATAATGTCGTTTGAAGTTGTTCCGTGACCCACCAGTATCGTCGGCAAACGGGGGCGAGCGCAAGCGCGAGAAGGTAATTCGACCTGTTAGACTCTTCCCCATGTCGACGTTTGTCCTGGTTCACGGAGCTTGGCAGTCGGCCGCTACGTGGGACCGGCTGACGCCTTTGCTCGAGAAGTATGGGCACAGGGTGATAACGCCGGTTCTGAGCGGGCTTGGCGCAGACCAAGGCCATTTGTCTGCCGACATTACGCTAAAGCAACATGTTGAAGACGTCTCCCGCGAGTTGTCCAGGCTCGTGGGCACTCCGATCCTCGTCGGTCACAGTTACGCGGGCATGATTATCAGCGGTGTGGTCGAAGCGATTCCGACTCGAGTCGAGCGTTTGGTTTTTCTGGACGCCTTCATTCCAGAAGATGGGCAATGCGTGCTGGACTTGCTTCCGCCTGAGATTGGCGAGCATTTTCGCAAAGTCGCGCAAGCGCAAGGAGACGGCTGGCGACTGCCGGGCGGCGAGGGCCAGCTCGATCTCTGGGGATTGAAGCCAGGCGAGGCGCGAGAATTCGTGCGCGCGAGGCTCTGTGATTTCAGTCTACGGTGCTTCGAGGAGCCGCTTCCTCTTCCGGCAAATCGGAAGGCAAGCGTTCCGGCCACCTTTATTACTTGCGTCGCAGAAGGATATCCCGCGAGACCGTTCTTGGCGCCATTTGCGGCGAAGGCTCGCGCTACCGGGTGGAAGGTTGCCGAAGTGAAGACTGGCCACGACTGCCATGTCGAGCGTCCCGGCGAGGTCGCTGAAATTTTGCTGTCGGTGCCGCTGTCGCAGTGAAGCCATCAAGACGATAGGGCGCTTGGGAAGCGAGTCTGGAAGTCGAGCAAGCCGACCCACTCCGGCACAACCGTGATCCGGACCATGCTTGAAATCATCGAGCTCAGCTGATTGACCCAGGCCTTGCCCTGTTCCGGCCCGAAGTAGCGTTCCGCTGCCGCTGCATATTCTGGCACGATGCCATCGAGGGATTCAAGGCGCGCGGTGCCACGGACGAGAAGTACTTTGTGGGGATAAGTATTGTCGTCGATGGTGAACGATACTTTCGGATTCTTGGCGAGCGCCTTCAGTTTCGGCGCCTTAGGCGGCGTTGCCATGACGAACTCGCGTCCGTTCCAGTGATACCAGATGGGGATCACACGGGGCGTGCCGTCGGTCCAGATATAGGCCAGGCGGGCGGGAATTTTCGAGCGCAACAGTTCCTGCGAAGCGGGATGCCGCAGGAGTTCGAGGTCCCCTTGATGAACTGCTTTCATGATGTGCTCCTTTCGCGGAGTTAGCGAGGCAGAGTAAGGTTTCAAACCCAGCAAAAGCTGACTGCCGGAGGGATTGTGCTCCTGCACGGGGCACGCGGTCAATGGATGACGGCATTCGTTGTCCGGCGTATGATCCCATCGCCAAGCGAAGAGAGAGGTTGGCATTGATGAAGGTCCGGTGGTGGATTCTATTCTTTCCGGTGGCTTCAGTGATCGTGCTTTCCCTGCTGGTGAAGCACCACGCGGCGAAGGCAGCTGCGTCGCATGCCGTGGCGCCTCCTGCAGTGGCCGCGGGTTCCAAATAGTTTGTGCCTCACGCGGTTTTTGAGTTAAGTCTCGCCTGAATCGTTTCCAGCAATGCTGCAGCGGCTTCGCCGGCATCGCGAGTGGAGAACTCGCTGCCCAGGTCGATGACCGGCACTTTGGAGCATGCGGACCGGAAGGCTTGCTGCGTGGCTGGGGCCGCGGCAACGTCAGGGCCCATCAGCAGGAGATCGAAACGGGTGATGCGCATCAGGATCATGGCATCGCGCAGGTGGCTGCTGGTGTGGACGTCGTAGCCTTCGCGGCGCAGCAGTTCGCGCAAATAGGCGAGCACGTCGGCATTACTGTCGATGCATAGAACGCTGCGGCCAGTAGAGGCCAGCGCTTCGGCGTGGGCTCTGGGAGCGTAAAACGAGGCGACTGCCTTTTCTTCCGAGTCATGCGTGTCGAATAACTTCGCCAGGTGAGACAGCTCCAGAACCTTGCGCACTTGTTCGGGTACGTTGCAGAGCTTCAGGTCTCCGTGCACCTGGCGGGTGCTGGTGAGGGTGCGAACGATGGTGCCGAGTCCGCTGCTGTCGATGAAGCCGACCTCGCCCAGATGCAGCACTATGGAGCGGCGGTCGCGCAACAGCCAGGCCACATGCGCGCGCAGAGACTCGCTCTCGCCGCCGGCAACGATTCGTCCGTTGCAGTGCACGATGGTGACGCGTCCAACATCGCGAGTATCGAGTGAAAGGCGCAATTGTTTTCCTTGCGGCTGAACTCAATCCGGCAAAGTCGCAACATTATACGCGCGGAGGCGTGCTTGTCTATTTACACTAAAACAATGGTGATTCCGAGGTTGCGGTGGCCGAGGTCGGAATCGCTTTTGAGTTCGGGATAGGATTGCAAAAGCTTCCAGGCTGCGTCGTCTGTCTTCGACCAGTTCTCGCCGAAGATGCAGCCGCGAATTTGGCCGTTCTGCGCTAGCTCGAGCAAACGCTTTTGCACGGCGATGCGAATCTCGCCGCCGGCGCCGCTCGAGCCGTAGCCGTGGACCAGCTTCAGCAGCTTTGCCTTCTCTTGATGTGCAAAGGCAAGTTCGCGCTCGAGGCGCTGCAAAGCTTCGCGGACCAGGGGCATGTCGGACTTGAGGTTGACGGTCTTGATGGCGTGGTCCAGATCAAAAAAATCACAGATACCTTGCGTTAAAATATCTGGAATCAATGACTTACGGTTGGTTGGCTGGGTGCTGATCCGGCTAAAATATTGGAAACAAATAACTTACGCGCAAAATATTGCAGTCAAATGACTTAGTGCGAACCGACTGCTGTAAGCGCCCTAGAATCAAGGGTTGGCTTGTAAAATATTGCATTTGCTTGAGTTATCTCTGTGCTATTCGATTGTCAAAGGCCTAATGCGTATAGAAAATTGTTGCAGCATGGAGGATCGAAGTCAAGGGAATTTTATTCGTGGCTGCTTCGACTTCGGTGCGATGTGATAACGCCTGGGTTGGTCAACTATGCGTTAACATAAAACGTTGTCCATATGACGCCGTCCTCGCAAGACGATGTTTCGGGGAAGTCAAGGCTGCAGAATGTCATCTTCTTTACAGGCCTTGCCCTTTACGTGTTCAGCTTCTTCCTACCCGTTTTCAAAGATACGGTCGGATCGAAATCGATCTCTGGATGGCGATGCGCCTATGCTGCCCTTTTCCTGTGGGTTGTCGATCTAGGACCCAACACGATTCCTTGGCTGAAGGTGGGGTATCGGCTAGGCGGCTTCGGGGGCATTGTGAACCCTATTGCTCTTGCCTACATAGCCCTGTGGATTCTTGATCTCGCTAGAAGAATGCAGCGAGTTCTTGCCGCACTAATTTTGCTTTGTATTTTGCTCACGTGGGCCTCTCTTGTCATCCTGTGCTTACAGGATGCAGACTGTCCCGGCTTGGGGCACGCGGTTTGGGTTGCGGGACTCCTGCTGATGATTTCAGCACCATTTTGGAAGTCATTTCGCCAGAGTCTTTAGCAAGATCACATCCGCGACCTGCCTCACGTATTGCCGGTCAGCGTGATACTCGCACTCGCTCTGCGCCGAACCCGCTCCAGACCCGCCATCGAACTCGGCAAACTCCAGCTCGCAAAGATTTTTCTTGTATTCCCGCCACGCCCGGTCAGCATTATTCAGCAGGTCCAATTGCCTCACCCCACAGGCAGGTTTGATGCCCGCGCAGGCACCACGCTCATCTGCCACAATCGCACGAACTGCATCCAAGAAGGCAGTCAAATGATTCTCGGTGATCTCCACTTCTTTACCAAAGCATTGCTCAAAGCCAATGGTGGTCGATTGTTTGGCACATGGATTCTCTCCATGAGAAAGCACTGCCTCATATTCACGATC
>JBAWCJ010000251.1:0-5009 GCA_049590215.1 Candidatus Sulfotelmatobacter sp. | reverse complement strand
CCCACCAGAATACGCCACTGGCAGGCGGATCAGCCACTTTTGTTGCTCAGGGCAGGTTATATCACGGATGCAACCCGGATAAAAGCCTGATTACGAGTTGGTTAAGGGTAGAACCTAGATTCCCCCCGGCCAGGCGACCACGTCAGGGAACCGGTCAGAACGACCCTAAAAAAAGGACGCAACCGAAGTCTCGCGCAATTCATCTCTTCCGTGGAAGGGAAGAATCCATGACAACCAAACTAGCGATCCTCGGGTTCTGTTTGGTCATAGCCATTCCCAAATTCCACTTCGCCAGTTCGAAAGTGAACTGAAATCATGAGGGGATGGGCCGCTTGCCATCCCGCAACCTGAGCCCGTCAATGGACAATTTTACGAAATGACGCATTCCGCAAAGTGTTCATGAGGATTGAGCGAATCTTAAGGAAGATTCGGGAGGATAGCATGGCAAAAACTGCAATCGGTTTGTTTGAGAATTCAGAAGTGGTAGATCGTGTCGTTCGCGAACTCGAGGCCCTCGGTTTCTCGCTCAACGACGTTCGCGTCGTAGCCGAGCCGCGGGATATTCCGCAGGCTGGAGTCCTCGCGACCCCACACACGGATTTTGAAGTGGATTTACTTCGGGATCTCTTGGGGTTTGGGGTCGCCGAACCGGACGCGGAGGATTATGTTCAGGGAGTGCGACACGGAGCGGTCTTGGTGTTCGCCACGGGTTCCGGTGACAAAGCGCAAGTGGCAATCGACATCATGAACCGTCACGGCGCTGTGGAGCTCGAAAAGGTCGGAGCCTCACGGCCCCAACTCCCAAATGCAGTCGACGGGTACGATGAGGCGAACGTGGGCGAAGCACGCCTCGACCGCGATCCTTCTGTCCAGATTGGCAGAGTCAGTTCTTCTGGTTCGGGCGCGCGCCTGTTTGTTTGGTAATTGTTTTCGCCAGCAGAATCAGCCCCGGGAGGGGTGGTGTATCAGTTTGAAATCTGATGGGGTAGAACGGTAGCGCGGCCTGTGGCATTCTTGAAGAAATCGTAATTATGGCCGACCGCTATGCGCCGAAACCCGCGCCACGCGGCCCATACAAGAAAAGAATTGCATGGTTCTGCGCTGCGCCTTAAATTAAGATTGAAATGCAATCGTCATGGCAAACGGAGACGGGGTATCTCAGATGCCGCTGGTCTGAAGTAGGGCAGCGCATCCAATATAACCCGTCTTGGATGCGCGAGACTTCAGAGAGCGCTTACGTGCCGCCTGTTCCAGATTATGCCAGCCACAGTCCGTTTGGCGGAGCCTGTTGGTTTTACCCATACTACCGACGCGACTCTCATCAGATTTCAAACTGATACATTACCCCGGGGACGGACCTTTCCACCACGAGCGGTGCCTGCGTGGTACCGTTTAAGGGAAGTCCTTTTCTCTAACGAGGCGAGCCAACTCATGCCCGGTTCATTCTTCCCCCGCGCCGCCGCGCTTCTCCGGCCGCGCCTTTTCATCTGCCAGCTCGTCGCTCTTCTCCTGGCTTCCACTATGTGCTTTGCGTCCCAACAGACGGCAGCGAAAAAGGCAGGCAATCCTGTTTCCAGCCCTGCCGCACAACAGTCGACTCCCACCCCGGACGCTTCTGCCTCCGCAGCATCCCAAACTCTAGCGCAGTTCAACGACGCGCTCGAGAACCTCGCTGCAAAAGTCTCCCCCGCAGTAGTTCAGATTCTTGTAACCGGCTACGGCCCGCTCCAGGAACAAAACCGCTCCGAGACCGCTCTCATCGTCCGCCAGCACGCGGTCGGCTCCGGAGTCATCGTCGATCCCAACGGTTACATCATGACCAACGCTCACGTAGTCGAAGGCGCGCAGCGCATCCGCGTCGCCTTGCCCCTGCCCATCGATTCCACCCGTTCTCTCGCAGCAGGCAGGCGCCATATCCTCGAGGCCCGCCTGATCGGTGTGCACAAAGAAACCGATCTCGCCCTCCTCAAGATCGACGAGAAAGATCTTCCCACGCTCGTTCTGCTCGCGCAACAGCGTCCCCGCGTGGGTCAGTTGGTGTTCGCTATCGGCAGTCCCGAAGGCCTGCAAAACTCCGTCACCATGGGAGTCGTCAGCGCCGTCGCTCGCCAGGCCGATCCCGATAAGCCCATCACCTACATTCAGACCGACGCTCCCATCAATCCCGGCAACAGCGGCGGACCACTGGTCGACATGAACGGCGCCGTCCTCGGCATCAACACTTTCATTCTCTCCGAAGGCGGAGGCAGCGAGGGTCTGGGCTTCGCCATCCCCGCCCGCATCGTCGATTTCGTCTATCGCAGCCTGCGCAAGTACGGCCACGTGCATCGCACAGAGATCGGCGCCGTAGCTCAGGAAATCACTCCCACCCTCGCCGACGGCCTCAAACTCAGCCAGCGCTGGGGAGTCATCATCGCTGATGTCAAGCCCGGCGGCCCCGCCGCCACCGCCGGCGTGAAGATTCAGGATATCGTCCTCGCCGCCGACGATCGCCGCATCGAAACTCTTCCGCAGCTTTCTTCCGCCCTCTATCTTCATCGCCTCGATCAGGTGCTGAAGCTCGAAATCCTGCGCGGTGACCAGAAGATAACTCTCTACGTCCCCGCCATCGAACATCGCGATGAGATGGATCAGCTCTTCGACGCCGCCGATCCCGAAAAAAATCTGATCTCCCGCCTCGGCATTCTAGCCACCGATCTAACCGACGACCTGCGCAGCAAAATTGGAACGCTGCGCATTCCCTCCGGCGTAGTCGTCCTCGGCCGCGCCGCCGACCTCATCCTGCCCGACACCGGCCTCCAGACCGGCGACATCATCCACGCCCTCAACACCACTCCCATCACCTCCATGGACGCGCTCCGCGCCGCCCTCCTAACCCTGAAGACCGGCGACCCCGTAGTCCTCCAAGTCGAACGTTCCGACGGCCTGACCTACCTGAGTTTCGAGATGGAGTAAAGACGGTTGCGCGAACGCGTCTCCGCAACCACCGGCGTGGTGCCCATTTCTCGAGTCCTTTGCGAGAAGCGGGAATTCGTGAAGCAGGCAGCAAAGGTTTTAGATCGCCATGTCCCCACTACAAACTCAGCTTCACGAACCAGATTTGCCGTAAAATACCTCCACGCGCGCCCGTAGCTCAACTGGATAGAGCATCTGCCTTCGGAGCAGAGGGTTGGGAGTTCGAGTCTCTCCGGGCGCACCATCTCAATGCCCTGAAGGCACGGTTCGGGATAATACTTCAAATCGAAGTGGCCTTCCGACTTCTCAACGCGCGTACCTGCGACAATCAACGCGACTGCAAACGCCGTGTGATGAGCACAAGAAATTATGCGGGAGATTGATCCGCGCTGCTCTCATGAGCGGTTCACAACCGCTCAGCAACTCATTCTGTGTGGCCTGGATGGGATGGTTCAGGCAGGTTCGCAAGCAACTGGTCAACGTAACATTCTTCGTGAACAGCTTTGCCGTCTTCGTCTATTTTCGCGTTTTCGAGCGCAATTGGCTGATTGCAAATAGGGCACAACATGACCGTATCCAAGGGTCGTACTGGGAGGGTTTTCTATCAAACAAGGAACGAGATTTCAAGCGCAATTTGCCTGATTTCTCACATCGGGGAAACCCTGATGGGTGCGGGGTGCTAACGGAAGGCTTAAAGGTCGCAGGTAATCAACACAAGCAATCCGAACAAGACGATCGTTGCCAACAAACCAACAACTAGCATAGCCCCCTCCCGTTCACGAGATCAGTCAGCGCCTTGATTCTTGGGGGGAACGGTCGATTGAGCATGGACAAGCCGAGGAGTTTCCCCAACTCCCACGAGCACCTCCCCCGGCAGTCTCGCGTCCACTCAGCAATACCGAAATCGCCGTGGGTTGGGCATCGGGAAAATGCTGTAGGGAGCGCGGGAAAATCTCCTGCGCCGATTGACCTCCTGCTCAACAATTCGCGTTGCTGGAATTTTCGCGTAGTCGATTGATTCTGCCCATCCGGTTGCCCGATCACCCGATTCTCCCTTCGGAGCAGAAAGTCGGGAGTTCGAGCCTTTCCGCGCCAGATTTTTTCGGGTCGGAGCAGCCGCGCCCGGTTATTTCATCAGAACTTCACCGCGACCGGCTCCCGATCGGCTTCGTTGGTCTCGAAGAACTGGCGCGCATGGAAGCCGAACATGTTCGCCAGAATGCTGTTGGGAAACGACTGGATTGTCGTATTAAGGTCGCGCACTACCTGGTTGTAATAGCTGCGCGCGTTCTGGATAGAATCTTCGGTCTGGCTCAGCGATCCCTGCAGTTTCATGAATTGTTCCGAGGCCTTCAACTCCGGATAATTCTCCGCCACGGCAAACAGGCTCTTCAACGCCCCGGTCAGCTGATTCTCAGCCACGGCTTTGCCCTCGGGCGTGGTCGCCTGCATCGCCTGCGAGCGGAACTTGGCAATGTTTTCAAACGTCCCTTTCTCGTGCGCGGCATAGCCTTTCACAGTCTCAACCAGGTTCGGGATAAGATCGTGCCGCCGCTTGAGCTGCACATCAATGTCAGACCACGCGGAGTCGCAGCGCACCCGCAGCTGCACCAGGCTGTTGTACATGCCGACGAGCATGACAGCGATGATGACGAGGATTACAAGAAAGGCGATGCCGAACATGAGCGTCTCCTTGAAGGAGTGTCGAAGGCTTAATCAAAATCTAGTCTGGAAATCAATGGGACGGTAGTAGCACGGATGGGGCGGAGATGCAAACGGAGACTGGCAGGGGCATCTCGGTTTCTTCGCGGCTCTCAAGTAGGATGGTGAGTGTAATCGCGATGTTTCAACAGTGATCTATACTTCCTGTTAACGAAAATCATGTCAGTTAAGGCGGCCCTCTTCGTCAGCTTTTTCTTCGGTACTCTCGTATCCGCCCAAGAGGTTCAGCGGATTGATCTCACTGCTGTTAAAGAAAACCGAGATTTTGGATCGGCAACTTTGGGCAGATCCATGAACTGTAGTACGGATGAAGGAACCGGAACCTTCAAAGC
>JBAWCJ010000250.1:0-5145 GCA_049590215.1 Candidatus Sulfotelmatobacter sp. | reverse complement strand
CAGTCACGGCCAGCAAGAGCGGGTTCACGTTCAGTCCGTCGAGCCTGCAGGTGACCGTGAACGGAGCTAAAGTCACCGGGGAAAACTTCACGGCGTCGGCGATTACGTACAGCATTTCCGGCACCATCAGTACCGCGGCAAATGGATCTGGAGCTACCGTGAAACTCACCGGCGCAGCCGGCGCGACCACCACCGCGAACAGTTCCGGTGCCTACAGTTTCACCGGCCTGGCGAACGGTTCCTACACAGTCACGGCCAGCAAGAGCGGGTTCACGTTCAGTCCGTCGAGCCTGCAGGTGACCGTGAACGGAGCCAACGTCACCGGGGAAAACTTCACGGCGTCGGCGATTACGTACAGCATTTCCGGCACCATCAGCACCGCGGCGAATGGATCCGGAGCAACACTGACCCTTAGCGGAGCAAGCACCGCCACCACTACCGCAAACGGCTTCGGCACCTACAGTTTCACCGGCCTCGCCAATGGCGCATACGTCGTCTCAGCGCGCAAGAACGGCTTCAGTTTCAGTCCATCCAGCCTTAAACCCACCGTGAGCGGAGCCAACGTCACCGGGGTGAACTTCACGGCTTACTCGGGGACTGTTGTAACCATCAGTCCCGGAACTTCGATCCAGAGCGTCATCGATGCAAATCCAGCGGGCACGACATTTGTGCTGCAGCCAGGTACATATCGCCTGCAAACTCCAATCATCCCTAAGAATGGTGATACCTTCATGGGCCAGACTGCATGTGCGCCACCGACGACTTCATGCCCCGCCATCATAAGCGGGTCTATCGTCATTGGCCCACTGGCCACGTTCAACGGCACGGACTATGTGGTGACCGGCCAGACGCAACATGGAACGGTCTACGAAACCACCGCGCAATGCACCCCCGGATACCTGGCTTGCAACATTCCAGAAGACTTGTGGTTCGACGGGGTGCCATTGCAGCATCTCTACGCAAGTTCGCTGCCGGCAATCGCCAGCGGCCAATGGTGGTTCGACTACGCGACCCACGTTATCTACTTCCACGACAACCCGTCCGGGCATCTGGTTGAGACCAGCGTGGCACCCGCCGCTGCCGTGGGGCCCGCCAACAACGTGACGTTTCAATACTTGACCATCGAGGAGTTCGCGGCTCCGATAGGACAGGGAGGTTTATGGCCCTCAAATGGTCAAGAGGGTGATGCACAACGGCAGGCCAACGCATTGAATTGGATCGTTGAGGACTGTGAGATGTGGGGCCATCATAGCGCGGCTGTAGCTCCAAACTATGGGATGCAAATCCTCAACAACTACATTCATGACAACGGCCAGTTGGGAATCGGCGGAGGGTTTGCGCCGGACGATAATCTGGTTAGCTCGGGCGTGCTGGTTCAGGGGAATCTGATCACCCACAACAATTACGCAAATGTCCTTCCCAACTTCGGGTCTGGTGGCGTCAAGTTTGGCCGGACCCGCGGAGCCGTGATCAAAAACAATACCATCACAAACAATGAAGGTGCCGGCATTCACTTTGACACGAGCGCTAGCTCACCTGTGATCGTGGGCAACACCATTACCGGCAATACCGACGCAACCGGGATTATTTATGAGGTATCTTGGGACTCGGCCCTGGTTTATGACAACGTGGTTCGGTACAACGGTGTCCCGGCCGTTGCCGGTATCTATCCGGGTTACCAGATATACAGTTCGACCAGCACGGGAATGAATGCGTACTGCAACGTGATGGAGATGAGCGCGGTTACGGGCGAGCACGGGTGGGATGTCGCTGCAGCAGACCGAGGCTACGACCCCTATCCTCCGGGGGCGTACTACACTTCTGCAGGCAATTACATTCACCACAACACCGTGATCTGGGACACCACGTCGACCTCTCATGTCGGCTTTACTTTCTCCGATGCCGCGAATCAGCCTAACTTCTTCGCGGATAACACTCCGCCGGATTTCAACATGTACCATCTCGCTGATTTATCTTCAACCGATTTTATGTACGACAACAACGATTCGCAGAGCAACACGCACCAGACCTTCGCCAACTACCAGGCGACCGGAGCTGATGTTCATGGGACGGCAGACACGAACTACGACGTCGGCTACCCGGTCGTGGCGATTACGTCTCCCGCCGATCAATCTACTTTCCGCAATTCGGTGGCAGTCACGGCTACGGCGTCGCCTTCCATATCGGACCCGATCAGCAAGGTCGAGTTTTACGTGGACTGGACCTTGCAGTCGACCGTCGTCAGTGCGCCCTACAACGTCACCCTGACCAGCAGTGTCGCAGGACCACATACCGTCGCTGCCATGGCCTATAGCAACACGGGCGTCCAAGCTTGCTATGCGGTTACATTGACGGAACAGTGACAGGTTCTGAAATAGCGTGAACCACTGGGCTGCGAAGCGGACCACGGCACCGTCGGCTCCACCGCCAACTAAACTTTAAATGGTTTCGCCGATTTAATGAGGAGATCTGACCGGTGTCAGGAGAAACACATGTATGGGTCCGGCGTGTCCCTCATCAATATGTGCCTCGCGATCATGGGTAAGATCATGATGGACGCCTCCCACCGCCAGAATCTGTCCACGGTTGTTGATATGAAGGCCCTGAACTAACAGCACATCCTGCGTGGGAGGAATCATTGAATTCAGGTCCTGCAATCCGCCGGCCTTGGTCCACAGGAAAGCACGGGCGCCTAATGAGGTCTGCGAAGCGCCTACCACCTGTCCGGAATCGTTGATTCCGAGTGCCGATGCGTATGCAGTGCCATCCAGCGAACCCAAACTCTGCATACCGCCTTCCTTCGTCCAAAGAAAAGCACGGCTCCCCGACCCGAGGGTACAAGACCCCACCACTTGACCAGCATTGTTGATGCGCATGGCTTTACACGATTCGCTTCCTTGCAGTATCCCAAGATCGACCATTCCATCGCGGCTGGTCCACAAAAAAGCACGGGTGCCCGACGAGTTCGTCGACATCCCGACGACCTGTCCCGCATTGTTGATGGCATGGGCTTCGCTGGCGGTCCCACCGGGAAGGATTCCGAGACTTCGCACTTCGAGTTTGGCAGACCACACTACGGCACGAATCCCGTGCTTCCCGCTCGAATATCCCACGATCTGCCCGGAGTTGTTGATCGCAAAGGCGCGACTGGCAGAGTCTCCGGGCAAGGGACTCAACTCGCGCATTCCCTCCGCAGCGCTCCAGACAAAGGCCAGCATAGTCTCTCGCGTATTGGAATCGCCGACGACGGTACCGGAATCATTGACCCCGAAAGCCTCACTGTAATCCCCTCCCGGGAAAGTTCCGAGATCGCGCATACCAGTGGATGCGGTCCAAAGGAAGGCGCGCGTGTCGGGTCCGTGAGTCCAGCCGGAGCTACCGACGGCTCGGACTCCGGCGTTGTCCATCTGCCGTCCCACGCTGCTCCCATTCGGCCGCAAAGGGCCGAGCTCAACCACGGTGTAATTGTCGCCAGCCCACACCATGCCGCCAAGCACGCATGTGACGGATACGGCGAGGACCGCAACCATCCCAGTGATCGAAAATTCCGTTCTCATGTCATTCCCCAGACTGCAGACCTTGTGAGCCGCATCTCAGTGTCGAAACAACTTCGACATCAATCTGTGTCACCTATAGTGCTACCAGAGCTAACCGTCGCCGTGGCGTTTTGCACCACCAGGGAAGTTGATCCCTTGATGGAGCTCACATTCGCTGTGATCGTACTGGCACCCACCACTACCCCGGTCGCCAGCCCCTGAGAGCCGCTGGTATTGCTAATCGTGGCCACGCTGGTGTTGCTGGAACTCCAGATCGCAGAGGCGGTGATATTGTTGCTGGTGCCATTGTTATACGTACCGGTCGCCGTGAATTGTTGTGTGCTGCCAACGGCCACCGAAGACTGAGCCGGGGTCACGGCAATGCTGGTCAACACGGCTATACCGGTTCCCCCAAGCAATACGCTCTGCGGGCTGTTGAATGTATCATCTGCAAAAATGATGGTCGCCGACCGGGCGCCGGCTGCTTGCGGAGTAAATGTCACCCCCAGGGAGCAGTTCGCACCCGCGCCGAGCGCTGCTTCGCAGGTGTTGGTCTGTATCTCGAAGTCACCCGGGTTGGTGCCACCGATCGCGATGCTGGAGAAGTTTACGGTAACGGGGCCGAGATTCGTCACGGTGAGCGAAACTGGCTTATGAGTCAAGCCCAGGTTTAAGCCTCCGAAGATCACGTTGAGTGAGGAGAACTCGAGGGCAAGGCCGGCTCCAGTCAAGTTGATCGTGGTCGGACTGCTCGAATCGGAATCGACGACGGTGAAACTGCCAGTCTGAGTTCCGGGAGCATTTGGAGTAAAACTTGAGAACACCTGGCACGTGCTCACTCCCGGAAGCGACGCACCGCAGGTAGAACTCGGCAGGTACTGGCTGAACTCGGGATTAGCGTACCCGATACTGCTGATGTTGATCGGTGTCGTACCCAAGTTGGTGAATGTCACAGGAAGAGGGGTGCCGCTCACCCCGATCGGATGGGTCCCCATATTCAAGGTGCCGAGCGACGCCTTCAGCGCCTTGCCAAGACCACCCAGGGCGACGGTTTGAGGACTGCTCGAGTCCGAATCATTAATCGTGAGGAATTCGTTGAGCTGTCCTCCGGCTGTCGGTTTGAACGCAACATTGATCGTGCAGCTACCGGGCGCAAGCTGAGTGCCACAGGCGTTGCTGGTAACGGTGTAGTCAGCGCCGGCAGTCACAGAGTTGATGGTGACTGGCGTCGTCCCCAGATTTGTCAGCTGCACTGCCTTCGAGGTAGTAGTGCTTCCCACCAACGTCGCTGGGAAGGTCAGCGAAGTCAAAGACAAGCTTACGGCTGGTCCACTCTGAGCAAACGAAGAGTTATCCACCTGGATGATCGAGGCCACGGACGGGACGCCGCTGCTTAGCAGGAAGAGCATATAAAAGCCGGGAGGCGCCAGATTCGCATTCGGTGGCGCGGTAACGTTGAGACCCCCGGTAGCCTGGCCAAAACTGAGAAAGTTGATA
Organism: Candidatus Sulfotelmatobacter sp.; assembly: GCA_049590215.1. Taxonomy (GTDB): domain Bacteria; phylum Acidobacteriota; class Terriglobia; order Terriglobales; family Acidobacteriaceae; genus Sulfotelmatobacter. Next base: position 112 of record JBAWCJ010000250.1, on the reverse strand, counting down.
CGCTGTTCCTGATTGAAAGTATGAGTCACAGCGCCAAGGCGGATCCAAGTGACCTGCGTGATATTGGCGGCATCGGGCGTTGCCACGAAGAAAGTCTGGCCCCCACTAATGC
>JBAWCJ010000249.1:0-7447 GCA_049590215.1 Candidatus Sulfotelmatobacter sp. | reverse complement strand
GGGAGCGGAACTGGAGCGCGCGATTGCCGGGTCGCGCTTCACCGTGCTGCCGTCGCACGCCTATGAAACCTTGGGCAAGACGATTCTGGAATCTTATGCGCAGGCGCGCGCCGTGGTAGCCACGGACCTGGGGTCGCGGCGGGAGCTGATGCAGGCCGGCAAGACAGGACTCCTGTACCGGACCGGCGATGTGGAGCAACTGGCGGCGGCTATCCGATTTCTCAGCTCACAGCCGGACCTGGCGGATCAAATGGGACGGGCGGGCTGGGAGCGAGTGCGGCGAGGGTATACGCCGGAGGTCCACTACGAGGCGCTGGTCGGATTGTATGATCGCGTGATTGATGCGAGAAAACAACCGGCCGGAGCACCGACGCTGAGAAGGCCTCGAAGGACGGCCCTGGTGAAGTCGAAGGCAGGCGATGGGACGCCGCGACTGGAGAGGAGCGGCTTCGTTCCGCTGCAGCGCCTTGTCTTTGCTCCGGCCGTGGGCGACGACGCAGTCGATATTCCCGTGCCAACATTTAGGAAACGAATGGTCCGCGTGGCATTCATTGGCGGGCGGGGTGTGGTTTCGAAGTACAGCGGCATTGAAACGTATTACGAAGAGATTGGGAAAAGACTGACGGGGATGGGACACCAGGTGACAGCATATTGCCGGAGCTACTTCACTCCGCCGGGGACGCGACGCAACGGCATGCAGTTGGTACGGCTGCCCACGATCCGATCCAAGCATCTGGAAACTCTGGTGCATACGTTTCTGAGCACGCTCCATGTTCTGGTTCAGCCTTGCGACGTGGTGCACTACCATGCGCTGGGGCCGGCGTTGTTCTCATTTATTCCGCGGCTGGCGGGGAAAAAAACTGTGGTCACGGTGCAGGGGCTCGACTGGCAGCGGAAGAAATGGGGGCGCTTTGCGGCAGCGGTCCTGCGGCTGGGAGAGCGCGCGGCGGTGAGTTTGCCCAGCCACACGATGGTGGTCTCGCAAGCGTTGCAGAAGCACTACCGGGCGGGCTATGGAGCGGAGCCTTCTTACGTGCCGAATGGGGGTGTGCTGCGGGAGTGGCGCGTGCCGGACAAGATTTTTGATTGGGGACTGGAGCCGGGAAGATACATTCTCTTCCTGGGCAGGTTTTCGCCAGAAAAGGGATGCCACCTGCTGGTAGAGGCATATGAGAAGTTGCGGACTGATGTGAAGCTCGTCATGGCCGGAGGATCGAGCTACTGCGATAATTACTCGCGCGAGTTGCAGGCCCACGCTGGCGAGCGGATCAAAATGCTGGAGTGGGTCTCGGGTGAGGCTCTCGACGAGTTGCTGACCAACGCCATGATATTCGTTCTGCCATCGGATATGGAAGGACTATCGCTGGCTCTGCTGGATGCGATGGGCGCCGGGCTTTGCGTGCTCAGCAGTGACGTTGCGGAAAACCGGGAAGCCGTGGAGGACGCGGGGTTTACTTTCCGGCGCGGCGATGCCGCGGACCTGGCGGACCGGCTGCGCTTTCTGATTGCGAATCCGGCTGTGCGCGAGGCCGCGGGGCAGGCTGCGAAACAACGCATCCTGGAACATTATCAGTGGCCGCAGATTGCTCGGGAGATCGAGCGGGTGTATTTCGAAATGATGGGTTGGGACTTGCCCGAAACCGGGGCTCGAAGGCCCGTCAGCCGAGCCGCTGCTGCTGCGCCAGCGGCGCAGCGACGAGCGGGATAAGCGACCGGCCCGCTGGTGGTCTGAAACATACCCGATGAACAGGTAGTTCGCACAAAATCGAAAGCGGCAACAAGAGGACGGGGTGAACCCCGTCCTTTTTGTTTACAATTGGAGTTCGTTTGCTGGCGACGACGCGGCGGGCGGCTCGGCGCTAGTGAATCCGAAGTTCGACGATATGGAAAACACGATCCTCGTCACAGGTGGGGCAGGATTTATCGGATCCAACTTCATTCTGCAGAGGATGGAGCGGGATTCGGCTTCGATCGTAAACCTGGACAAACTCACCTACGCGGGGAATCTGCATAACCTGGAAACCATTTCGAACGAACGGCGATACGAGTTTGTGCATGGCGATGTTGCCGACCGGAGCCTGGTGCGCGGGCTGCTGGAACGCAGCCGGCCACGGGCGATTGTGCATTTTGCCGCCGAGAGCCATGTGGATCGCTCGATCCGCGGACCGGACGATTTCATCCGCACGAATGTGGATGGCACTTTCGCGCTGCTGGAGGAAGTGCGGGCATATTGGGGTGGCCTCGGGGGACAAGAGAAAGTCGATTTTCGATTTTTGCATGTTTCCACGGATGAGGTGTATGGCTCGCTGGGGCCTGATGATGCCCCTTTTTCTGAGACAACTGCGTATGCGCCCAATAGTCCCTACGCGGCGTCGAAGGCTGCTTCGGATCATTTTGTGCGCGCTTACCATCACACCTATGGGCTGCCGGTTTTGACTACGAATTGCTCGAATAATTATGGGCGATTTCAGTTTCCGGAAAAACTAATACCGTTGGTGATCCTGAACGCCCGCGATGGCAAGCCGACGCCGGTTTACGGAGACGGACAAAACGTTCGCGACTGGCTTTACGTGGAGGACCACTGCGAAGCGATCGCGCAGGTGCTCGCTCGGGGACGAGTTGGGCAGACGTACAACGTTGGCGGCTGGAATGAGAAACGGAATATCGAGATCGTGGAGACGATCTGCGACCTTGTGGATGAGATGGCCGGAAGCCGTGGGGTGCCACGCCGCGAGCTAATTACATTTGTGAAGGACCGTCCGGGACACGACCGGCGCTACGCTATGGACGCGACTAAGATTGAGCGCGAGCTGGGGTGGCGTCCGCTCGAGACATTTGAGAGCGGAATTCGCAAGACAGTGCGGTGGTATTTGGAAAATGAAGAGTGGGTCCGCGATGTGACCAGCGGCGGCTATCGGAAGTGGATTGAAACGCACTACTCTTCCTGAATTGCGGCCATGATCCATTAGAAACATCATTCTTATGACGCAAGCTTCGAGTGCGAGCTACAAGGGAATCATTCTGGCGGGAGGAGCGGGGACACGCTTGTACCCGGTGACTCATGCCATGGGGAAGAGTCTGCTGCCGGTTTACAACAAGCCGATGATTTATTACCCGCTGTGCACGCTGATGCTGGCGGGGATTCGCGACATTCTTCTTATCACTACGCCGGAGGACGTGAGCAAGTTTGAGGCGCTGCTGGGGGATGGCAGTCAGTTTGGAATTCATCTGCAATACAAGGTGCAGCCCAAGCCGGAAGGAATTGCGCAGGCTTTTCTTGTGGGGGAAGAATTTATTAAAAGCAGCGCTTGCGCCCTGGTGCTGGGCGACAACATTTTTTATGGGCATGATTTGGGTAAGGACTTGCGGCACGCTGCGGGTAAGAAGCGCGGGGCACGCGTGTTTGCGTATCCGGTGCACGATCCGGAACGCTACGGAGTTGTGGAATTTGATGCAACCGGGCGAGCTCTCAGCATCGAGGAAAAACCACGGCAGCCGAAATCGCGCTACGCGGTGACGGGACTTTATTTCTACGATGATCAAGTGGTGAAGATCGCGAAGGCGCTGAAGCCCAGTGCGCGGGGCGAGTTGGAGATTACAGATGTGAACAAGGTGTATTTGGAGTGCGGAGAGTTGGAAGTGGTGGTGATGGGACGCGGCATGGCTTGGCTGGACACGGGCACGCATGAATCTTTGATGGATGCGGCGCTCTACATTCAGGCGATCGAGAAGAGGCAGGGACTTATGGTGGCTTGTCCAGAAGAGATCGCGCTGCGCTCCGGCTACATCACGGCGGATCAGGTGGAAAGAATTGGCAATGCGATGAAGAATAATAGTTACGGCGCCTACCTGCTGCAGCTTTTGCGGGAGAAGGTATTCTGATGGATGGGGTTCAAACGATTCGACCGGCAATGGATGCGCTCAAGAAAATTCCGACTTCGCTACCTGGTGTATTTGCGCTTGAGCCACGAGTATTCGGAGATGGGCGCGGATTTTTCTTCGAGAGCTACAACCAGCGGATCATGGCAGGGGTGGGGATCGTTGAAAGATTTGTGCAGGACAACCACTCTTGCTCTTCGCGAAATGTTTTGCGGGGATTGCATTATCAGTTGAAGCATCCCCAGGGGAAGCTGGTGCGTGTGGTTGAAGGGGAAATTCTGGACGTTGCGGTGGATATGCGGAGGAGTTCCCCGACTTTTGGTGGCTGGGAAGCTGTGCGCTTGTCGGGCGAGAACAAGCGCATGTTGTGGATTCCCGCTGGTTTTGCGCATGGATTCCGCGTGCTCTCGGAAAAGGCCCATGTGCTTTACAAGGCCACTGATTTTTATGCGCCCGAGCACGAACGTACACTTGCCTGGAATGATGCTCAACTCAAGATCAACTGGGAACTGGATGGCGAGCCGATTGTTTCAGCGAAGGACCAGCGCGGCACCGCGTTCCGCGACGCTGAGTGTTTCGACTAAATCCCAATGAGAGTCACAATTTTTGGCGCCTCCGGCTTACTAGGCAAGGCGCTTATGCGCGAGTGGAGCGGAGCTACCGTGACTGGGCTCACCTCGCACGCTGCAGACATCCGAGATGCAAAACGCGTGCTGGAACTGGTGCAGGAAACGCGTCCGGAGTGGATTGTGCTGGCAGCGGCTTATACCGATGTGGACGGATGTGAAAGCAAGCCGGAGCTGGCTTTCGCGGTGAACCGCGACGGAGCGGTAAACGTTGCCGCGGCGGCTAAGCAAGTTGGAGCGCGGCTCGTTTTTCTCAGCTCCGACTACGTGTTCGATGGAAAAAAGACGACACCTTATGAAACCGGAGATGCACGGAATCCCCAGAGCGTGTATGGACGCACCAAGGCTGAGGCGGAGATCAGGTTGCTGGAGTTGATGCCGGATTGTTGCATCGCAAGAACGTCGTGGCTGTTTGGGGTTGGCGGAAAATGCTTTCCGGATACGATTCTGAAGCTGGCTGCGATCCGTCCGGCGCTTGATGTAGTCGATGAGCAGCGCGGGTCTCCAACTTATTCCGAGGACCTGGCGCGGGCAATTATTCAATTGTGCCGGAAGAATGCGACGGGGATTGTGCACGCGACCAACGCCGGCGATTGCACCTGGTTTGAGTTTGCGGAAGAGATCGTGAGCAGGGCTGGGCTTGGAACAACTGTGCGGCCAGTGAGCAGCCAGCAGATGGCGCGACCTGCGCCTCGACCCGCATATTCGGTGTTGTCGCCGGCGCGTCTCCGGGCTCTCGGAATTGAGATGCCATCCTGGCGTGATGCATTGCGACGCTATCTGGAACAGCGGCGACTTACGAGCTAGCGTGGAGATTGCCTCGCTTCCGGCTGCCCTGCTACGATTGCCGGGACCCGCCTGGGGATTTCGTGAAATTAATCCAGAATTACATTGATGGAAAGTTCGTGTCCGGGGAGCGCGAGTTTGCGGATGTGAATCCCGCGAACGGAACGGTAATCGCGCAGGTCACCGAAGCCGGCGAGTCGCAAGTAGACGAGGCTGTGCACGCGGCTCGACGGGCTTTGGGTGGAGAATGGGGACGAATTGGAATCCGCGAGCGGGCGGCGCGATTGCACCGGGTCGCGGACGCGATTGAGAAGCGGTTCGACTGCTTTGTGCAGGCGGAAGTTGCGGACACCGGCAAGCCGGTCTCCCTGGCCTCGAGGCTCGATGTTCCTCGCGCTGCGGCGAATTTTCGCGTGTTTGCCGATTTAGTGAAAATGTCTGGACTGGAATCCTTTCAGACGGAAACTCCCGACGGCGCGAACGCCTTGAACTACGCTGTGCGCAAGCCTTTGGGCGTGATTGGCATAATCACGCCGTGGAACCTTCCCTTACTGCTGCTAACCTGGAAAGTCGCGCCTGCGCTGGCTTGCGGAAACTCGGTGGTGGTGAAGCCCTCCGAAGAAACTCCGGCTACAGCGGCGCTTCTGGCCGAGGCGATGCAGGAAGCGGGGATTCCAAACGGCGTTTATAACGTTGTGCATGGCTTCGGGCCGGGGTCGGCGGGAGAATCCCTGACGCAACACGCGGATGTGGATGCAATGACATTCACCGGCGAATCGCTAACCGGGGCAGCCATTATGAAGGCGGTGGCGCCGACCGTGAAGCCGGTTTCTTTTGAGCTGGGGGGAAAGAATGCGGCGATCGTGTTCGCAGATTCCAATCTGGAAGAAGCAGTGAAAGGCTTAGCCGAGGCAGTATTTCTTAATACCGGGCAGGTCTGCCTGTGCGCTGAGCGGATTTATGTGGAGCGCAAAGTCTTCAGCGAATTTGTTGAGGCGCTGAAACAAAAAGCGGAGACGCTGCATGCGGGTTGGCCGAATGACGCGAAGACTGATCTGGGGCCGCTGATTTCGGCGCAACACCGAGAGAAGGTGCTGTCGTATTACCGGCTAGCAGAGGAAGAAGGCGCGACGGTTATCGCGGGCGGGGGAGTTCCGAAGTTTGGCGACAATCGCGATCACGGCTTCTATGTGCAGCCGACCATCTATACTGGGCTGCCGGAATCGGCGCGCTGCGTGAAGGAGGAAATTTTTGGTCCGGTGTGCCACATCGCGCCGTTTGATTCGGAGGAGGAAGCCGTCGGCATGGCCAACGATACGAAGTACGGTCTCGCGGCGTCGATCTGGACCAGCAATTTGAAACGGGGGCATCGTGTAGCGCAACAGATGAAGGTGGGCATCACATGGGTGAATTGCTGGTTCTTGCGAGACCTGCGGACGCCCTTTGGCGGAGCGGGGCTTTCCGGCATAGGGCGGGAAGGTGGGATGCATTCGCTGAATTTTTATTCTGAACTGAACAACATTTGCATCCGGCTGTGATGTTTTGGTTGGCGCGAATAATGCGATGAGCGGGACAGAGAGCAAAGTCGTTGAAGGGAAAGCGGCGCCGCGCGGCAAGTATCCTCATGTGAAGCGGGCTGGAGATTTTCTGTTTGTGTCGGGGACCAGCGCGCGCCGTGCGGATAACACGATTGCCGGGGCTGATGTCGATCGATTGGGGACGACGCGGCTCGACATCCGGGTACAGACGCGTGCGGTGATCGAGAATATCCGCGACATTCTGCAGAGTGCGGGAGCGCAACTGCAGGACGTTGTGGAGATTTCTACGTACCTCGTCAACATGAACGATTTCGCCGGCTACAACGAAGTGTACGGAGAATTTTTCGGATACGACGGCCCAGCGCGGACGACCGTGGCTGTGCACCAGTTGCCGCATCCGCAGTTGCTGATTGAGATCACAGCCCGGGCTTACAAGCCGGTGAAATAGGGGGCGTAAATGGCATCCATCAAGAGTCTGAAGGCTTTCAACTTTCAGGGCTGGATCGACGCGAATAAAGAAAAGCTGAAGCCGCCGGTGGGAAACGCGCAGGTGTGGGAAGACGGCGAGATGATGGTGACGGTGGTGGGAGGGCCGAACCAGCGGCGCGACTATCACGA
>JBAWCJ010000248.1:0-7577 GCA_049590215.1 Candidatus Sulfotelmatobacter sp. | reverse complement strand
CGTCATAGCGACGGATGACAACGTCTTCCAAACCTTCATTGCGCCATTCGTCAGCGATGTAGCGAGCCAGTTCGTTGTTGCGCGCCGATCCAGCAACGTGCGGCTCGGCGGTGAAGATGTGATGCTGTCGGCGCTCTTCATCCGGGGACGGGATCGCTTTGAACTTGTTTTCGAATTCGGCTTCGTGGGTTGCAGCAGAAGGGGTGAAGCCCATGATAGAAGTCTGGGCGTTCGCAAAGAACGGTGAATGAAGCATCAGCGCCAGATAACACAGGGCGCTGCTGGATAGCATGGGCCGGCGCAAGCTCATGATCAGCATCTCCTCGCAAAACGAGTGAATGCATCAGGGACGACGTAATTTAGTTTCTGCCTTGTTCCGCGCTACTTTGATCTCCTACTGCGCTTTGTAGATCTCCGACAGCAAGTCCGGCTTCGACTCATCGCGCACCAGGTGAGGGTAGCGTTCACTGTCGTGGTAATCGAGCGCGTAGGTTTTGAAGTAGTCCGTGTTCTCCACCAGAAGCTCGAGGGGAGCGGTGCTGCTCTTGCCCTCCCGGAGCGCGTCGCGCAACACTTCCGGCGAGTATCGGTGGCCGTTCACCGCGATCAGTTTCATACCGGGGCCGATTCCGGCCAATGCCGCGGGCATATTCTCAATGGTGTCGATAATTGTTCCATCTTCGCGAAGTTCGAGTCCAATCGAATACCGCCCGCCATTCACATGACCGCCGTTTTCACTGCCGCGCTCCATTTCGGAGGGAACTTCGTCATAGACCACTTTCCATCCGCTGCCTTCGATGCCGCCAAGTGGAGCGCCGGGTCCGTGATTCGTAAGCCGTTGCGTCCAGAAGCCGCGCCAATCATAAGGTGTGATTTGATTCAGAGCGTTAACGACATCGTCGAATGTATAAGTCTTTACCATGGGCCCCGTGCTGGGAGCGCCGTGGAAGAGCTTACAGAAGTCATCCAAAGATTTCTTGCCCTTGCTCTGCTGGCGGATGATGACGTCGGCCCACAGCCAGTCTAAAGTGCCTTCGTCGTAGAAATCGGTTGAGCGACGCCAGGACTCCCAGGCTCGCGGAGAGAAATAAAGCTCGGGAGCGGCGTCGGCGGTATCTTGCAGGTTGCGCCATTCGCGGCCTGGAGTGTGATCGAGTTCGGCGGCGGTCATGGACAAATCATCCCGAGCCTGCTGCGGAGTGAGCAATCCGCTGCGCGCGGTCAGCACCGTTCCCAGATAATTCGTCAACCCTTCATAAACCCACAACAGATCGTCTTGCATGGGTTGTTCAAAATCAGGCGTGGTTAGGTCGGCGGGCCTGCGGTATTTTCCATTCCACGAATGCACGTACTCGTGAGGGAGCAGGCTGGCTTCCATCTTGCGTTCCCCTTCATCCACTAACCCGCGCTCATCAACCCGGCTGTCGTCGGACTCGTGGTGCTCCAAGCCGAAATGAGCTACGTGATCGCTGAGGCTGAACAGGAAATGGTAGTCACGATAGTGATGCGCGCCGAAAAGCTTGTTCGCTTGTTCGACCAGATTCTTGTAGTGGTCCCAGACTTCCTGCGGAGGCTCAAGAGCGGCGGCGCTGTCGGCGGCAACGTCCATCTCAACCAGCGGGTCATCGGCCAACTTGACGACCTTGAGGAATTCTCCGGTGATGACAGGAGAATCGACCAGCGTGGTCAGGGAAGTCGGCTGAAAAATGATCTGGGTATCGCCATTCTGTCCGGTGAGTGACGTCGATGCGATGGACAAAGGCGTGCCATATTTCCAGCCTGCGGGGAGTTTCAGAGTGGCCACGTAGGTGAGATCGTCTGACTTCCAGCCCTTGGGATAAAGCAGAACCTGATTCCAACTGATCACCGCCATTTTGTCGGTAGCGGAAGAGCCCGCAGAAAAGCCGCCTTCGAAAGTCGCGGGAGAAAGGAAATCCAGTTCGGCGTTCACTTCATTTTCTCCGGCCGGAACTTCGACGTGAATGGTGAAGCCGTCGAGCAGATCGCGACGCCACTTCAGAGTCTTGCCGCTGGCGGTGAATTTGAGTCCGGCCAGGTCGATCACGGGACCGTCGGGAGCGTGCTCGCCCGGAATCCACTTTGGGTAATAGAGTGTAAGGTCTCCCGGGCTGGCCGGGATCTTCAGCTTAGCGTGGAAGATTTTGCGAGGCGTGGAAGTGGCGTCCACGAAGAGGGTGATGGTTGGCGGCGTAGCTGACCAGCTGAAAAGTGAGAAGAACAGAACACAGACTACTCCCACGGTTCTTGAGAGTTTCATTATGAAGGGCCCCCATTCGTTCGATGAAGCGGATCGCACTGCGCCTGCAGAATTTTAGATTCTAGCAGGCTGCGGCAGAGCGGTACAGGAGTGGACGTACAGGAGTGCACCAGCGCTGCTATCATCTCCACGATGTCGCGTCGAGGGAAATTCATCACGTTCGAAGGGCTGGACGGAACCGGCAAGAGCACGCAGATGCGCAGGCTGGCAGCCGCACTGCGCGCGGCGGGACATAAAGTGGTGGAGACCCGCGAACCGGGAGGAACGCCGACAGGCGAGAAGATTCGCCGCGTTTTGCTGGACTCGGCGACCGAAGGGCTCTCGCCGTTCGCGGAAATGGCTTTGATGTTCGCGTCGCGAGCGCAGCACATTGCAGAAGTGATCCAGCCGGCGCTCGAGCACGGGCAGATTGTGCTTTGTGATCGCTTCACTGATTCCACGGAAGCTTACCAGGGCGGCGGCCGGAAGCTTGGGAGCGAAGTGGTGCTTCAGTTGCATCGCGTGCTTTGTGGAGATTTGCAGCCCGACATGACGATCCTGCTCGACTCTGATCCGGCGATGAGCGTGGGGCGCGCGCGACGCCGCAACCGGCGGGCTTCGCATAGTGCTGGCAAGAATTCGCACAAACATCATTCCGACGAAAACCGCTTCGAGCAGCAGAACCGGGCTTTCTTCGCTCGGGTGCGTGAGGGCTATCTGGCGATTACGACGAGAGAGCCGCAGCGCGTCACGGTGGTGGATGCCAGCGGCACACCGGCACAGACGCATGGACGGATTGTAGACGTTGTGGGGCGAAAGTTGAAGTTGGCGGCGAGGTGATGAATGGGCTTCTCCGATTTTCACGGCAATGCTGAAACCGTTCATCGCCTGCGCGATATGCTGGCGCGGAAGCGCTTTCCGCATGCGGTGATTCTTTCGGGGGCGCGAGGGTCGGGCAAATACACTTTGGCGCTGATGCTGGCGCGGGCTCTGAATTGTCTGGCACCTACTGAGACCGGTGGGCTCCCTGACTTCTGCGGGCAATGCGCGAACTGCCGCCGCATCGCCCAGGCTGCCGATCTTGATGCGCGGTTTGCCGAGGCGGTGGAGACGCGTGAGGGGCTGCGCGAGGCCGACAAGAAAGATACTCGGCTGTTCGTGCAGACTCACCCCGATGTGCTGATCATTCCTCCCGACCCTCCGCAGATGATGATCAAAGTGGATCAGGTACGGAGGGTGATTGAAACCATTTATTACCGTCCGTCGGAAGCTCGGGAGCGGGTTTATATCTTCACCGATTCCGCGTTCATGAAAGAGGCGGCGAATTCGCTGCTCAAGGTTCTGGAAGAGCCTCCGGAATTCGCGACCATCTTTCTGCTTTCGGAGAATCCGGGGGAACTGCTTCCGACTATTCGATCGCGATCGATGGTGTTTCCTCTTGCTGCTTTGCCGGTCGAGGAAGTGGAGCGCTACCTGGCCGAGCAGCGCCCGGAGTGGAAGGCGCCGCAGCGCGCTCTGGTTGCGCGACTGAGCGAAGGCGCGCTGGGGCGGGCTCGCACCTTCGATGTGGATGCGTATGTGACCGCCCGCGCGGACGCGCTGACCATTCTCAACTCGGCCCTGCTGGGAGGCGAACACACGCAGCTTTTCAAGATCACGGAAACCTACCGCGCCGGGGCTGAGGGGCGCGAGAAGACGGAACAGCTTCTCCGCACACTTTACTCGCTGCTGCGCGATTTAATGTTTCTGAAGTCGGAGGCTCCGGAGTTGGTCCACAATACCGATATTCAAAGCCAGCTTACGAAACTGTCCGAGGCCGCCGACTTCGATTGGATCGCTGCGGCTTCTGATCGGTTGGCCGAAGTGGAGCGTGGGATGCGGCGCAACCTGATGCGGTCATTGTCGCTCGATAGCCTGAGCCTGGCGTTGGAGAAAGGCTAGGGATCCGGATCAAAAAATTCACGGATCGCCGAAGTAAAATATTTGGAATCAATGACTTGCGATATCTTGATCCGTGCTGATCTGGCTAAAATCTTGAAAGTAAATAACTTACCCGCAAAATATTATAAACACAGGAGTTAGCCGTTGGTTGCTGGGCTAAGTGCTTTGCCTTCAGTGGCCGGTTTGCAAAATATTGCATTCATGGGACTTATATCTCAGCGCTATTTTGTTGTCAAAGATCCAATGCGTATAGAGATAGGGTCGCAGGTTTGAGATGCGGAGTCAAGAGAATTTGGTCGCTGGGTGAGAAATTCCTGCCGCTGGCCGCGCCTTGCCCACCTTTGGAAAAGCGTCGAGGTTGGGGCGGCCCGTCTGTCGCCAATCGTCTGCCCCATGGTGGGTCAATGAGTCAATGAGTGTTGACGTCTGATTACGTCAACTGACACGAGGGCTTGTAGGGGGCAACACTTTAGGTCGACGCGCTCCTTTTTATTTTGCGGGTGCGCCTGCGCCATCCGGTCAAAGCGATGGCCAACAGAAGAACGAACACGAAATACAGAAGGCGCGAACTGATACTCAGGACCAGCCTGAGCATGCTCAGGCGGTGATCGGCCGCCCGTACTGCAGCCGCGGGGATAGTGACCGACTGGCTCCAATCCATACTCTTCAAACGAGGCAGGAAGCCCTGGCGCACGCAGCCTTCGAGGTCGTACACGCCGATGAGGTGCGAGAAATGGGCCGCGACTATCAAATCGCGGGAAAACCTGCTCCAGTCGAGCACCGCGGGGTCTGCGGCGGGATCGCCGCCGGTGCAGCAAATGGCGATTGACTGCGCATCCCGGCCAAGCTCCCAGATGATCGCCGCTCCGACAGAGCCCGCATAGCTGGTGTACAGCATCAGGACTTCCTGATCACCCCGAACGTCGACTGTGCCCAACATCCGGTCCAGTAGCGACGAGTGGGCCTTGCGTTCGACGGGGAGGTACGGCAGTTGATAGGTTTGGACGAAGTAGCCCCGGGATCGGATATTGGCGATGAGCGCGGAATACACTCGCTGTGCGCGGTACATGCGCCGAACGTCGATGGCGCGCGATAAGAACGTGGTAAAAAACCGCCACCGGTGGCCGTTCAGAGACTCCAGCTCGGCGAAGTTGGGCTCGATGTCTAGCCCCACTGCGTCCCACCGCAGGCCCTGCTCGCGGCTCCATGCGTCGAATGCTGCAAATCGTGCCGCAGCCTCTGGCGCATTCTCCGCATTGAAGTAGAAACCTTGTTCCGGCGGCATCCCGAGCCCGGCGATTACCGGAATTCCCTTCCAATTCAGCTGACGCACGAGTTCAGCACGCTCCGGAGTGAAGTCGACAACGGCGACGACGAGGCCGGCGTGCAGGCTCTTCAGGTTCCCAATCACGTTGGCGTCGGTTAACAGGGACTGCATCTGGCTCATACCGTGATCACAACAGGCAAACATGAGCTGCGGGGCCACGCCCGGCCCCTGCACCCGAATTCCCCCAGAAGGGGTGGAAGCGAGCGCGGAAGCCGCGGCGAACTGGCAAATGCCTACGAAGAGGCTAGCGCGGAGGAGCCCTGAAAGAAAACAACGTTCTGGAACGAGGCATTTCAAGGAATAAGAGGCTCCGCGATCCGTTTATCCACGTTTTACCCCGGCAATTGGGCGAGCAGCGTCCGTTAGGACTTGTTTAGCGCACAGCGATCCTTGGAGCCACAAGTTATGTTCCGAGAGTGCAGAGAACACAACTGCACCGATGACAGCCGTAAATGGTGCAGATGTCGGCTTCTTCGCGGCGAGTCAGCCGCCGTTCGCCGCACTCGCCATGAACAAAAATACTCCGACGTGCCAAGAGTTCTCGCACTTTTTGAGAGGCGTTTTTGTCAGCGACGGATGGCTCACGAACCTCTAAGTGCGGCTTCCCGAACTCAAGAGTGAGGAACGATCCATATCCCGGCTTTACATTCCAGCACGGCTCTCCGTAAAGTTCGCGAAAAACTTTGCGAAAAATCGGCACAATCCGCATTCAGCGAAGTCTAATCGCACACGTACTTTCGATCAATTCCTGCAGGATGTTCCGCGTGGATGGTTGTCGTAACGTCCCGAAATTGTTATGGAATCATTAAACTCATTGACCGGGGTCGCTAAGCCTCAATGAGTGCCAGCGCCCGTCCTCGACAGTTGACTATTGCAGCTTGGCGTACTCGGCCCTGGCTTGCTTCAGGATGGGGATGCCGGGGTCGGCGTCTTTCCAGAGGGAGAGGAAATCCAGGTAAGCCTGGCGAGAATTTTGTACGTCTCCGGAGGACTTATAGGCGTGAGCCAGTCCTAGATGAGCCAGCGCTCCGAGGGGGTAATTCAACACAAGGCCCGGCCGGTCAGTCAACTTTCTGAATTCTGTCGCTGCTTTTGGACCGTCGCCCATCGCCAAATAGGCTTGTGCTCGAACATAGGCTGGATAAAGAGTTGGGACCGTGGTTGATCCAGGATTGGCAAACTCAACGGGAGTCGCGACCCCCAGATCATCGATGGCTTTCGAGGGTCGCGCTTGTCGCAGGTCGATCTGTGCGCGAATCGCGGGAAGCCAGTATTTCTGAACAATTGTGCCCTCGGGCCACTGTTTGTCCAGCCCGTGGCAGAGGGCTTCGGCCTGATTGACGCTTCCGATTTGAACTAGAGCGACAGCGGTAAGCGTTGCGACACCCCGCCCGTGCGAGAGCTTCTGCGCCTGGGAAATATATTGTTGAGCCCGGGCGAACTCTCCGACTTCGCTCTCGCGGACGGCTGCCTGAACCAGGAAGCTGGCGGCCAATTCCTTATTTCCATCGCGTTCCATCAGATTTTCGGCGGCACGCGAAAACTCTCGGGCCTTTTCGAAATGTCCGTAATAGGCCGCGGTGTTGGATTGCTCGGATAGAAGAATAGCCTGAGCTCCGGGCAGATCGGATGAGCGCTGAACCAGGCGCTCCATTTCTTTTTCGTCGTTGCGTAGAAAGGCTATCCAGTAGTGCGCTTGCAGTAGTATGTCGGTCTGCAAGCCTCGTTTGTCGGCTTCCGCTAAAACCGCGGAGGCTTCTTCGACCTGGTTCAAAGCGAGCTGGGCTACTGCCAAATTTGCGTAGGTCGAAGCTCTCGACGGGTCAAGCAGCAGAGCCTTGCGAAAGTCCTGGACCGACTGCTCATAGCGGCCGAGTTCGGCTTCGTCGTCAGCCAGGTGGTTGTAGGCGCCTGCAGAGTCAGGGTAGTTTTGAACTGCAACAGCGTAGACTTCCGCGGCCTTCTCTAAATCGCCGGTGACATACAAGTAGTAGCGCGCCTCAATCGCCTCCCGTTCGGCCTCGGTCACGCGATCTCTAAGTTCATAGGCTT
>JBAWCJ010000247.1:0-7301 GCA_049590215.1 Candidatus Sulfotelmatobacter sp. | reverse complement strand
ACGAGGCTCTTTCGAAGCCGATCGTCGGACACCTTGACCCTTACTTCATCCAGGTCATGGGAGACGTTCAACAGTTACTCAAGACAGCCTACGGAACTACCGAT
This sequence comes from Candidatus Sulfotelmatobacter sp., assembly GCA_049590215.1. Lineage (GTDB taxonomy): Bacteria > Acidobacteriota > Terriglobia > Terriglobales > Acidobacteriaceae > Sulfotelmatobacter. The sequence goes on along the minus strand of JBAWCJ010000247.1, from coordinate 7,197 downwards.
GGCGCCACGCTGGTGATTTCCGGCACGGGCAGCGCGGGCATGGAAGCTGCCGTCACCAACTTCGTGGAGCCCGGCGCCAAGTTTGCGGTGTTCGCCAATGGATATTTCTCCGACCGGCTCACGGAGATGGCCAAGCGGAACGGCGCGGACGTGGTCCGCTTTGAGAAAGCGTGGGGCGAAACCTACACGGATGATGAAGCACGAGAGTTCATCGAGCGCGAGAAGCCCAAGGTCGTGGCCTACGTTCACGCCGAGACCTCGACGGGAGCGTTGCAATCGGGCAAAGCAATCTGCGCAGCCGCGCACGACGCTGGCGCTCTGGTGATTGCCGATTGCGTCACCTCGCTCGGCGGAGTGCCGGTGGAGTTCGACCGCACCGGCATCGACGTTGCCTACAGTTGCACGCAGAAGGGACTGAGTTGTCCGCCGGGACTGTCTCCGATGGCCATGTCGCCGCGGGCTATGGAATGGCTGCGCGCGCGCACTACTCCTTCGCGCAGCTGGTATCTGGATCTCAAGCTGATTCACGACTATTCCACGGTGTCGCACCGTTACCATCACACCGCGCCGATCTCCATGTTCTACGCGTTACGCGAGGCGCTGTTGGTCATCGCGGAAGAAGGGATTGAGAACCGGTGGGAGCGGCATCGCCGCAGTAACACGGCTTTCGTCAGGGGAATTGAGGCGATGGGTCTGCGCATGCACGTTCCGGCGGAGCACCGCATCGCGACGCTGAATACCGTGTGCGTCCCCGCTGGGGTTGACGAAGCCAAGGTCCGCAAACTTCTGTTGGATGGTCCGGGCATTGAAATCGCCGGTGGTTTTGGACCGCTCGCCGGCAAAGTGTTTCGCATCGGCGTGATGGGACCGTTGGCTACCGAAGACAATGTGCAGTTTTTCCTCAAGGAGTTCAAAAAAGCCCTAAGCGCATCGGGCTACTCGATCTAGTCGCTACTTGATCTGGTTAATGATTCCGGAGGTAGAGGCGAGGAAGAATGACACTGAAGTCGGTCGACACGCTACTTGATCTTTTGCATTTCGCGGACAGTCACACCGCCGTTGTCGTTCCTGAGCTCAGCCTCCACGTCACCTATGATTCGCTCCGGCGGCAAGTTCTCGAGATGGCGAACGCTTTGGCTTCCGCCGGCATTCGACGTGGCGACGCCGTGGCGATTGCGTTGCCCAATGGTTTGCCTGCAATCGTGAGCTTTTTGGCGGCATCGATCGCCGGCAAGGCAGCGCCTTTGAATCCGGCGTATCCGTATGAAGAGTTTCATTTTTTTCTGGGCGACACCAATGCCCGGATTTTGCTTTGCCCTGCGGTAGGCGCGGAGTTTGCCCGCACTGCGGCCGCGGACCGCAAGATCCCGGTGTTCTCGGTGGAAATGAACGAGAGAGGCAACGTGCACCTGACGGGTGCGCCGACCGGGGTTACCGCGACGAACCCTACCGCGGACGACATTGCCTTGATCCTGCACACCAGCGGAAGCACGGGGAAACCCAAGCGGGTTCCCTTGCGGCATTTCAACCTGGCGGTTTCCTCGGCAAATATTGCGAACACCTACGGGCTTTCGGAGGAAGACGTTTCGCTGTGCATCATGCCGCTGTTCCACATTCATGGACTGATTGGTTCCACTATGGCTACTTTGCTTTCCGGAGGCGCCGTGGTTGTTCCCACCAAATTCAATGCGCTTTCTTTCTGGCGCACAGTGCGCGAGCATCGCGTGACCTGGTATTCCGGCGTGCCCACGATGCACCAGCTTCTGATGGCTCGCACTCACCACAAGCCTGCGGAGGCCGACTCTCTGCGCTTCATCCGGTCGTGCAGCGCGCCGCTTTCGTCCGAACTCATTCACAAGATCGAAGGGGTCTTCGGCGTGCCGTTCGTCGAAGCTTACGGAATGACGGAAGCTTCCCACCAGATGACTTCGAATCCCCTGCCTCCGCGCCACCGGAAAGCGGGTTCCGTGGGCGTGGGTGCGGGCCTTCGCATCAGCATCATGGACAAAGAGGGCAACCACCTGGGAACCAACCAGCGAGGTGAGGTCGTGATTCAGGGTGCCAATGTGTTTCGCGGATACGAAAATAATCCCGAAGCCAATACCCGCGCTTTTGTGAACGGATGGTTTCGCACCGGCGACGAAGGGATGCTCGACGAGGATTGTTATTTGCATTTGACGGGCCGCATTAAAGACATCATCATTCGCGGCGGCGAGAACATTGCACCTCACGAAGTCGACGAGATTCTGCTGCGCCATCCTGCGGTTGCAGCCGCGGTAACGTTCGGCTGCGCCCATCCCACGCTGGGAGAGGAAGTGGCGGCGGCTGTGGTTTTGCACGAGCCTCATGCGGCTACCGAATCTGTGCTTATCAAACACTGCCGCGAATTGCTCGCGGAGTACAAATGTCCGAAAAAGATTTATCTGGTGAAGAGTATTCCGACCACGGCCACGGGGAAAATTCGCCGCCGCGCCGTCGCCGCCGCGCTCGTGGATGATCAACATGGATAGCCAGCGTGGGTGAACGACCAGGTCAACAAGCTGGGTGAACTAAGGATGAGATTCCTGATCGCTGGGGCAGGCGCAATCGGCGCCTACATCGGTGCACGCATGGCGCAGGCGGGGTTCGACGTCACGCTTTTCGCGCGCGGGCCACATCTTCGCGCCATGCAGGAGCACGGCGTGCAGGTGAAAAGCAGCGACGGAGATTTTGTGGCGCGTCCCGCCATCGCGGGCTCGCTCCAAGAAGTGGGGCCTGTCGATGTTGTCTTTCTAGGCGTGAAGGCGCACGCCCTGTCGCATCTCGCGCCGCAGTTGAAGCCGGTTCTGGGCCCGAATACCACCGTCGTCAGCACTCAGAATGGAATCCCGTGGTGGTACTTTCAGGGTTTCGGCGGTGAGTACGAAGGATTACGACTGGAGCGCGTCGATCCCGGCGGCGTGATTTCGGCGGCAATCGCGGCTCCAAGCGTGGTCGGGTCGATCATTTACTTCGCCACTGAGATTCCCGCGCCCGGAGTGATTCAGCACATCGAGGGCAACCGCGTTACGCTCGGCGAGCCGGACGGTTCACGCTCCGATCGCAATCGAGCAATTGCGGAGGCCCTCGTGGCCTCCGGCTTTCGCTGCCCGGTCACCACCCGCATCCGGCACGAGATTTTCGTAAAGCTTCTGGGCAACGCCTCTTTCAATCCGGTAAGCGCTCTCACCCGCGCCACGTTAGTCCAGATCGCCCGCGATCCGGGCGCGGCTTCGGTCATCAGAAACATCATGCAGGAAGTGGAAGCCGTTTCCAACAAGTTGGGGATGGAGCTGCCCATTTCCATCGATCAGCGAATTGCCGGCGCGGAGAAAGTTGGCGAGCACAAGACCTCGATGCTGCAGGACCTCGAAGCCGGCCGGCCGATGGAACTGGAAGCGCTGGTGGGCTCGGTCGTCGAGTTGGGAGAACGCGTGGGAGTCCCGATGACCTGCACTCGCACCGTGTACAACTGCGCGAAATTACTGGCCCAAATCACGGCTCAGCAACCCCGGTGATCCCGGTTGCATCGCCCTTTTTCATCCCACCCATAAAAATATTTGCTCGGAGGCTTGACAACGGGCGTATACTCCGTCCGTTGGCTGGTCCACTTATCGGACCACTTGGAATTCACCTTGCCCACAGCGCTCAAATCCGACTTCGAAGTTGTTCGCCGGAACAAGGTCTACGAGGAAGTCGCCAAGCAGATCGAACGCCTGATTCTCAAGAAACTCCAACCCGGTGACAAGCTGCCGTCAGAGCGTGAACTGGCGGAGATGCTTCGCGTGAGCCGCAGTTCCATCCGGGATGCGATTCGAGGCCTGGAATTAATGGGTTTGGTTGAGCCGCGTCAAGGGGCTGGAACCATCGTTCGCGAAATTTCCGCTGAATCGCTGGTGAATCCTTTTTCCGACGCTCTGAAGCGCCGCCAAGAACTGGTGAGCGAGCTTCTGGATTTTCGCAGAATGCTCGAGCCGCCGCTGGCCGCGCGCGCCGCCACGCATGCATCTCCGGAAGAAATTTCCGAGATGGAAGAAATTCTGGCACGGCAGCAGGAGAAGCAGGCAGAAGGCGAAGCCGCAGTTGCCGAGGATACGGAATTCCATTACAGCGTTGCCCTGGCTTCCGGGAATAGTGTGGTGCTGAAGGTTCTCGACATACTCATGGATTTGCTGCGCGATACCCGGGAGCGCTCCCTGCAGGTAGAGGGACGTGCGCCGAAATCGCTCGCCGGCCACAAGCGGATATTGGCCGCTATCAAGCGTCACGATGCCGAAGCCGCCAAAGATGCCATGCGGCGGCACATTGAAGATGTGGAAGAGATTGTACTCAACAAATTTTAACGAGCAGTTCTAACGGAGGGTTGTCATGGGCCGGTTATTCGCAATCGAGATTATTTATCGAGGAATTTTCCAGAAAACCATGGCGGGCAGAATCAGCCGCGCCATCGTGCTCGCCGCCCATCACGAAGGCAAAGTGGGCATCTCTTTTGGCCGTTACGGGGACAGTCCCGAGCGCAACGGCATTCCGGCAAAGGGTTTCGCGATCGTCGCTACCGACGAACAAACCCTGCAGGAAGGCATGGCGAAGTACGAGCCGAAGGAAGTCGACGTGACGATTTGCGTGGATGACACGCTATGCAAAGGCGTCGAGTCGTGGGCCTGGTACGGTCTGCAGCCCGTGAACCGTCTGCTGAAGCCGGGCGGCACGCTGATCGTGACTTCGCGCGAGGGTCCGGAAGCCATCGTTGCCATGGCCCACCGTAAGGAGGCGCCTTACCAACTGTCAATCCTCAAAGGCACTGTCAGCTTCTCCGGCTTGTGGGTTTACAAAGACGATCACACCGACGTGCGCATTCTGGGCGCGGTTGCGAAGATCCTGCCTGAACTGTTCAGCCTGAAGTCAGTCCAAAGAGCAATCGTCGACGAGTGGAAAGATGAACTTAAAGCCACGTCCGCAGCGAAGTCTTACGAGCGCACCACGAGCGTCACGGTGACTCCGGACCAGGGCAATCCTGAAGTGCCGTACAAATTTGATTTGCCCAAATGGCATGAGATGGGCGAAGGCATCGCCATCCCGAGCATTCCTGCGGGACACAAGATGGACGATCCCGCGTCGCACGCGCACGGTGGATTCCAGCCCGACCGCAATCCGACGTTTCTGAAATTCAGCACACGAACCATGCGGCCTGTGGTGAATTTCGATACCTGCATCAAGTGCACGCTGTGCTGGCTGCAGTGTCCGGACTCATGTTTCGATGTGACACCGGAAGGTTTGTACGACGCAAACATGAAAGCCTGCTGCGGGTGTGGCGTCTGCGAGGCAGTGTGCCCGGTGAAGGAATGCGTCACCATGGTCAACGAAACGGAATTCAAAGACAACAGCAGCCAGTGGGAAGACTGGCGCAAGGACAAAGACGGTTACAAGGTATGGCTCGAAGAGAAGATCAAACATCCGCCGGAGCGATCGCATGGTTTCCGCTATCGCGGGCAATATGAGGAGCAGATCCCGGAGATGCTCGAGATCGCGCAGGGAAAATAAACAATCGTTTATAGCGCCCCTTACGAGGAGAGTCCGTCATGGCAGTTGCTACGATAATCGAAGAACAGAAAAAGAAAATTGAAGAAACCGCGCTGATCACCGGCAGCGAGGCCATTGCAGTGGCCTGCAAGCTGGCCGACGTTGATGTGATCACGGCTTATCCCATCCGCCCCTACGACACCGTTATGCAGTACGTCTGCAAGCTGGTGGCGAACGGCGAAATGGATTGCGAGTATATCGTCGCCGAGGGCGAGCACTCGCAGTTTGAAATCGTAAAACACGCTTCGGCTTGCGGAGCGCGCGTGTTTTGCGGGTCGAGCGGCGTCGGCTGGATGTATGCCATGGAAGCGCTGACGGTGACTCCTGCGCTGCGCATTCCTATGATCGCCATGGTCGGAAACCGGGCACTCGATGATCCGGGCGCTTTCGGCGTCGAGCACAACGATGCTTTGGCGGTTCGCGATCTGGGCTGGCAGCTGGTTTGGGTTGACAACGCGCAAGAGGCTCTGGACACGGCCCTCATCGCTTATCGAGTCGCCGAGGACCGACGTATCTTTCTGCCACTCGCCATCAGTTGCGACGGCGCATTCCTGACTCACTCGCAGGCGCTGGTCAAGATTCCATCGCAGGAAAAAGTAAACGAATTCCTGCCGCCATACGATCGCCAGGAGCTTCTGCTTCATCCCGACAACCCCATCACGGTTGCGCCTCAGGGCAACGAGGACTGGGTGATGGAAATTCGCCGCCAGAACTACGCGGCCATGGAACGGGCTCCCGGCGTGATCAGGGAAGCTTATGCCGATTTCGAGCGCATCTTCGGCCGGTCGTACGGCAATCCGTTCTTTGAAGAGTACATGACCGACGATGCCGATATCGTTCTCATGGGGATGGGAACGCTGTCGATCTCGGTGAAGGTGGCGATCCGCGAGATGCGCAAGCAAGGCAAGCGCGTGGGGTTTGTGCGCATGCGTTGGTTCCGTCCGTTCGCCGCGGAAGAATTGTCGAAGTCTCTGCAACGCTTTGCCGCGGTCGGAGTGATCGATCGCGACTATTCTTTTGGCTCACCTTATCTCGGCGGCGTACTGGCAGGCGAAGTTCGGCATGCGCTGTATCCGGGACCGGGCAAGAAGCCGCCAGTGGTGGGCTTTATTTGCGGGCTCGGCGGACGCGAAGTAACCGTGCCTGATGTGCAGAAGATGGCGGATGCGGTATACGCGGCTGCCGATGGCAAGGCAGCTCCCTTAACTCAATGGATCGGATTGCGAGAGTAATCCGCTTTTGCTGATTTTCGCAGACCTCAGAGAGGATAAAGAATTATGGCTACCTACGTACAGATCGATCCGACTCAGAAATTAGAACCCTTCAAAGCTGTCAAGAAAATCCCGCTGGAAGAGTATTTCACCTCCGGGCACCGCACCTGCCAGGGTTGTGAGTCAGCGCTGGTGATGAAGATGATGGCCAAGGCGGCCGGACCTCGCACCATCGTGCTCGGCAGCACGGGATGCATGTACGTGGCGAACACCACGTATTACAGCACCTCGTGGGTGCTTCCCTGGATGCATACGCAACTTGGCAGCAGCGGTTCGGCAGCCCTGGGCACGTCTGCGGCACTGAAGGTGCTCATGCGCAAGGGAAAGA
>JBAWCJ010000246.1:0-22322 GCA_049590215.1 Candidatus Sulfotelmatobacter sp. | reverse complement strand
GGTGCTGGCGCTTTCTGCTTCCGGAGAGACGGAGGAGATTCTGGCGCTGCTGGCCACGATCAAGCGGCTGCGCGTGCCGCTGATTGCGATGACCGGGGATGAGACTACTGTGGAGCGGGCGCCCTCGCCCGCGAATGCCGACGGTGGCAAAGGCTCGAGGACGGCCGGGAAGTCTGCGGCAAAATTGCCGGCAGGTCGAGTAGAGTTCAGAGCTAGAGCAAAGTCAAAAGCAGCGGGCGAGGGCGCCCGCTCCACGCAGGCATCATCCACGCGCCGATCTACTTTGGCTTCGGCAGCGGATGTGGCTTTGGATTGTTCGATTGCAGAGGAGGCTTGCTCGCTGGGACTGGCTCCCACGGCTTCAACCACCACAATGCTCGCTTTGGGCGACGCGCTCGCGGTGACGCTCAGCGAGAAGCGCGGATTCAAGGAAGAAGATTTTGCGAACTTGCATCCTGGAGGGAAATTAGGCAAGCGCCTGGCGCGGGTGGAGTCTTTAATGCACTCGGGCGAGGCACTGCCGCGGGTAGGTCCGCGGACGAAGATGCCGGACGTGATCTATGAAATGTCGCGCAAGAAGCTGGGCGTGACGGCGGTGGTGAAAGGCGAGCAACTGGTTGGTGTCATCAGCGATGGCGATTTGCGACGCCTGCTGGAGAAGCGCGGGAAAGACGTGCTCGATCTGACGGCGGCCGAGTGCATGACGAAGAATCCTCGGACCATCGCGGCTGGAGAATTTGCAGCGACCGCGCTGGCAATGATGGAAGAGAAGAAGATTACTTCGCTGATGGTGGTCGACAGAAGCGGAAAGCTGCAGGGGATTGTGCATTTGCACGACCTGTGGAGCACGGAACTCGTGTAGCGCCGGCGTCTCGCCGGCAGCCGCCGGGACGGCGGCGCTACAATGACCCTATGTATCACTACGACCCCAATACCGCTCTGGAAGAATTGACCGAAGATGCGACCCTGCCGAACCCGGTGCATGTGCGCGATATGTTACTGCGCAAAAAACTCTCGGCCGACAAGTCGCTGGAAATGAACCGGCTGTTCGTCGAGTATCAAAAGTTTTTCGGGGAAACGCAGAAGCTGGGGAAAGAGATTCTAAAGCGGCTGACCTCCTAGACCGAGTGCGTCGCTCCGTTCTGCGGACAGCCGAGGCTGCTGTCCCCGCGTTAGCGTTGCCGCTTCTGCCCTGGTCCTTTCCGGCAATCATTTACAATTACCAATTCCACCTCCACAGGAATCTTTCACTATGCATAGATGGTCAGAACTGTTCATTCCTACACTGCGCGAGGCTCCGGCCGACGCGGAAGTGGCCAGCCACAAGTTTCTGGTGCGGGCGGGCTACATTCGGCAACTGGCGGCTGGCATTTACTCGTATCTCTTTCTGGGTAATCGCTCGTTCAACAAGATCATGGGCATCGTCCGCGAGGAGATGGACCGGATCGGCCAGGAATTTTTCCTGCCCGCGCTGCATCCACGGGAACTTTGGGAAGCCAGCGGCCGCTGGGCTCTCATGGGCGACAACCTGTTTCGGCTGAAGGACCGCAAGGGCGCCGACCTCGCGCTCGGCATGACGGAAGAAGAAGTGATGACCTCGATTGCGATGAAAGAGCTGCGCAGCTATAAGCAGTTGCCGCAGATCTGGTACCAGATCGCACCGAAATTTCGCGACGAGCCACGGCCGAAGTCCGGCCTGCTGCGGGTGCGGCAGTTCATGATGAAGGACTCCTACTCGTTTGACATCGACGCGGCCGGCCTCGGTGTTTCCTACAAGAAACATTACGACACTTACTGCCGGATTTTCGACCGCTGCGGATTGAAGTACATGGTGGTGGAGGCGGATTCGGGAGCGATGGGCGGCAAGGAGTCGCATGAGTTCATGGTGCGCACGCCGGCGGGTGAGGATCAGATTGTGAGCTGCGATGGCTGCAACTACGCGGCGAACATGGAGAAAGCTACGTCGAAGCTGGAGGCAGTCGAAAACTTGAAACCCGAAGGCGACGGCAGGCCGCTCGAGGTGCACACGCCGGGACAGAAAACGATTGAAGATGTGGCGCGGTTTCTGGGCGTCTCGCCGAAAAACAAGATCAAGACGCTCGTTTACAGGGCTTATGAGTTTACCGGACATCACGAATCATCTCGTCTTGGCACGCGCGAGCCGATCAAGAGCCTGAAACGGCCCGTCGACGTCGTCGTTCTTCTGCGAGGAGATCACTTGCTGAACGAGGCTAAGCTTACGGCGTTGCTGGGATCCGCAGGATTGACGAAATTTGATCCCGCGTCTGAAGAGGAGATCCGAAAGCTCTTCAACTCCCCTCCAGGATACTTGGGGCCGGTAGGAATCCAATTCTTGGAGAAATTGGACTCCGATAGCAAGGGAGCAGCACTGCTGGTCGATAAGGCTCTCGAAGGCCGCGCGAATCTGATCGGCGGCGCGAATAAAGAGAACTATCACCTGAAGAATCTCACGCCAGGGAAGGATTTTCATCCTACGGCGTACGCCGATCTGCGTGCGGTCACAGCGGGTGAAGCTTGTCCGAATTGCGGAACGGCGCTGCGCATCGATACGGCGGTCGAGATTGGGCATATCTTCAAGCTTGGTTACCGCTATTCGGAGTCGATGGGCGCGCGCGTGCTCGATAAGAACGGCAAGGAAGTTACTCCGATCATGGGCAGTTATGGCATCGGGATCGAGCGCATTCTCACGGCCGCGGTGGAACAAAGTAACGATGAGAATGGATTCTGGCTTCCCCCATCGATTGCGCCGTTTGAAATTGTGGTAACTCCGGTCAATGTGAAGGACGAGAGCTTGCTGAAAGCGGCGATCGATCTGGGAACACGTCTGGAATCCGCCGGCTTTGATGTGATCCTCGACGACCGCGACGAACGGCCCGGGGTGAAGTTCAAGGACGCTGATCTGGTCGGAATCCCCTTTAGAATCACGGTCGGAAAGAAGGTTACCGAAGGCACTGTGGAAGTGGTTCTACGCTCGACTCGCGAAGTACGCGATGTTACGATCGCGACGGTAGTTGAATATTTTCAAGGAGTGCTGCCAGCCAGGACCTGAAAGCTGCGTCGCTGGCCGGCGGCGCAGTTTTAAGACTATGGGAACCTTTAAGACGCTGGTGGGATTTGCAGTACTCATATTTGTGGTGGTCGCGCTGTTCCAGGTGCTTCCGCCCATCATGGCAAATTTCAGCTTTACCGACGACCTCAGGCAGGTCGCGATGATGGCGGGCGCGAATCCGCAAAAAACGGACGATGACGTCCGCAATGATGTGCTTCGCAAGGCCAGGGAGCACGACCTGCCGATTAATGAGAAGCAGGTGACGGTGCAGCGCATCCTTACGCCCGGCCTGATGGCGGTTTACGTTGCGGCAGATTACACCGTGCCCGTCAACCTGCCCGGTTATTCCTTTGAACTCCACTTCAATCCATCGAGCGAAAATAAGTAAGAATCAGTTTCCGGTTGCCAGCGGTCAGTTGTCAGTTGGACACTGGCTCGCCTGACCACCGGCCTGCAGAATCCGTTACGCATCTTCTCTTGTAATTCAAGGCTTCACACAGGTTGAGTCCAGACGCATCCTCTCGCCTGGCGTGCTGTTAGGCGCCGTGCTCCGCCTTGACTGCCGGTGTCCCAATCTGCAGGGCCTTGCGGAGAGCATAGCCACATCCCGAACATCTCTGTGAGGAAGCGTAACCGGCTCGTCCCGCGCAGTGCGCCGGAGGGATGGATCGAGGCTCGAAACCTGATGGCGAGTGAGGTTGAAAACGAAAGCTGCGCGGCCGGTGGCCGCGCAGCTTTAGAGGATGACTCAAGGATAAGTTATTGGAACCAGCGTCGCATCAGGACCGGGTCTGCCAGGGGAGCAGACGCGAACCTCGCCAACTAGAGTTCTACGACGGGCCGCAGGTGCCGTCGGGCGCATTGCCAGCTGCCGAGCCCACGCCGATTGCGACCGGCTGCGATACCATGCCGTTATAAGTCGCGGTTACTTGATAGTACCCGGTGTAAAGCCAGTTATATTGTGGGGGCGTCGGGAGCGCGGGAGGGGTACCGGACGGAAGATCAATCCAGGTGCACAGCGCTCCCACAGCCGTCATCAGGCCGGTTGCATTAATGGGCACAGTAGTTGGGCCATAAGCGGGCAGCGCAGCCCCGCAAGGATCGGTCGGGTCGCCACTGGACTGGCAGCCTACCGGCATAACCGTGTAGGTGACCGAGTTGGTGATGGGGACGGTTTTGCCGCTGTGGTAGACCGTCATCGTCTGCAGCTGCAGGGTGCCATCGATTCCCGAGAGATTGAAAAATCCGCCGCTCGACGAGCCAGTCGACGTGATCTCGATCGACTGAACGTAATCCGAAGTGCCGCATCCGGTTGAGATGAGCGACAGGGCGACAAGCAATGCGGCCAGAATGTTTGTGCGTTTCACGTGAGAGAATCCTCCTGAAAAAATCCCCGCTGATTCCAATCCGAATGTTGTCAGCTTCTAATAATGGAGGCAAGGGAAATGTGTGGTTACTAGGCAAACCATTGGTCACGTCCAATAGTCACAGCGGGATATTTTTCGCGAACTGCGAAAGGGTTTTATCTTCAGATTAAGAGTGAGTAAGTGTGGCTCGCATCCCATCGCATGCAGTCAGATAGAACCTAATTAAGCTGGGAAACCTCAAGCCCCTCGCGCCTTTGCGAAGTTTCCGGATCACTCTCCCGAGTCGACGGCGGCTCAGAGTCTTAAATCCGGGGGTCTGAATTTGGACGACAAACTCTCTCTCGGGAATTGGTCAGGCTTACGCGCAATCTTAGAAGACCGCGCAGATCTCCGGAGTTAGTGTCGGACGCTTCGCGCGATTAGTACCCATAATTCTCCCTCAAGGGCCAGTGACATTCGTAACGTTGCCACTAAGTTACCTTCCACCTACTATCCCAATTAGGTTAAGAGCTTTATCACACGTTTGCCGCTGATCAGGCCCTTGCGGGCGAGCGCCGACGCGCCGGTGGAAGGGCTTGGAACGGGCGAGAAGCAGGTTCGCAATCGTTTCCTCAGCGCTTGCAGCCAAGGTGTACGCAACCAGTGAAGCTCAGGTGGAGGCAGTTCATGAAGATGCAAGTTCGAGTGCTACTCGGTGTGCTGGTGGCGCTGGCATTGATGTTCCTGGCCGGTTGCGGCGGCTCCTACAATTGCGCTATCACCTTCGGCAGTTCGAGCTGCACGCCCTCCGGTTCGGGGCTTGGCGGAAGTGGCACTGGCGGCACAGGTGGAGGAGGTGGTGGCGGGGGCACCGCGCCTGTGGCTTTTGCTTATGCCGTAGATCAGACCGGTGGCACCACAACTGGCACCATGGATGGCTTTGTTCTGAGCGCAGGCGCAGCGACGTTCGGGCCGATCAACGGCTTCCAGTCGCCCGCGATTCCACCGACGGATCCGAGCATTGGAGTGGTAGTGGCACAGCAGCAGTTTCTCTACTCCGCGTTTCCCTCGACGAACCAGATCTATGGATGGTCGATTGATAAGACGTCCGGAGCGCTGACCGCAGTGAGCGGCAGCCCTTACAGCGTGTCCTATCTTGGATTTGTCGGCGTGAGCGGATTCAATCAACTCAGTATGATCACCAATCCCGCGGGCACGCTTTTGTTCGTCGCCGACGCGGGTAACGACGAGATATGGGTCTACCAGATCGGGCTGGCCGGCGGCTCAACGCCGGGGGTGTTGACGCCAGTTCCGAATTCTCCGTTCTCGACGGGAACCTTCCAGCCCTGGAACATGACCACCGACGGCCTGGGAAAATATTTGTACGTGACGTCGATTACTGCCGACCACCTGGGCCTCGGTATCGCGGCGTACAGTATTGGAACCGGAAGCAGTGAGGGAACTCTCGCGGCGGTGGCGGGTAGTCCATTCTTTTCTACCCAATCTGCGGCCTACAACATGTGGGCAGTGCAGGGCGAGCCGACTGGAACATTTCTGATCGGGACCAGCGGCGAGACTGTGGCCGCCGGGGCGGCCGCCGATGACAAGAATCTCTATGTTTATTACATTGAGCAAAGTGGGACGGCTCCGGGCTCGATAAAGCCGGTAGCCAACTCGCCATTCGCCACGGTGTATGCGCCGTTCAATATCGCAGTCCAGCCCGTCGAGGCCAACGGGGAGTTTGTTTACTCGTTCGGCGTTAGCGACGCCGGCGCATACACTCCGACGGAGGGCTACTTGCTAAACACCACCACTGGCGCGCTGACTGCTATTACCCCCGGTTCGCCTTTCAGCGGCGTAACTTTTGCGCTGTTCGGCCAATTCGACCAGAGCGGCGACTATCTGTTTTCTTACGGAGATACCGCCACTCCCCAGCTTGCGGTGATGGACGTCACCGCCGGCACAGGGGTGCTTACCGAGCCGCTCACGCCGACTCCGCTCGTGACTACCGGATATTGGGCGGTGACCGATCCGCAATAAGCGCTCCTGGTCCGCTTGGTGTAGCGGAATCAGCATTCCACACTGTTAACAGCTTAGAGACCCGCATGAACTGCGGGTCTCTTTTTGTTGGTGTGCGCGGCGGTACAATGGAGGCATCGCATCCTGACATTAACGGCGGCAGGGAAGCGCAAAGGATGAGCCCAGGGCAAACCTTTCGGCGCATTCTACCGTCTGACCAGCAGGCAGTTTTATCAGTAGGCGTTGAGTCAAACCGTGGCCATTAAAATCAAGATCCCGAGGAAGGGAAGTAACGGAGCCGGCAACGGCGGCCCGTCCGGCCGCAAGCTGACGCGCGACCCCGTGATTCGAGCCGCGGTCGTCATCTTCCTGGTAGCGGCGATCGGCCTCGGCGGATTCTTTTGTTACTACTACATCAAGTACGACCGCATCATTGCGCAGCGCTTCCGCAGTCCGGTGTTCAGCAATTCCGCCAAGATTTATGCTCTGCCGCGGACGGTGCACGACGGCGACAAAATAGATGCCCGGGAAATCGCTACGCTCCTCGTCCGCGCCGGCTATTCAAATGAAGACGGGCAATCGCCTCTCGGCACCTTCCATCTGGTAAGCGATGGGATTGAGATTACGCCGGGCCCCGAGAGCTATCACAGTCCGGAAGCAGCGCACATTGCGATTCAGGACGGACAGGTGAATAAGATCGTCAGCCGTGGCAATGAGCTTTCCGCCTACGAACTCGAGCCGCAGCTGGTGACTGCCCTGTTCGATTCGGGGCAGCGTTCCAAGCGCCAGGTGGTGAAGTACTCAGACATTCCCAAAGTAATGATCGATGCGGTGTTGGCCATCGAAGACCGGCGTTTCTTCGAGCACAGCGGAGTGAACTTCATCCGCATGTTTGAAGCCGGGTGGATCGATCTGACCCGTCAACGCCACGAGCAAGGTGGTTCGACCATCACCATGCAGCTCTCGCGCGGTTTCTTCCTGACGCCGGAAAAAACCGTGCGCCGCAAGCTCACCGAGATGCTAATTGCCGAGGAGATGGAACAGAAGTTCAGCAAGCAGCAGATTCTTGAATTCTATGCCAACTGGGTAAACCTGGGGCAGCGCGGATCGTTCGCCATTAGCGGCTTCGGCGAGGCATCGCAATCCTATTTCAACAAAGATTTGAAAGACATTACCCTGCCCGAAGCGGCGTTGCTCGCCGGCATCATCCAGGGACCGAGCCGTTTGTCGCCCTACCGGCATCCCGAGCGCGCTTTGGAGCGCCGCAATCTGGTGCTCGATTCAATGGTGGAAACCCACGCCATCACCCGGGAGCAGGCTGAAAAAGCCAAGGCCGCCCCGCTCAAGCTCGCGCCTCCGAATGTGGAAGCCAGTGACGCGCCGTATTTCGTCGATATGGTGCGCGACACTCTGATCAACAGATTCAGTGAACATGACCTGAACGACCAGTCCTACCGGATTTATACGACGCTCGATCCCGATCTGCAGAAGGCTGCGGCGCAGTCGGTCGAGATGGGCATGAAGCTGGTGGATGAGCAAATCACAAAGTTGCGCACCAAGCGCGTGAAGGTGGGCAAGAAAATTGAGACGACGGTGACGCCGGGCCCCCAGGCCCAGGTCGCGATGGTCGTGCTCGATCCGCACACCGGCGCGGTGCTGGCTTTGGTTGGAGGGCGCGATTACGGTTTCAGCCAGCTGAATCACGCCTTGTCGAAGCGGCCCACTGGTTCGATCTTCAAGCCGTTCGTTTATGCCGCGGCAATGAACACCGCGCTCGACGGCTCAACCAATGTGATCACTCCGGCTTCCACGGTGACCGACGCGCCCACCAGCTTTGCCTACGGGGACCAGATCTATGAGCCGCGCAACTATAAAGAGGAGTACCACGGCGACGTGACGCTCCGCTATGCGCTGGCCATGTCGCTGAACAATGCGACCGTCAAAGTCGCTGAGGAAGTCGGCTACGACAAAGTGGCGGACCTGGCGAAGTCGGCGGGAATCACTTCCGTGAAAGCGACGCCGGCCATGGCTTTGGGATCGTACGAGGCCGCTCCGCTCGACATGGCGGGAGCCTACACCTCGTTCGCCAACGGCGGTGACCGGCTCTCTCCCATCCTTGTGAACTCGGTGCGCAACGCCAAGGGCGACGTAGTGGCGAACTTCAAGACTGACCAGCGCCAGGTGCTCGATCCGCGCATCGCCTACGTCATGACCAACATGATGGAAGGTGTCATCAACAACGGCCTCGGCTATACCGCGGTTCGCTTGCACGGCTTTTTGCTTCCGGCCGCAGGCAAGACGGGCACCTCGCACGACGGTTGGTTCGCGGGCTACACCTCGAATTTATTGTGCATCGTGTGGGTTGGCTACGACGACTATAGCGACATTCGCCTCACCGGCGCGCAGACTGCCGGGCCTATGTGGACCGAGTTCATGAAGAAGGCGTCGGCGCTGCCGCAGTATGCCGATATGAAAGAATTCTCGCAGCCGAACGGCGTGGTCGATGTGCAACTGGACAAGGCGACGAACCGCCTGGCTACTTCTTCCTGTCCGGACGATTACACCGCGGCCTTCGTGTTGGGCACGGAGCCGCGCGAGACTTGCGATCAGCAGGCCGGAGTGACTGGATTCCTCTCCCGTTTCTTCGGCACCGCCCAGAAGCCGTTGCCGCCACCGAATTCGGCCAACGCACAAGACCCGCAAAACGACGCGCAAAAAAAGAAGGGCTTCTTCGGCAAGATCGCAGGCATCTTCAAGGACGACAAATCTCCAACCCCGCCCCCGAAGCCGCCAGACAACAGCCAAACGACGACGCACTAATTCTTGTAGGACTGTCATCCTGAGCGGAATTGTCGCGCGCGAAGCGAGTGACAAATGGAGTCGAAGGATCCCTGTGGCGCTACAGGCCCCCGAGTGCATATGGGTATTCTCACCGCGGCACCGAGGCGGCGAGATTTGAGGGTAAGGGCTGGCCGCTTCCGGAACATCGCTCGCTCCCAAACATTTCCACATACCCCATGTGACTTCTGACCTTGTGTTGCCGGTCGAAGTTGCGCGATCATGGTCGAGGCCGCCACGCCGGGGAGAGGGCGAATACCGTCGCCCTAAGCTCTTTGTTCTCAAGATTTTGACCTTTAAGCTCTTTGACATCAAGATTTTGCGGACACTCTTTTGCAGAACCAGCGCCCCGCAAGACTTTCGGAGGGTAATCGGGGAGGAGGTACCCTCGTTTCCAGGCTCCTGCCTAGACAAAACATCCTGTTCTGGGAAGGCCCCGAAGCTTTATTTGAGCGGGAAATCAACAGGCCTAAATCGGGCTCGCAGACTCAAATTTCTTCGCCGTCTGGTCTAAAGTGTGGCAGAATGGCCGCGTTGGAGTTGGTCGCTTTGGGGGTGTGTATGTCCTACCGAAAGGCCTGCCTGATTCTTTCCCTCGTTGTAATCCCTTTCACAGCCGCACAGGCGCAAGTCGCTCATCCGGAGCAGCAGGTGCAGATCGCACCTCCATTGATCAGCGCCATCGATCCTCCGGCGCCTGACGCCACCGCAGCCGCTCTCGAGCAACAGGGCGACGCCTTGCACGCGGCCAAGCTCTATTTGGATGCGCTGGACTACTATCGCGCGGCTTTGCTGAAATCACCCAACAGCGCCCCGGTGCTGAATAAAATGTGCCGCAGCGAACTGCTGATGGGCCGCTGGAGGGACGCGCGCAAGAGTTGCGAGCGTTCGATCAAGGCGAATCGCGCATTCGCGGAGGCCTACGGCAACCTGGCAGTCGCCTATTACGGAGACCACAAGTATGGCGCTGCCATCAAGCAATGCAATAAAGCTATTGCGATCGACAATACTTCCGCGGCGTTTTTCAACAATCTCGGAGCGGCTTATTTTGCCGAGAAAAAATTCGAGCCCGCAGTTTCCGCCTATCAGCACGCCTTGCAACTCGACCCTGACGTCTTTGGACGCAGTTCACGCACCGGCATCGAGGCGCAACTGGCTGGCCCGGAAGATCGCGCCCGCTTCGATTACACGATCGCAAGGTTATACGCCAAGATGGGCTTCTCCGAACAATCGCTCGAGTATCTGAAGAAGGCGATGGAAGCCGGTTATAAAGATCTGAAGAACGTGTACAAAGATGAAGAGTTTGCGGCTCTGCGGAAAAATCCGCGCTTCACCGAACTCATGGCCTCGAAAACGGCGGCGATTACGGATTAGGTCAGGACAGCATCGACAGGGAGTTAGTTGTCTTGCGGAGTCCATTTTCTACAGGATGATCCGCAAACATCTACAGTATCTGCCCGATTGATCGTTAGCAAGGATGGCTCTGTTTGCGCGAAAATTACAAAGCTTTACAAAATTAGACGGAACTTGGCCGGGTTCTGGGGTTTAATCAGGTTAAATACTCCTGAAAACAACAGGGTGAGTAAGGAGAAACGGTAGCCCATCGGATGCTGACCCGAGCACGCCCCAAGCAAGCATCCGGTGGGTTTTTTTTCTGATCTACTATCAGCAGGATCGAGAAACGCTCTTTGATTTATATTTATTTCTTCGCTGCTAACGCAGCATCCAAATCCTCAGCAGCCTTGCTGATTCCGCCTGCGATATTCTCAACCACTTGGGCGACCATGGGAATCTGAGCGTCGGCTTCCTTCCATTTCTTTTCGTCCATGTATTCGCGTACCGCAGCGATGGGTTTTGCGCCGTATCCGGTGTAAGCGCCGGGAGCATAAATCTGGTTCTTGAACCAGGGACGCTCAGGCAGACCTTTCTCGTTCAGGAACAGACGCGAGATGCCAATCAAATCGGCGTTCACCCCGTCGAGAGCTTGCGGAGAAACCGTCGCGCCGCTGCTCTTGAATTTGGCCAGCGCTTTGGAGTAATCGTCCGCACTCTTCTTCAGTGATTCGATGGAATTCTTCAAGGGCGCGAAGTTCATGAATGGCGGCACGATTTCGGCCGGAGGCGGAACGTAGGTTTTGTGCGGATCGGAAGTCGCGGTGAAGACTCCCTCCTTAAGTTCGAGATTGCGCTCGGTGAATTCCTCCTGTTTATCCTTCAAGAGCTTTTCCAGTTCGGTTTCATACTTGGCGATGGCCTCGGCCTGCGGAGTGTAATCGTAGGGAAGCAGATCGGCATCAGCAATGCGCATCATCGTAGTGCCCGCAGTCTGGGCCAACGCGCGTCCGTAGGCGAAGTCCGTGTCGGCGAAGTGCGTGTACCAATAGAAGTCGTCATAAATAGAGTGGTATTGAGTGCCGTCGTCCTCGCCACCGAAGCCAATGTCCAGCGCGGAAATGCCCGCGTGGTCTTGGAAAGCGGTGTAGTCTGATCCATCGCCGAGCGCCCAGACCTCCAGATCGGTGCGCTTGCGAATCTGGCCGCGCTCTTCAGCATCTTTGGCTTTCAGGATGGCGCGCAGATGGGCTCGCTCCCGCACCGGGATATTCTTCTCGGGATCATTGATGTCGCCGGCAACGGCGCTGATCACAGCCTGCAGATCCTGAGTTCCGCCCGCGAAGAGGAAGCCGCGGCCGTTGCCATCAGTGTTGAGATAAGAGACGGTGTGCTTGCGCAGTTCGTCGAGGTGCGTTTCAACCCATTCCGTGGAGCCGAGCAAGCCGGGTTCTTCGCCGTCCCAGGCGCAGTAGATGATGGTGCGCTTGGGCGACCAGCCCTGCTTGTGGAGTTCGCCGAGCATGCGAGCTTCTTCCAGCTCCGGCGACATTCCCGCGAGGGGATCGTCGGCGCCATTCACCCAGGCATCGTGATGATTTCCGCGAATCACCCACTCATCAGGAATGGTCGAGCCCCGCAAGGTCGCGATTACGTCATTCACGGGTTTGGTGTCCCAGTTCGACATGACTTTGAGATGAACGCGCGCCGGACCCGGACCGATGTGGTAGGTGATGGGCAGTGCACCGCGCCAGTCTTCCGGTGCGACCGGACCGTGCAGTGCTGAGAGAAAAGGGAGCGCATCGGCGTATGAGATTGGGAGCACGGGGATTTTTGTGATCGTTTTCGCGTCCTTGATGGCTAGCCGTTTCGCGCCGGGAACGGCGCCGACGCCTGGGGTCAGAGGATCGCCGGGATAATCAGTGTCCATGACGCTGCCGCGTTGCACGCCCTCGCGCGGCCGCCAGCCGCCTTCGGGGTAATCTTCGCCGTGGAAGTAACCGTCTCCCTTGGGGTCGGAATAGATGATGCAGCCGATGGCTCCGTGCTCGCCTGCGACTTTGGGTTTGATGCCGCGCCAGCCTTCGCCGTAGCGCGCAATCACGATCGCTCCCTTGACGGAAACGCCAAGGCGGTCGAGCTGTTCATAGTCGTCGCGGTTGCCATAATTCACGTATACCAGCGGCCCGGTTACGTCGCCGTCGATTGAATAAGCATTGTAAGTTGGGAGTTGTTCGGAAGTTTGATTCGAAGTTGGATCGATGGCAAGGGCTGGTTCTTGGAGCTTGGCGCGGAACTTTGTGGGCTCGATGAGTTCGAGCACGCGCTCTTTCGGAGTGGGGAATAATACGTCGAAGGTCTCGATGTGCGCGTCGAATCCCCATTCCTTGAAGCGGGCGAGCATCCACTCGGCATTGTCCTTGTCATAAGGCGAGCCGACGTGGTGAGGACGGGCGCTAAGCCGGCGGTCGTTCTCGCGGATGTTGGTGGCGACGATGCCCTCCTGAAACTTCTTTTCCAGGTCGCGTTCGGCGCTGGAAGTTTGCGGGGTGTAGCCGAGAAGCTCCGCCGGGGCTGCGGACGAGGCGGCCATTTCCGAGGAAGATTGGGCTACCGTGAATTGCGTGAAGGCGAAGAGTAATACGTAGCAGGTCAGCGAGCGCAACATGGTCAAGTTGGTTCTCCTGGGTTCGGGGATGGACGGAGAATTCTAACACTGGAAAATGGGAAAAACTTCTGTGGCACACGCGACGGCTAGCCGCTGCTCCTGCGGTCGACCCGGTGGACCGGAAGGCGAATGTTTTGCGAAAGCCAACGTGATAGAATATTTCGGTTGTGACCTCGTTTCCTTCCTCTCTCGCCTGGGCTCATCCTCTCGTTGCGGAGTGGTTTGTGCAGCGGTTCGGCACGCCTACGGAGCCGCAGGAGCAAGGATGGCCTCATATTCTGGCCGGGCGGACTACGCTGATTTCCGCGCCCACCGGGTCGGGCAAGACGCTGGCTGCGTTTCTGGCCTGCATCGACCGGCTCGTGCGTAAGGCTTTGGCTGGGGATCTAGCTGACCGGACTGAAGTCCTCTACGTTTCTCCACTGAAGGCTCTGGGCAACGACATCCAGAAGAATCTGGAAGTGCCGCTGGGGGAAATCCTCGCGATGGCCGGGGAGCACGGCTTGCTCATGCCGGAAATTCGCACTGCGGTGCGGACTGGCGACACGCTGATGCCCGAGCGGCGCGCCATGCTGAAACGGCCGCCGCACATTCTGGTGACCACTCCCGAGTCGCTCTACATTCTTCTGACGGCGGATAAGAGCCGGGCGATTCTGCGCGATATCCAGACTGTGATTGTGGATGAGATTCATGCCGTCGCCGACGACAAGCGTGGGGCGCATTTGACTTTGTCGCTAGAGCGGCTGGAGGCGCTAACTCACAAGCCGCCGGTGCGGATTGGGCTTTCGGCTACGCAGAAGCCGATTGAAGAGGTTGCGCATTTTCTGACGGGATGCAGAACCTCAGCGGCTAAAGCCGACTCCGGTGGCTCGGCCCATACGGCACGACTGAAGTCGTGCCCTTCCCGAGCCGAATCTGCCGAGACCACTTCTGCGGCCAGTTCCGTTTCACAACCTTCCGATCCTGTGATCGTCAATATTGGGCATAAGCGGACGCTTGATCTCGCCGTCGAAGTTCCTCCTATGCCATTGGGGCCGGTGGCTTCGAACGAGATGTGGGATGAGGTTTACAACCGGCTGGTGGCGCTGGTCGAGCAGCACCGGTCGACGCTGGTGTTTGTGAATACGCGGAGGATGGCGGAGCGCGTGGCGCACAATCTCGGCGAACGGATTGGGGAAGAGAATGTGGCGGCGCACCACGGCAGCCTGTCACGCAAGCTGCGCCTGGCGGCGGAAAAGAAATTGAAAGAAGGCCAGGTGCGGGTGCTGGTGGCGACTGCTTCGCTCGAACTTGGCATTGACGTGGGAACGGTGGATCTGGTGGTGCAGATTAATTCTCCGCGGGCGATTGCGGTGACTCTGCAGCGCGTGGGGCGGTCGGGACACTGGCGTGGGGCGGTGCCGAAGGGACGGCTTTTCTGTACCACGCGCGACGATCTGCTGGAGTGTGCGGCTTTGGTGAGGGCGATTCGCCAAGGCGATCTGGACCGGTTGATGATTCCGGAAGCGCCGCTGGATGTGCTGGCGCAGCAGATTTTGGCGGCTTGCGCTGCGGGAACGGCTACGGCTGCGCCTCGATTGCGGGAGCGAGCCCAGGATGGGCTCGCGACAGCCGGCGAGGACGCCGGCGCTACAAGTTCCACGGCTGGCGATGCTGGATCTGCCGGCGACGGCTGGAGTGAGAATGAGTTATTTGCGCTGGTGCGGCGGGCGTATCCCTATCGCAACTTAGAACGTGCCACCTTTGATGCGATTCTGGAGATGCTGAGCGAGGGCATCGCCTCGCGGCGCGGGCGTTATGGCGCATACCTGCATCGGGACCGGGTGAATGGCAAGCTGCGAGCGCGGCGCGGGGCGCGGCTGGCTGCGATCACCAGTGGCGGCGCGATTCCGGACAACTCGCTTTATGCCGTGGTCGCGGAGCCCGATGGCATTGTGGTGGGCACGGTCGATGAAGACTTTGCTGTCGAGAGTAATCGCGGCGACATCATGCTGTTGGGAAATACCTCGTGGATGATCCGGCGCATCGAAACTAACGCCGGACGCGTGCTGGTGCAGGATGCGCATGGAGCGCCGCCTAGCGTTCCATTCTGGCGCGGGGAAGCGCCGGCGCGCACCCAGGAACTTTCGGAGCACATTGGAACTCTGCGGGAAAAAATCAGTGAGATGTTGCCGCACGCTTCACCGGTCGGTTTTTCGGCTACGCAGCCGGAAGTTGCGCGCGCGGTTGCCTGGCTTAAAGAAGAGTGCGGGCTCGATGATTCCGGAGCAGAGCAGGCGATTGAATACATTTTGCAAGGGCGAGCCGTGCTGGGTGCGGCGCCGACGCAGACGACTGTAATTGCGGAGCGCTTCTTCGATGAGGGCGGCGGAATGCAGCTTGTGATCCACGCACCGTTTGGGGGGCGCATCAATAAGGCCTGGGGACTGGCGCTGCGCAAGCGTTTCTGCGTTGGGTTCAACTTCGAGTTGCAGGCTGCGGCTACCGACAACGGGCTCAACATCGCTCTGGCTGAGCAGCACAGCTTTCCGCTGGCAGACGTTTTTAATTTTCTGCAGGCGGCGACGGTGCAGCCGATTCTGGAGCAGGCGGCTCTCGATTCTCCGATCTTCGCCACGCGCTGGCGCTGGGATGCGAACCGGGCTCTGGCGCTGTTGCGTTTTCAAAACGGAAAGAAAGTTCCGCCGCAGATTCAGCGCATGCGGAGCGATGATCTGCTGGCTTCGGTTTTTCCTGATGCGGCGGCTTGCTTTGAAAATATTCAGGGTGAGCGGCAGATTCCGGATCATCCGCTGGTGAACGAGGTGATGAAGGATGTGCTCACCGAGGCGATGGATATTGACGGGCTGAAGTCTGTGCTGAGCGGGCTGGCGGATGGACGGATACGTTGTATTGCGGTCGATACGCCGGTGCCGTCGCAGTTTTCGCATGAGATTCTGAATGCGAATCCTTATGCGTTTCTCGATGATGCGCCGCTCGAGGAGCGGCGGGCGCGGGCGGTGCAGATGCGGCGAATGCTGCCGGAATCGGTGCTTGAGGAGGTGGGCGGGCTGGATCCGGCGGCGATTGCGCAGGTGCGGGAGGAAGCTTGGCCGGATGTGCGCGATGCGGATGAATTGCATGATGTGCTGCATACGCTGGTGGCGCTGCCTGCAGATTTGTTACTGGTGGGTCCTTGGTTGGGCTTCTTCGAGAGGCTGACTAAAGAAGGACGGGCCGGAATCGCTGCCATCGCCGCGGGCGAGACGCCCGCTCGACAGCCGGCGGGACGCCGGCGCTACTGGGTTGCTGCTGAGCGCGTTAAGACTTTTTCTGTGTTGTTCCCTGACGCGCAATTTCAGAATTTGCTGGCGGAAGTGGAAACTACGGCGCCTTCCCGGGACGATGCTTTGCTTACGATGGTTACGGGATGGATGTCGCATTTGGGGCCGACTACGGCCGCGGAACTGGGAGAGAGTTTAGGCATTCCTGCCTCCGAGATCTCGAATGCTTTGCTTCGCATGGAAGCTAGCGGGACTGTTCTGCGGGGAAATTTTGGTGGCGCTGCTGCCCCCACACAAGAAACCGAGACGGAATGGTGTGAGCGGCGGCTGCTGGCTCGCATACACCGGCTGACGGTTGCTGCGCTGCGCAAACAGATTGAGCCGGTGACTGCGGCGCAATTCATGCAATGGCTGCTGCGCTGGCAGCATGTGGCTGCGGGGACGCAGGTTGTGGGCGAGCGGGGCACGCTCGAAGTGTTGCGGCAGTTGCAGGGGTTTGAGATTCCGGCGAATGCCTGGGAGCGGCAGGTGCTGGCGCGGCGAGTTGTGGATTACGATCCCAAATGGCTTGACCAGCTTTGCCTGACTGGGGCAGTGGGTTGGGGAAGGTTGTCGCCGCATCCGGCGACGCTTGATTCGAACACCGGCCGCGGATTGGAGACCGGCGCTACTTCTCGCCAGCGGCGCGTGATTCCTACCAGCGTTGCTCCCATTACATTTTTCATCCGGGAAGATGCTGACTGGATGACGCCACGGCACCCCGGCGCGGAGCAGGCGGCAAACAATGGCCTGAGCCATGGTGCGCTGATGGTGCTGGATTTTTTGCGGCAGCGGGGCGCGTCGTTTTTTGCCGACATCGTGCGCGGCACGGATAAGTTGAAAGCGGAAATCGAGACTGCGCTATGGGAGTTGGTTGCAGCGGGGCTGGTTACCGCCGACGGCTTTGACAATCTGCGTTCGCTGATCGATCCCAAACGGCGGGCGGGGCAAGGCAGCGGGCGGACTACGCGTCCGCGGCACAATGCTGGGCGGTGGGCTCTGCTGCATACAGATGAAGTTGTTGAGCGTCCGCGCGCGGTGGAAGCAGCGTGCTGGATGCTGTTGCGGCGTTATGGAATCGTAGTTCGCGACGTGCTGGCGCGGGAAGCAAACCTGCCGCCGTGGCGCGAGTTGCTGGCAGTCTTCCGCCGGTTGGAGGATCGGGGCGAGATTCGGGGCGGGCGATTTGTGGATGGATTTCTGGGCGAACAGTTTGCTTTGCCGGTTGCGGTGGAATCTGTGCGAGCGATGCGCAAGCTTGAGGCCACGTCGGGATCGATTACGCTGTCGGCTGCCGATCCGCTGAATCTGGTGGGGATTCTGGTTCCCGGCGAGCGTGTGCCGGCCATTTCCGGAAACAGCGTTACGTTTCGCGACGGGGCTGCGGTGTCGATGGCCGCGGTTGTTTCGGCAGGCGATGAAGCGGTCGCCAGTTGACGATTTGCGGGGCTTACAAAGACATCTACAAAAGACCAGGGATCCGATGAGGGGGCCCTTCGGATCCCTGATTTGCGCAATCCCGGCAAGGAATACTGCAAAAGCGCTTCCCCCATCGCTTTTTGCCGAGCAGTAGCGCAACGCCCAATAGTGCATGTCGTATGCCAATCATCTTCGCCTCTGGCAGGAACTACAGCCATCCGCCTAACCTGCTCTGAGCAAAGCGCTTAATCGCTAACCGTGGATAGGGTCAGACTAGCCCTCATGTGGCGGTTGGCTCTTGATGCTATCCGATCGGATAGCGATTCCTATCTGTTCGGATAACGGAAAAACTTCAGATCGGGAATGAATTTGGGGCGGAAGTGTGATAAGAAGGGCGCGAGGTGAGGCGCTTGCATCCCCGACTTCTGGCGGTTTCCGGACCCTTGAAAGACTTGACGATTCCTCTGTCCGAGGGAGAAATCACGATCGGGCGAGAGGCGTCGAATGGAATCGCGATCAGCGACCCTTCGGTCTCTCGAAAACATTGTCTGCTAAGAGGGCAGGACGGAAGATTTCTGGTGCGGGACCTCGACAGCCGCAATGGAACCCTGGTGAACGGCACCGGCGTCGAAGAGCAGTGGCTGCAACACGGAGACGAGATTGCCGCCGGTGACTCCTCCTTTGTGTTTTTGGTTGAAGATGAAGAAGTGGCGCCGGCGGCGGACCGAGTGGAGTTCGAAGAGTCGCAGTACACGGCGGAGACCACCGTCCTCAATCCCCGGGACGTGATTTATCTGCAGCCGGACCGGTTACTGCACGAGTTGCCCGCGAGTTCACGCTTGGCCCGGAATCTGAACGCGCTTTTTAAGATCAGCCGGATCGTACCTGCTATTCGCGATCTCAACGAACTGCAAAGCCAGCTTCTGGACTTAATATTTGAGATCGTCCCCGCAAGCCGGGGCGCGATTTTGCTGACGGACAAGGAAGGCCAGCAATTCAATTCCATGTTCGGGCGCATGCGGCAGGCCGGACAGACCCAACCGGTGAAGGTGAGCCGGACGATTGCGCGTCAGGTACTGGAGCACGGGATCGGCGTTTTGGGCAGTGACGTTCCTGGCAGCGAGGGGCTGCGGGAGATCGAGAGCCTGGCGGCGTCCCAGGTGCGCTCGTTGCTCTGTGTGCCTTTGACCGTGTTTGAGCGAGTGATTGGGTGCATCTATCTGGACAGCGAGAGTCCAAGGAACCGTCTTAACGAAGAGCACCTTCAACTGGTGACGGCGATCGCTGGCATCTCTGCGGTCGCGCTGGATACTGTCCGGCGCGTCCACTCTCTCGAGCAGGAGAATGTGCGCCTGACGCTGGAGATGAGCCAGGAACGAAGTTTGGTGGGAGAGGGCGAGCGCATGAGAGAGGTTTATCAATTCCTCAAGCGCGCGGCGCCCACCGATTCGACAGTATTGATCGAGGGCGAGAGCGGAACCGGCAAGGAGCTGGCGGCGCGAGCCTTGCATCGCAACAGTCACCGCGCAAACAAGCCGTTTATGGCCATCAATTGCTCTGCGATTCCTGAGACGCTTCTGGAAAGCGATCTGTTCGGCCATGAGCGCGGAGCCTTTACCGGAGCAGCTTCGCTGAAGAAGGGACGGCTCGAAGTGGCTGACGGGGGCGTGGTGTTTCTCGATGAAATCGGGGAACTGGCACCTTCGTTGCAGGTCAAGCTGCTGCGCGTGCTGCAAGAGCGTGAGTTCGAACGAGTGGGAGGAATCCAGCCCATCAAAGTGGATATCCGGCTGATCGCCGCCACCAACTGCAATCTGGAGCAGGCCGTGCGCGACGGTAGGTTTCGTCAGGATTTGTATTACCGCCTGGCCGTGTTGAAAATCACGATGCCCACGCTGCGGGAGCGGAAGGAAGATATTCCCAGGCTGGTGCACCATTTTGTGCAGAAGCATGCGAAGCGCTGCAAGGTGAAGCCGCGTCCGATTTCCCGTGAAGCGCTGTCATGCCTGGTGAACTACGATTGGCCGGGCAACGTCCGGGAGTTGGAAAACGCCATCGAGCGGGCTCTGGTGCTGGCGTCCTCGGAGGTCATTCTGCCCGAAGATCTGCCGGAATCGCTGCTGGAACGGCCTCCTCTGCCGGAGATGGTCGAGGCGAGATATCACCTGGCGGTGAAGGAATTGAAGAAGCAACTCATTCTTGATGCCGTGGAGCAGACGCAAGGCAGCTACGCCGATGCGGCTCGCATTCTGGGCGTGCATCCCAATTATCTGCACCGGTTGATCCGCAACCTGGAGTTGAAAGAGATTCTGAAGGACGCGGTGCGCGAGATCCCGGAGCGCGGATTCACTGGGCTGTCTGGCGGGAACGGTAAGGCAAAGAGCAATTAGCCGTTAGCAATCTCCCCATTCCGGATCGGCAGAGGTTGAGGGCTAATTGCTAACTGCTGCCTGCGGCAGCCGCAAACGCATAAGGCTCGCGGGGTCGAGATAGGTTCCTTGCCAGCGCACTGCGACGTGAAGATGCGGGCCGGTGGCGCGGCCGGTGCCGCCGCTCAGTCCGATGATCTGCCCTCGCTTTACCTGATCGCCTTCCTTTACTTTGAATTCCGAAAGATGCAGGTAGAGCGTGAGCAATCCCTGGCCGTGATCGAGCACCACGAAGTTGCCCTCGAAATAAAGTGGCCGCGCGAGTAGTACCGTGCCGTCATTCATGGCGGCGACAGGAGTGCCGCTTGGGACACGGAAGTCCAGGCCGAAGTGCGTACTCTGCGTCTTGCCGTTGAAGACGCGCTCGGCGCCGAAGACGTCAGAAATTTCAGCTTCGGCCGGGGCGGTGAATTCCCCAGACCATTCGCGCTTTGGAGTAACGCGGTTCAGATAGTCCTTCTTTACCTCCGCTCCTTCTTCAATTTGTTTCTGCTGCTCAGGGGTGGGCTCGGTGAATTTGCTTTCAACGTTGAGCTTGACTTCAGTCTTAGGATACTTTCCGCGGGCGACAGCGAAAGTGCGCGTGAAGGAGATTTTCCCGCCTCGCATTTTTCCAGGCGTGCCGGTCAGTTCGATGGAATAAGCTCCGGGAACGGTTTCCAGGCTGACGCCTGCCAGCGCGAACCAGGTCTTGCTCGCAGGGTCGAAGCTGAATGAGAGTTCGTGTCCCAACCAAGTTCCGCTCAGTGATTCGAGCCGTGCCGGGGGCTTCACTTGAAACAACACGGGGCCGCCATTGACCAGGCGCGTGGGTTGCGCACGCACAGTCCATGCGGCTGCGCTGGCGGGAGGGACTGAGTTGAATATTAACCAGGGCAAGAGAACGAGTGCGAATGTGAAATGCAAGAAGGGAAGAGTGGATGGCCGGTTCACCGTACCAGCCTAGCATGAGAATTCGATACAATCCGGGAGCGGTTCGCGCGATTGCAGGCGGATGCGAGCCGATTTAGGAGGTCCTCATGCCGAGCGTGAAAAAGAGCAAGGTAGAGCCGCGAACAGAACGACCGCGAATATCCGGCTACGGAATCAGCACGAGCAAGACCGGGATGTTGCCCTGGAAATGGGCGGTGAAGACTCTGACGGACTCTCGCGAGTATTGGATCGTCACGGTGCGTTCCGATGGTCGACCCCACGCCATGATCATTTGGGGCCTGTGGTTCGACGGCGCATTTTGGTTCGGCACCGGGAGCAAGACCCAAAAAGCGCGCAACCTGGCTAAGAATCCAAACTGTATTGTGGGCACTCAGAATGCTGCTGAAGCGGTGATTCTGGAAGGTGTCGCTGAACTGATCACAGACCGGGCGATCGCGAAGAAGTTAGAACCAACATCGCTTAACAAATATGGAATGAGCGGAGGCGACGGCTCTGAGCCCCTCTACCGTGTGCGCCCGAGCCGTGTATTCGGCCTGATAGAAAAGACCTTCCCGAAAACGGCGACGCGCTGGACATTCGATTGAGGTCAGTAAGCGTAGTCGCGATTCTTCGAGAGTGATACGACCGCCTGCGCCCGTCTAAGTTGTCGCGAGAATTTGGTGGACCTGGTCGGGATCGAACCGACGACCTCTTCCATGCCATGGAAGCGCGCTCCCAGCTGCGCCACAGGCCCACGATTGAAGACAAAAAGCCGAAAGCCCGATAAATCGGGACTGGGGAAAGTACTCCCGAGGGAAGTGCTCAAATCATTTTCGCCCACATTACCGGGATAGTCAACGCGCGCGCATTCTTCTGTTTGTTTCCACAGGCATGTTCTGGCATAATTGATCGTGCACCCCACCTGCACAATTTTTCAAACACAATTTAGAGCGAGGAACAGATGCCAGCGAAGTACATCTTTGTAAC
>JBAWCJ010000245.1:0-13022 GCA_049590215.1 Candidatus Sulfotelmatobacter sp. | reverse complement strand
CGCGGCGGCATTGGTGATTTGGGGCCGGCGGCTTACTCGTTCGTCGATTCTTTAGCTTCCGCCCGGCAGGGACTGTGGCAGGTTCTGCCGCTCGGTCCGCTGGGCTACGGCAACTCGCCTTATTCTTCCATCTCGGCGTTTGCCGGGAACCCGCTGCTGATCAGCCTGGAGCGTCTGGCCGACCATGGCTGGATCGATCAAGCAAAAATCTCGTCTTCTCTTGCACCCGGCTCCGACTCAGGTGCGGTCGAGTACGATCACGTGTTTGCGGTGAAGATGCCGCTG
This sequence comes from Candidatus Sulfotelmatobacter sp., assembly GCA_049590215.1. Lineage (GTDB taxonomy): Bacteria > Acidobacteriota > Terriglobia > Terriglobales > Acidobacteriaceae > Sulfotelmatobacter. Next base: position 12,737 of record JBAWCJ010000245.1, on the reverse strand, counting down.
CTGTTTGAAGCGGGGCGGAATTTTGTGGCTACGGCCTTGGGGGCTGCGCGCCAGCGCTTTGAACGCTTCTGTTCAGAGAACTCCTGGTGGCTCGATGATTTCGTTTTGTTTGACGCGCTGCGGGCTCAGCAGAAGCTGGCGAGCTGGAATGAATGGCCGGCGGGATTGGCGCAGCGCGATCCGGGCTCGCTGGAGCAGGCACGCAAGGACCTGGCGGACGACCTGAAGATCCGTTGCGCATTGCAGTTTGCTTTTTATGAGCAATGGCAGGCGCTGCGGAGGTATTGCTCGCAGCGCTCGATTCGCATCGTCGGCGATGTTGCGATCTTTGTGAATTACGACAGTGCGGACGTGTGGATGCATCGCGAACTTTTCCGGCTGAAGGAGAATCTGGAGCCGGAGGTTGTTTCCGGCGTGCCTCCTGATTTTTTCAGCAAGACAGGTCAGCGCTGGGGAAATCCGCTGTACCGGTGGGACGTGATGAAGGCGCGAGGTTATCAATGGTGGATTCAGCGGCTGCGGTGGACGACGCGGAATTGCGACTACGTCAGGCTCGATCACTTTCGCGGGTTCGACCAGTTCTGGGAGATTCCGGCGGACGAGCCGACGGCGATTAACGGGCGCTGGGTGGATGGTCCGCGAGACGATCTGTTTGACAAACTGCGCGAGGCGCTTGGGGGCTTGCCGTTCTTCGCGGAAGACCTGGGTTACATCACGCCGTCAGTAAACGCGCTGCGCGAGAGACTGCAGATTCCGGGGATTGCGGTGCTGCAGTTCGGGTTCGGCGACGAAGGCGCGCACATGTACTTGCCGCATCGCGCCGCGGGCAAAGTGATCTACACAGGCACGCACGACAATGACACGACCGTGGGCTGGTTCCGGGCGGGCACCGCGGATCACGAACGGCGTAATGCGGAAGTCTACCTTGGCCGTTGCGACGATGGCATTCATTGGGCGTTTATCCGCGCGGCGCAGAATTCGCCGGCCGAGTTCGCACTGATCCCGCTGCAGGACGTGCTGGGCCTGGGCAGCGAAGCTCGCATGAATACGCCGAGCCTGCACGGCGGGAATTGGAAGTGGCGTTTTGCTCCCGGGCAGTTCACAGCGGAGTTGACTGCCAAACTTTCCCACCTCGCCGAGGTGACAGACCGGTTGTCTCAGGCGGTTCCTGTTCTGGCGGATCAGAACTTCGCGGCTTGAGAACGCGGGCCGCAGCCCAATTGTGAATGGACTGTTACGTGCCGCCGAGGCTTTGCGCGTTGCGGCAGATCGTGTATACGAGGTTAGGGAGAATTTTGTTGGCAACGGAACCCATTATCGAAGCGCGGGCGATTGAAAAGTCGTATCCCCAGCCGGACGGAACGCGCATTCAAGTGGTGGGCCTTACGGATTTTTCCATCGAGCCGGGAAAAATCATTGCGCTGCTGGGGGCCTCCGGCTGCGGCAAATCCACTCTGCTGCGCATTCTGAGCGGGTTGGCGCAACCTTCGTCGGGGGCGCTGTTCTGGCATGGAAAGCCGCTGGGTGGCGAATCGCCGAACGTGGCAATCGTCTTCCAGAGTTTCGCGCTGTTTCCCTGGCTTACCGTTTTGGAGAATGTGGAGGCGCCCCTGGAAGCGCGCGGTGTGGCTGCCGTGGAGCGCCGCAAACGGGCGCTACGCATGCTGGATACGGTGGGCTTGGACGGTTTTGAGACGGCTTACCCCAAGGAGCTTTCCGGCGGGATGAAGCAGCGCGTGGGCTTCGCGCGGGCTCTGGTGGTGGAACCGGAAGTGCTGTTCATGGATGAGCCGTTTTCTGCACTCGATGTGCTCACGGCGGAAAATCTTCGCGGCGAATTGCTGGAGTTGTGGCTAAACAAGAAGATGCCGACCAGCGCCATCTTCATTGTGACGCACAACATTGAGGAGGCGGTGATGCTGGCGGACCGCATCGTGGTGCTGGGGAGAAATCCGGCGCGCATCCGCGCGGATTTCAATGTGCGTCTTTCGCATCCCCGGGACCGCAAGTCTGGCCGGTTTGTGGAACTTGTAGATTACATCTACAAAATTATGACTGAGCCGGATGTCGAACATACTTTGCCCGACCCCGAGAGTACGGGGGAAATTGTGGTGCCGCCAGGAAGCTTCAAGAGAGGGCAAGCGCCGGTGAAGACGAGCAAGTATCAGATTTTGCCGCATGCCCGTGTGGGTGGAATCGCCGGCCTGCTTGAACTGTTGCACGATCGCGGGGGACGCGAAGATCTTTTCCGCCTGAGCGAAGAACTGGTGATGGATGTGGAGGACCTGCTGCCCATCCTGGAGGCCTGCCAGTTGCTGGGTTTCGCCTGGTTGAAGGAGGGCGACGTACAACTCTCGCGGCAGGGAGTGAGGTTTGCTGACGCCGACATCCAGGCGCGCAAAGTGTTATTTCGCGAGGCGGCGCTGGAGCACGTCACCATCCTGAAGCAGATTGACAGCATCCTGAAGCGGAAGTCAGACCACTCGATCAACGATGAATTCTTTCACGACATTCTCGATGAGCACTTTTCCGCGGAGGAAGTGCAGCGGCAGTTCGATACTGCAACGAACTGGGGACGCTACGCGGAGATTTTTGATTACGACCGTGAGAGTGGCCGGCTGGTGCAGACGGAAGCGCCTCAGACCGACGCAGTAACGGCGGAACCACTGCAAACCGACCCAACACCGACAGCTCCCGCCAGCGAGAATCACGATTCGATTCACACGCCGAAAGCCTGATCGATCGTTTTTCAGGGGAAAAGCCACGGCATGAAGAAGAGTATTACGCTGCGGGGATTCTCGGCATACCGGCTGTGGACACAACTGCCGCGGATCGAAGTGTCGCACCTGCCGGATGTCATCATGTTCGGCGCGGGGATTGCGCTGTTCTATGCCGTGGTGACGGTCGGGCACTCGTGGTTCGGACCATTTACTCCGACGGTGGAAATTTCACGCAGCCTGCGGGCACTGCCAGCCTATGCAGGGTATTCGCTGTTGCGCATCACAATTGCTTACGTCCTCAGCTTGGGATTCGCGCTGGTCTATGGCTATATCGCGGCCTATAACCCGCGCGCCGAACGCTTCATGCTTCCGCTGCTGGACGTGTTGCAGTCGATTCCTGTGTTGAGTTTTCTTCCGGGCGTGATGCTGGCCATGGTGGCGCTGTTTCCCGGCCGGCAGCTCGGTGTGGAACTGGGCGCGATCCTCCTGATTTTTACCGGGCAGGTCTGGAACATGGCATTCAGCTTTTATGCGTCGCTGAAAAGCATTCCGAAGGACATGCGGGAGGCCGCGGAGATCTACCGCTTCAGCTGGTGGCAGCGCTTCACGCAGATGGAGCTGCCCTTTTCGGCGATCGGGCTGGTGTGGAACTCGATGATGTCGGTGGCCGGGGGATGGTTCGCGCTGATGGTGTGCGAAATGTTTGTGCTGGGCTCGAGAGATTTTCGTTTGCCCGGTCTCGGTTCATATCTGCAAACCGCAGCCAGTGCGGGCGACACGAGTTCGATTTGTTGGGGCATTGCCACCATGGTGCTGGTGATTGTGTTGCTGGACCAGTTTGTGTGGCGGCCGGTGATCGCGTGGGCCGAGAAGTTTAAGGTTGAGCAGGTGGAGAGCACGGACGCTCCGCGATCATGGGTGCTGAATCTGGCAGAACACTCGAGCGGACTCGCGAAGATTCGAGAAAAAACTTTGCGGCCGCTGGGGGAGCGTTTGCTCTTGTATTTTGCGCGGAAGCATAGAGAGGAACGTGCCGTGGAGACGCCGTCTGTGTGGCGGGACTGGCTGCTTCAGGTGCTGGCTGTGCTGACGCTTGGTGGCATCGGTTACGGTGTGGTTCGGGTCGCGATTGTTCTCAGCGGTGTGGGGAAGGCGGAATTGCATGCGACCGCTCTCGGCTTGGGAGCGACTTTTTTGCGCGTGAACCTGGCCCTGCTGATCGGCGCGCTGTGGACAATTCCCGCGGGAGTGGCGATTGGCTTCAATCCCCGGCTGGCGCGCATTGCGCAACCGCTGGCACAGATTGCGGCTTCGGTGCCGGCGACGGCGTTGCTGCCGGTGATACTGCTGGTGCTGATCCGGCTGGGAGGCGGACTGGGGCTGGCGTCGATCGTTGTGCTGCTGCTGGGCACGCAATGGTATGTGCTGTTCAACGTGATCGCGGGTGCGATGGCAATTCCGACGGACTTGAAAGAATGCTGTAGCGTCTTCCGGGTGCGAGGGATCGCGCGCTGGAAGAAGCTGATTCTGCCGGGAATTTTTCCTTATCTTGTCACGGGACTTGTGACGGCTTCCGGTGGAGCGTGGAACGCCAGCATCGTCGCTGAATATTTTCATTTCAAAGGGCAGATTTACACCACGACGGGACTGGGTGCAACCATCCAGCAGGCTACCGACAGCGGCGATTTTCATCTGTTGCTGGTCGCGACCATGATGATGGCGGCGACCGTGGTAACGATCAACCGGCTGGTGTGGCGCAGGCTCTATGGGCTGGCGGAGACGCGATACCGGCTCGAGGCGTAAAAGGCAGCGTTCAGTGGTCAGTGATCAGTGACCAAATCCCTAGCCGATGTGGCGGTTTCGTTCGTCATCCTGCAATACTGGTCACTACCACTGGCCCCTAACCACTGCCTTTGGTTACTTTCTAGTTTCGCGCAATCCACATTTCATCAGCTTTTAACCTCATCTTCACGCTGCAGCAAAGCGTCTCCTGTATCTCAGTAACATGCCATCCAACCATCTGCACAAGGAAGATCCGCAGCCGGAAGTGTTGTCGCAGGCTGGGGAATTTCCCGGCATCCCGGCGCTGGCGGGGAAGTTTCTTCCGGTGGATCGAGTGCGTGCTCTTTACCGGCGGGTGCGGCTTTCTCCTCAGGGCTTCGGGCTAGAGAACCTGCTGGCGGAGATGCGGGTGGATCTGAGCGTGGATGCGGCGGACGCGGCGCGGATCCCTGCGACCGGGCCGGTGGTTGTGGTTGCGAATCATCCATTTGGAATGCTGGATGGAGCAGTGCTGGCGGTCCTGCTGACTCGCGTACGTCCGGACGTGAAGGTGATGACCAATTACCTGCTGCGCGATGTGCCTGAACTGGCGCGGCATTGCATTTTCGTGAACCCGTTTGAAAATGCCGGTGGAGACCCGGCGAGTGGCGACGTGAACCGGCACGCTGTCCGCGAGGCGTTGGCATGGCTACGGGCTGGCGGAATGCTGGCGGTGTTTCCCGCGGGCGAAGTTTCGCATTGGCAATTTCCACAAGCGGAGGTCGCCGACCCAGCGTGGAACGACACCGCGGCCCGGCTGATCCGGCGGACTGGAGCAGCGGCTCTTCCCGTTTATTTTTGTGGCAGAAATAGCGTTGGCTTCCATCTTTTCGGAATGATCCATCCCCGGCTGCGAACCGCTTTTCTGTTGCAGGAATTCCTGCAGCAGGAGGGACGAACGGTGGAAGTGCGCGTGGGCAGCCAGATTCCAGGCGATACCGTGGGCAGCATTACGGACGACCGCGAAGCGATTGAGTATTTGCGCTGGCGCACTTACCTGCTGGCGCGGCGGAGCCAGCAACAGGCTTCATGGCCTGAGTTCGTCCGTTCGAAAATCTCGGAGAAAGTGCAGGCGCCCGTCGCTCTGGCGGAGTCCGCCGAATCGCTGGGTGCTGAATTGAACGATCTTCCGGCCGACCGGTGTTTAGGGGAAAGCAGCGATCTGGCGGTCTATTTGGCGAAGGCCGACGACACGCCGCGAATGCTGCAGGAGTTGGGACGGTTGCGCGAAGTTACGTTTCGACTGGCCGGTGAAGGTACGGGCAAAGGCAGAGACCTCGACCGTTTTGACCGCTATTACTGGCATGTGTTGCTGTGGCACAAGAGCAGGCGAGAACTTGTGGGCGCTTATCGCGCTGGTAACACCGCCGAGATTCTTGCGGAACACGGAGTGGGCGGTCTCTATACGAACACGCTATTCCGTTACGATGCGCGGGTGTTTGAGAAGATTGGGCCGGCGCTCGAACTGGGAAGGTCTTTCATAAGGCCCGAGTATCAGCGGCAGTACGCTCCGCTGCTTTTGTTGTGGAAGGGAATTGCGCGTTTGCTGGCGACGCATGCGGATATTCCGGTTTTATTTGGCGCGGTGAGCATCAGCAATGATTACAGCAAGGCCTCGCGCGAGATGATCTACCGTTTCTCCGAAGCGCGCATGCAGGAAGACGAGTTGGCGGGACTGATCGAACCGCGGCGGCCGTTTCGTCCAACGGGGTTGCGGCCCTGGGATTGCCGCGCCATGTGCCACGCTTTGCGGGATCTCGAAGAACTCTCGCAGCCGATTACCGACGTTGAGACCGATGGCAAAGGACTGCCGATCCTGCTACGGCAATACGCGAAGATTGGCGGCAAGCTGATCGGCTTCAATGTGGACCGAAAGTTTTCCAATGTGCTCGATGGCCTGGTGGTGGTGGATCTCCGGAAGACTGAACCTGCCCTACTGGAGCGGTATATGGGACGGGAAGCCGCGGCGCGATTCAGGGAACGCCATGTCAGGGAAGATCATGGGTCGCTTGCCCGACCCGCTCCTCTTGAGCCTTAGACGGGGTTGATTTCCAGAATAGATTCGTTACGCCACACTCAACGGTTCTTCAGGCTCGGTGACGGCTGGGCGCACCGTCAGCCAGTCCGTGCGCACTCGCTCCCACTCTTGGATCAGCATGCCGTTAGCTTCGAAGAAGCTGCGGATGCGGGCGCGTTCCCATCCTGCGACCTCTTCGAGAATGGGCGCGAGGACCGCGAGCGCGCTGGTGCTGAGCACGGTGCGCTTGGCGATCTGCGAAATGTGCGGCGACTCTGAGACTGCGATGGTGAGGCGGTCGCGCGCGTTGACATGCAGCATCACGTTGATGTCGGAGCTGCCATCCCCGCTATAGATGACGTGATCGGGGCCGATCACGTGCTCGGTCAATAACTGGTCAAGCACTGCGACCTTGCCGTAGCCGGCGGTGGCGCGAATGATGGTGTCGATCTCGCCGGAAGGCTTGTAACTAAACTCAGTACCGAAAATGTGATCCTGCGGAACGATGCCTTCCAGCGCGGAATGGATTACCTCGACGGGAGCGGCGGATAGAACGTAGAAGTCGAAGGAGTAGCCATCCACGCCGGCTTCAAGGATCTGGTAAAGCAGTTTGATGTCGCCTTTGAGCCGAATTCGTTTGCCAACCTCGTGAAGATGTTCCTCCCGAACTTTCGCTTTGAATTCGGGATCGTGGAGCAGGAGGTAGGCGAGCTCGGCTCCCTGCTGCACAAGATTGATTTTGGCCATGCCTTTGGCTTTGCGTTCGAACTCCGCGGTGGAAATGCCGACCAATTCGGCGAGCACGTAGCCGGAATCGTTGAAGGTGAGCGTCTGATCGAAATCGCTCGCGAAAATATAGTGTTTTAGGGGCTTGTCTGCCATAACTCATTAGATTCCAAGCGTACGCGGACGGCCCATTAAAAGAATCAATCGGGATTATATGTGGTTCCCGTTAAATCATTGTTAACAAATGCGCTGGCAAATCATTGGTGAGGAATTCGGCAACGGCGATGTCGGATGCCTGCCTTTACTAAATTCGCCGACACGTCCAGAATAAAGAGTCCTGCTTGCGACGCTGTGCTACGGGCGGGAGCAGTCAGAGTCAGCCGACAAGTTGACGAAATATACAGGAGCCCTCATGCCAGTAACTGGTGAACTGATCCGTGCAATGAATTACGTGGAAGACATCACGGCGACGCTACGCCGAATCTCGATCTACATTCCCGCCATGAATACCGAGGAGCGCAAGCGCCTGGCAGAGAGTTTGCGCGCCACCAGCGGCGCTATCAATACCGCGATTGCGGATCTCGAAAAGGTGGGCCCGTAGTGGCGCAGGTTAGAACCGTCGCGGTGATCGGCGCCGGTATTGTGGGCCGGGGCATTGCGCACGCGGCCGCGATCGGCGGCTATCGCACCATTCTGGAGGACCTGTTGCCGGCGGCGCTGCGCCGGGCTGAGAGCGAAATCAGGGCCAATCTCGACAGGGCGGTGGAGTTGGGGAAAGTGCTGGCGCTGAACGCCGATGCCGCGTTCCGTCGAGTGGAATACGCGGACTCGGTGGAAGATGCCGCGCGCGAAGCCGATTTCGTGATTGAAGCGGTTCCGGATGAGATGGAGTCGAAGATCGAGATCTTTACTTTGCTCGACAAGGTCTGTCGGCCCGCGACGATTCTGGCATCGAACACGTCTTCTCTCAGCGTTACGGAAATCGCGAGTGTTACTTATCGTGCGAAGAAGTGCGTGGGCATGCGGTTCTTTAGTCCCGTACACAAGATGAAGCTGCTTGAAGTGGTGCGGGCTTTCGAGACGGACGAGGACACGCTTGCGACTGCGCTTGAAGTGGGCAAACGCATGGGGAAGGATGTGGTTGTGATTAAAGAGTCGCCCGCGAAAGTCGCACAGTAGGAGTGGTTCCGGCCCTGTGCCCCCGGCGCCGGGCTTCGCCCAGCGAGACCGCCGAGGCGGCCGTCTCTACAGGGATCGTGCTAGCGGCTGCGGCCGAAGTTCAAACCAGATAAAGACTCGACTCTCTCCTGTTCGACTCCCTTGCTGGCAATCAGGACCTGAAAGCTTTCGCCCATGCCTGCGGGTGTGACGAGATGCTTTAGCTGCAGCGCCACTTTCGCACGTTCCTGTGGCAAGCGGCATTCCTCGAAGGCGTCGGCGAACTGATTGGCTTCGCCGATCCCCATCAGGAATTGGGATTGGGTCATCAGCTTCTGCGTCCGCAAGCCGTGTTTATTTGCGGCGGCAGCGAGCGCGGTGAAGTTTACGTCGGCGGTGATGTCTTGTTCGCCGGGGGCTTCGTAGGGGTTCGGGCTGATCGAATGGGCGCGAAGAGCCTTCAACGTGCCGCGATGGCGTCTCGCTAACTGCTCTTCGCGGGTATAGCCGTAGTCGATGGCGACTAGGAAGCCCCGCTGGATGTTGGCAGCAATTTGCTCCATGAAGCGTTGTGCGGCTAGAGGCGCTTCGATGCGTTCGTCCGGTTTGGGATGGACTGAATAGCGGTCGAGGAATTCCAGTTCCTCGGGGGACGGTTGTGCCCAAGTCTCGGTAAATCGGCCGTCGCGTGCGTCGATGCGAAGAGATCTTTTTGCGCCGAGGATTTCGACTGGGAGGGCGTCGAAGAATTCGTTGGCGAAGACGATGGTCGGAATGTCGCGGCCTGACGCTTCGCTGAGGGCATCGGGCACGCCCAGTTCTGCTTTTCCTGAGTCAAGGTGACGGCCCAAGGTTTCCTTAATTCGCTCGCGCAAGGCGGGTGAACGTTCGACGAGGATGTAGCGCAGGGCGCGAAAGAAATCCGGAAACTTCTTTTCCAACCAGTCGAGAACATCTTGTGCAAACAAGCCGCGGCCGGGGCCGAGTTCGATCAGGTCGATTTGTCCGGGCGAGTCGAGGGCTTGCCACATTTCGTCGAACTGCCGGGCCAGCAGGCGGCCGAAAACGGCGTGGACGTCGCTAGACGTGTAGAAATCTCCAGCTTTGCCGAATTGCTGTGCGTTTCGTGAGTAGTAGCCTAGATTGCGATCGTAAAGACAAAGCTCCATGTAGCGCGAAAAAGAGATGGGGCCGCGCTCATGGATTTCCTGTTCGATCTTCTGGCGAAGCTGATTCACAGTTCCTTCCGGCGGCGTTCGGCGCGGTCCTGCGGGGTGCGGATGAACATTTCGACGAAGTAGTCATGCAGCGCGTCGTAGAGTTGGCGCTGGAAGCTCCACTCGAATTGCGGGTGGTCCAGGTCCCGGGGATGAAGATCGAAATAATACGTGTGCACCGGGATGGATGCGTCTTTGAACTGGATGATGACCTCCACGCCTTCGCCTTTGGAGCGGGCGGAGAAATTCAGCAAGGGATGCTCGTAGAGGCGCAGCTGAGCGAGGACGCGATCGAGGCGGGTGGTGGCGGTTTCGGGCATGTGGGGATTGTAAGGCAGCCGGCGGGACGCCGGCGCTACTCGTAGCGCAGCGCTTCGATCGGATTCAGGCCGGCGGCTTTGATTGCCGGGAGCATGCCGCTGACGATTCCGACGAAGCTCAGAATCACGGTCGACCAGATCAGGGTGGCGGAATCGATGTAGAGGTGAATATCGCCCTCGCTGGCGTCTTCGATGAAGGCGCTCCACAGCGTGAGCGAACCCACGCTCCAGGAAACCAGATATGCCAGAATCACCCCGAGCGTGCCGCCAATGGCCGTGATCACCAGCGCCTCGGCGAGGAACTGGAAAAGAATATGCCAGCGCCGCGCTCCCAGCGCTTTCTCGACTCCGATTTCGCGGGTGCGTTGGGTCACGGAGACGAGCATGATGTTCATCAGGCCGACGCCGCCGATTCCGAGTGTCAGCAAGCCGATGAAACCGAGCAGTATCTTGATACCGACCGTGATCACGTTGAGGTTAGCAAGATCTTTCACGGCGTCGAACACGTAAATGGCGCGGTCGTCCTCGGGATCGAAATTGTGATGGAAGGCCATGGAATTGCGGATGGCCTCGACCACCTTGCTGTGGTCGCCTTCATAATCCATCATGATGCCGTCGAGATAGAAACTATTCTTCAGGTCGCCCATGGCGCTGTACGGAACATAGACCAGGGAGTTCATGTCGTCGTCGCCGTTTGAGATCGTGTGCCTGAGGACGGCGACCACCTTGTAAGAGATGCCGTCGATGCGAATACTTTCGCCGAGAGCGTTCTGGCCGGAGAAAAGTTTCTTCTTCACCGTGGATCCGATGACGGCCACGCGGGAGTGGGTAAAGTCGTCGCGCTCGCCGAAGAATGAGCCCTCACCCACGTCGAGAGCGCGAATTTTCTCGTAGGTGGAGTAAATTCCGCGAATACCGTAGCTGGCGCTGCGCGTGCCGAAAGAAACCTGACTTTGCTTATCCACCTCAGGGGAAATGCGGGTGAGCATGGGGACTTCGGCGCGCAGGAAGTCGAGATCGTCGCGGGTCAGGCGCACCTGCGCGCCAGCTTTGGTGCCTCCCGCCTGCACAGAGGTGCGGCCCGGAAAGATGGCGACCAGGTTGCCTCCAAAAGTGCGGAAGGCGATCATCAAAGCGTTTTGAAATCCGGCGCCGTAAGCCAGCAACAAAACCACTGTGGCAATGCCCCAGGCCATGCCCAGCATGGTGAGCAGGGAGCGGCGGCGGTTGTGTTTCAGTGCGTTGAAAGCTTGGGTGCCCAGATCGCCCAGCATAATTACTCCTGCCGCAGCGCTTCCACCGGGGGAAGCAGCGCGGCTTTGCGTGCGGGATAAAGACCGGCGACGATACCTGCCACGCACAGAGAGAGAATGGCAATCGCAGCGGAAGCGGGTACGATGCGCGGCGTGTCGAAGCCCTCAGGCGACGGCAGTTGCGCCAGCAGAGCCACGAAGGCCGTAGTGATTGCCAACCCGATGCCGCCGCTGAACGCTGTAAGAAACGCTCCTTCGATAAAAAACTGAGTCAAGATGTTGCGGTGCGTCGCGCCCAGCGCCTTGCGCAGGCCGATCTCGCGTGTCCGTTCGGTCACCGACACAAGCATGATGTTGATGATGCCGATGGCGCCGAGACCGAGAGTTACAATTCCCACTACGCCCAGGAAATAATCCATTGCGTCAAAAATCTTAGCCACGCGGATGGCACCGTCAATGGTGTCCCAGTCGTTAAAGGCGTCGTCGAGACTCGGATCGAATCCGTGACGCCGGGCGATGATGGCGTGAACCTCATGCATGGCTTCGAGGTGCAGTTCCTTTTTTACGGGTCGGTAATTGATGAAAGAGATGGCATTCTCCGTGTTCTGCGCCTTGAGCGGGAAAAGCATGCGCATGGTTTCGAAAGGCACGAAGATGCGATGATTGGTGCCGTTCTCGCCTTCTTTGCCGATTTTCGGGATGACGCCGATCACTTTGAAATCCATGTCATTGAGCAGGATGGTGCTGCCCACGGCAGGCTGCCCGGGGAACATGTTCTTGAGCAGTTCCCATCCCACCACGGCCACGCGTCGATGCTGGGAGTTGTCCTCATCGTTGAACCACCGGCCGGGGTCAGTGGGTAGGGTGCGAATCTGGTTGTAAGCGGGAACTACGCCGAAAACCTGCCCGTTCGTAGAACCGTAATCGCTGACGGCGCGAATGTCGTCGCGTTCCAGCACCGGAGAAATCGCGCGCAGAAATCGCGACTGGTCGCGGATGGCGAAATAATCGGCGTAAGTAAAGTAGTAAGGCTGCCCAGACTGATAACTGCCGACTACAGCGGGGATGCGGCCGGGGAAGATGAACATAATATCCTCGCCGAGTTCGGCCATGTTCTTCTCCTGACCGCTGCGAAAGCCTTCTCCCAAGCCCACGAGCAGGAGCAGAGAGCCGACTCCCCACGCAATTCCGAACATGGTAAGGAAGGAGCGCAGCTTGTGCGCCCAGAGCGTGGCCAGCGATTGCCGCACGATATCAAGAAGTATTCGCATGTGATACACCCCCACGCCTCCGGGGAGGTGCGTGGGGGTCCCGGGTACGATCGGGCGAGGGGTCTCAATCCCGCCCTACCGTTTCACGTTCAAGTTCTGATCAGAGATACGCAGCCGGGTCATGCGAAGTTCCCTGCTGTCGTTGATTCTTTAGACCGCGAGAGGGCGAAAAGGGTTAGCTGGGGATGAGAATTTTAGAGAGAGGCGGAGCTGTTCGCAAAATGATCTCAGGAA
>JBAWCJ010000244.1:0-5611 GCA_049590215.1 Candidatus Sulfotelmatobacter sp. | reverse complement strand
CCAAAGAAGAGGCTCCGCCCAACGTCCGCAGCTTCCTCTCGCGCCACGGCATAATGACCACCAACAAAATCAAAGTAGAAGAATCCTGCATCAAGCCCAAGAACGCCCTGTTCCTGCTGGGCACGCTCGACGACAATCCCGGCCTCGAACTCACTCCAAAGCCAATTCACGACTCCCAAACCTCACCCCTCCTCGTCGGCAATGCATTATCGTTCTCCATCAACACGGAAATGTTTCGCAATGGGTTGTCGCCCGTGACCGGAGGCGACAACGGGTTCAGCGGACTCTCTCTCTCCGGTGGACTGCAGCACGATCCCGCCTTCGACCCGATCTACGACAAGGCAATATCCACAACCCGCGCAACCCACCCATCGCCAGATCCCAGCACAGCCAAAACCGCAGCCCCTGCCACAGTAGCCGCAGCGCTTCAGAAGGCAGGCATCTCAAGCCCCGCAGCCTGGGGGGCAGCGCAAGTAACTCCCACCGGCGACGCGACATCGCCCGCAACCGACGGCTTCGACCCCCGCCCAGCCGTCGTGCTGATGAAGGGCAAGAACAACCCAACGTTTCTCATCTCCTGGCGAAGCCAGCGCGACCTAGCCCCCCTGCTTGGATGGAAGTGCGCCTTAATGATCTGGGGCGGCCCCGCGCTAGCCCTGCTAAGCCTCTACGTCCTGCTGGCCATAACCCACCTGCTCTAGTAACTCTCGTCATTCCGGCAAAACAGGGAACAGAAGCGAGGAATATAAGCGACTCTTGTCATTCCGAGCAAAGCGAGGAATCTGCTTTCAGCGTCCATCTCTTCCACTCCAACCACGATCACCCACGCCTCCACCCGGCGCAAGCCCAGAAGCCGACAGAACTCCGTACCCCATAGAGCCAGCACCAAGCCTCTAACCGCACCCCACCAACCGCCCCAACACCCTCTAGTACAATGACGACGTGAGTAACGCCGTTCGCATCGGAATCCTCGGAGACTTCAATCCTAAATTCCGTTCCCATCCCGCCACCACAGAAGCCCTGCAGCACGCTGCCCACAAGCTCGACATAAAACTAGAATCCGAATGGATCCCCACGCCCTCGCTAACCACCCCCGGCGCGGAAAAGATTCTCGAAAGCTTCGACGGCCTCTGGGGCTCGCCCGGCAGCCCCTACAAGAGTTTCGACGGCATGCTAAAAGGCATCGAGTTCGCCCGCCGCCGCGACTGGCCTTTTTTAGGAACCTGCGGCGGCTTCCAGTACGCCCTGATCGAGTTCGCCCGCAACGTCCTAGGCATCGCCGACGCCGACAGCGCCGAAAACAACTCCAACTCCAAAAACATCGTGATCTACCCCGTAGCCTGCGCCGTCACCGGCATCAAAGGCGACGCCCCCAAACTCTCCGGCAAGGTGCCAGAAATCCGCCTGCGTCCCGGCTCCTACCTGCAATCGTTCTACGGCAAGGACGAAGAAGTCGTAACCGAAGAGTTCTTCTGCAACTTCGAAGTCAACCCCGAATACGAATGGGCCGCCATGGAAGCCGGCTTCCCGATCGTAGCGCGCGGTGCCCAGGGCGAAATCCGCGCCATCGAATCCCCCACCCACCGCTTCTTCATCGCGACACTCTTCCAACCCCAACTCTCCTCCACCGAAAAAAAACCGCATCCCGTAGTCTTAGCCTTCGTCCAGGCCGCAGCCGATTGGGGCCGCAAAAAACTAGACGACAGCGTCCTCGAATAACAACTTTTCACCACAGAGACCCAGAGGCGCAGAGAAATTCTTCAAATTGCTCTGTTTTTCCTTTTGTTCTTCTCTGTGTCTCTGTGTCTCTGTGGTGAAAGCCCCCTGAACAGTTACCAAAGTCTCCCCACAACCACGTTCTAGCCCCAGCACCATGCGCATCTAGAGCGCCCGCATTCCGCTCATTAGACTTTCCTAAGCCCGAAAGAACGAGGCCAAAACTCAGGGGCAAAAACGACCAAGCGCCCCGGCAGCCTTCCCCCTTTATTGCTCCAGAGTCGCGCACCAGAGAGGAGACAAGCCATGCAGTGGATCAACTCGTTCCGCATGTCGTTCACCACTCTAGTCAGCTATATTCCGATCATCGCGACCGTCGTCACCTGCTTCTTCAGTGTCATCCTCGTCCGCGCCACTCTGCGTTACGTGGAGGCGACCGACAAAGGACTGGCCCTGGCCCGAGAAGAATTCGAGCGCGAATGGTCGCCCGATTTGCACATCAAACTCGAGCGCATATCCAGCACCGAGGCCAACGTCATCGTCACCAACCTGGCCAAGAGTTCCGTCTTGCTGCAATTGCTGCAACTTCGCAAGATATCGCACGCCGTTCCCTTCGAGCGCTGCCGTCTCAATGATCCCCTGGTCGGAGGCCTGACCTGGAACCAGGAAATGGGCAAGCGCATTCTGGCCTGCACCGGAAAAGAATTCGAAGGCCCCATCGCCGCCTGCATGACTTTTTATTGTTCCGGCCGAATGTTCCGCACCGACTGGTTTCGCTCTCACATCCAGGTGCGCGACGGACGCATCATCAGCCTCGAACCCAGCAACATGCCGGCCCGCCGCGTGCGCGTCATCGACCGCAAAGGCCCGGAACGCCGCCGTGACTTCGTCCAGGACGTAACCGCCGACGCCGCTCCCAACAATCCCGAACCGAAGCCCGAAGAAAACTTCTTCGTAACCGGCGCCTGAACCTGAGAAAGAGGGTGGAGCAGGCCTTAAGGCCTGCGTTACTGCCACTGACTTCGAATCGGGCTTCAGCCCTGAGGTACTTAACAGGGAGCAAAATGCAAACCCGCGTTAAAGATCACTAATAACCTTTGCTTCGACTAAAGCTTCTCAGCAGATCGCCGATCTTCCTCAAATGGTGAACCCAATCAGCCCCAACATCAACCACGCCAGCGAGGCCGCGAAACCGGCCGCGCCCAAACCTCAGCCGCAGCAACAAACCATCCCGCTGCCCTCGGATATTGTGACCCTGAAGAGCGCTGGCAACGTGCCGAGCGGCGATAATCGATAAAAGCTAATTTCAACCTTTCGGACGGTTGAATTCAAAGAAAAAACGGAGTGACGGGCAACCCGTCACTCCGTTTTTTAGAAAGTTCGGCTTCCCTAAGTCTTCACAAACCGCAGCGCCGCCGAATTCATGCAATACCTCAGCCCCGTCGGCTGCGGACCGTCATCGAACACATGCCCCAGGTGCGCATCGCATTCCGTGCATGCAATCGCAGTCCGCTCCATGCCAATCGAGTTGTCGCGTATCTCCCGCACATTTTCTTCCGCAATCGGCGCCCAGAAGCTCGGCCAGCCCGTCCCCGATTCAAACTTCGTCGCCGAACTGAACAACGCATTGTCGCAGCAGATGCAGCGATAAATCCCGTTGTCGTGCAGGTTCCAATACTTCCCGGTATAGGCGATCTCGGTGTCGGCGTGTCGCGTGATCTCAAACGCGCCCGGTGAAAGCTGCCGCCGCCACTCTTCCTCAGACTTCACCACCTTCGCAATCTTCACCTTGCCCAAACGCTTGCCGTCATCGGAGAACTGCACAATCGTCACTTCTCCCGGCTCCCCCTTCGCCGCGACTGCAATCACATAGGGCTTCCGCCATTTCCATAACAGAGCCCCACCCAGCGCAGCTCCAACGCCCGCCAGAAACACGCGCCGCCCAACATTCGTCTCGCTCTTATCATTACGGCTCACCGGTTCAAACATAACTCCTCCACTCAATTGTCATCCTGAGCGAGACGCCTTTCGTCTCGCGAAGGATCTGGCCGCGCCGCGCGATCATTCTCGCGTTCTTTGCGAGAATGCTAAATCGCGCGTTCGGCGCGCTTCCCTTCTATTTGCTGTAAAGCTCCGGAAATTCCTTCCGCAAATTCGCCACCTTCGGAGCATCGTTAAACACTATGTAAGGATCGCTCGGATGCATCTCCGCATAGTTCTGATGATAATCTTCCGCTTCATAGAACGCCTGCAGCGGCACCACCTGCGTCACGATCTTATGCGGATAAACTTTCGCCTGGTCAAGCTGCGCAATGTAAGCCTCGGCAATGTGCTTCTGCTCATCATTGCTATAGAAGATCACGGACCGGTACTGCGTGCCCGTATCCGGCCCTTGCCGGTTCAGCTCCGTCGGATCGAGCGCGACCGAGAAAAACACGCGCAGCAACTCTCCATAAGTCACCTGCGACGGATCGTAAACAATCTTCACCGACTCCGCATGCCCCGTGCTCCCGCTGCTCACCGTCTCGTAGTCCGGATTCTTCACCGTCCCGCCCGAGTATCCCGAGGTAGCACTGTGCACACCTTTCACATGCTGAAACACAGCCTGGATCCCCCAAAAACATCCCCCGGCAACCACCGCGGTCTCTTTACCCTTAGCCGCAGCCTTAGCCTCATCCACTACCGGATTCGGCACCGCCGCGCTTGCCCCGCTCCCCGCGCTGCAAGCCAGCGTCCCCGCCAGCACCGTCAACATCATCGCCACCATTCGCATCGAAACTCTCGACATAATTCCTCCCGGCCGAAGACGCCCGCCATCGCCACCCAATTAGAGTTACAAGTCGAAAGGAAGTTTCGGATGTCTTTCACCCGAAAGTAGGCACAAGTAATGCGTGGATAAGCAATCTGCAACGTGGGGACAGCCGTCCTCGGCTGTCCGCCGGGCAAAGCCCGGCTCCCACTCAAGCGCGGGACTGCATCGCCCGCGAGTCCGCGCTCTCAAACAAACGCGCTGTGGCCGCCCCGAAAATGAACCCTCCCACATGCGCCAGATACGCCACTCCCCCGGTCTGCGCGTGCGCCACCTGGCCGGCACTGAAGAGCTGAGTGAGAAACCAGAAGCCAATCAGCAGCGCCGCCGGGATGTAGGTGATCTGCACGAAGATCACGATCACCAGAATCGAGCGAATCCGGTCTCGCGGATACGTAACCAGAAACCCGCCCATCACCGCCGCAATCGCCCCGCTCGCGCCCAGGTTGGGCACGGTGGAATGCGGGCTGGCCGCAATCTGCGCCAGCATGGCGATGATCCCGCCGACCAGATAGAAGATCAGATAGCGCCCGCGGCCCATCGCATCTTCCATCTCCGGTCCAAACGCCCACAGGAAGATCATGTTGCCGATGATGTGCGACCAGCTGGCGTGCATGAACATCGCGGTAAAGATCGTGATCCAGCCATGCCCGGAAAAAATCTGCGCCGGAATCGCCGACCACTGGGTCACAAAGGCTTCACCGCCCACCAGCTCCCGCACAAACACGAAGACATTGACTAGAACGATGAGGATCGTGACGACGGGGACACGCCTCGGACGCCGAGACACGTCCCCTAATGGAATCAATCCTCCCATCTATTCGTCCTCCATGTAGGAACAGCCGCCTCGCCTATCCGCCTGGCGGCAGCCAGGCGAGCTCGTGTGGAACGGACACTCCCGTCCGTTGCCTTTGACGTTGACCTAGCGGTTGCCCTTGACTTTGCGGTTGCTTTTAACGTCGCTAAGCCGCCACCGATGATGACGACGACCCCGTCCCCGCCACCTTGCGCACGGCCAGCGACATCATCACCCGCGCCACTCCGCTGAAGATCAGGCTGATTCCGACCAGCGTGCCAATCGCCCAC
>JBAWCJ010000243.1:0-2825 GCA_049590215.1 Candidatus Sulfotelmatobacter sp. | reverse complement strand
TCCAGAGCACGTCGACGGGAGGAACTTCTGCAGCGACCAAAACATTCACCGTGAAATTGCCGAAGGGACTTTTCAGATGAAGTTGTTTGGGATACTGCGCCAGCGCCTCGCGCCGCACGATGAGCGTGACGGAATCTCCCGCATGCCCGAGACAAGCGCCGATCAGCCCGCCAACGCCACCAGCCCCCAGAATCGCATGTCGCAGGGGTTGTCCTGAAGTGGGGTGCCCTGTCCTTGTCTCTCCCGGCTTTTCGGGAGAGACAGGGCGTGGATTTTGACTTTGTCCAGTCATCAATTCCTCCTCGTTGCAGCGGGCAGGCACTCCGCGATTTCGGCGTCGCTCAGCGTGTGGTCGCTCGACTTCGCGCGCTGATAAATGCGCTCGACCAGATCGTCGGTCGCTGGAATGCCGCGCCGCTCCAGCCAGAACAGCACATTCGATTTCCCGCTCATCGGACCAATGTCGATGATCTGCTCCAACCCAAATACGTGCGACGGGACGCCCGAGTAAACCGTGTTGGCCAGCACAACGTCGTTCTTGCGAAACGCTTTGATGATCGCCGCCGCATGCACGCCCGTGGCCGTGCGGAAAGCGTCATCGCCCATCACCGGATAGTTCGCCGGAATAGGCACGCCCGTGGCCCGCGAAACCGCCTGGCAATATTGCTTCAGCTTGGTGAGGTCCTGCTCGTCCCACGGCGCAATGCTCATCAGCTTGAGATTCACCAGCATCTGATCGATCTGCGTATTGCCCACGCGCTCGCCCAGCCCAATGGCGCATCCGTGGACGCAATTCGCCCCAGCCATCATCGCCGCAATCGAGTTGGCAATGGCGAGGCCGCGATCGTTGTGCCCGTGCCAGTCCACGCGAATATTTTCGCCGGAGGGTTTCACCACCTCCGCCATCACAAACTGCACCAGAGCGAACGCGCCCACCGGCGTCGAGTGCCCGGCCGTATCGCAGATCACGATGGCGCGCGCCCCGCAACTGATCGCCGTCGAATAAAGCCGCTTCACCGTCTCCGGATCACAGCGCGAAGTATCCTCGGTGACGTACATCGAATCGAGGCCCAGCGAAACCGCATATTTCACGGCCTTCTCGGTGGTTTGCAAAAGAAAATCGTCGGACCAACTTTCCGTGAACCGCCGGATCGGACTCGATCCAATAAACGTCGCGGCTTCGATGCGAAGGCCCGTCTTCTGCACGATCTCGGCAATGGGACGAATATCGTTCTCATGCGTCCGCGCAGCGCAATTGGCGCGAATCTTCATCTTGTGCGCCACGATCTCTTTCGCCAGCGCCGTCACGTGCTCGACCGCGCGCGCTCCCGCGCCCGGCAACCCGAGATCGAGAGAGTTGATCCCAAGTGCTTCCATCAGATGAAGAATCTCAATCTTTTCGGCAATCGAAGGGTCGCGCACGGAAGGCGACTGCAGCCCATCGCGCAGGCTCTCATCGTTGAGCAGAACCGGCCCCAGCGGCTTCAACCCCGGCGGATGATTCTTGTTCCAGTCGTAGATGAGTTCGGAGGTGTTCATCGAGAGCTGAAGAGTCGCGGGCCTCGAGTCCCGTGCAAGCCGCACTAACGTATTGCAGACTCGGGACTCGGGACTCGCAGTTACTTCTCTTTCGGCGGCAAGGTCAATCCGAAAACCGAAATCATCCCCTGCCCCGCGACATTCACTTTGTCTTCCGCGGGATTCGGCAAATAGAGCGTCTGACAGTGCTCGCAGCGGTAGACCTCGGCATCCACGCCCCAGGCTTTTTCCGCGTCGCCGCAGGCCTGCTCGATCACATCCTGCGAGTAGAACCAGCGCTTCAAATGGCCGCCACAGAATTTGCCTTTTTCGTTTTTCTCGTTGCAGGCGCGCTGCCCATTCTTCTTGATCTTGACCTTGTGATGGGGAAGCTGCGGAGGAGTATGCGTGCCCGAAGTGGTCATTTCGCCAGTCGCCAAAGGACTTACCCTCGTTCGCGCGGCGCTTGCGCCGCTGGATTCGGCCTTACGAACGTCATTGTACTCGAAGGCGAAACACGAGGCCAAAGCCGGCCAATCCACGCTAAGGAGATGGATGATCACGCGTGTTTCGGAACCGCGTCACTCGACGGTGCGACAGGAAGATCCGGCACGCTGTAGTTTAGATACAGAGATGAAAAGAGAATTGTCAGGAAGACATTTATTGGCAGGCTGATTCCCCAGGAGCGTTGGTAAAGCGACCTAAGCTCGGATCGTAGGACGAGTGGTGCCGCGAACAACAGCGCAAAGACACCCACCGCAAAGGCAGTAAGCACGGCCGCCGCAGCCGGGGATCGATCGAATACGTTCAGAGGGAGCAGCGCGACCAGAATCAAAATTGCTGTCAGGATTAGGTAACACCAAAACGCCACGCTGCGTCCCTGCCTCGTCCGCACCCAATAGGCCAGATAAATCCCTAACGGCAGGAATAGAGTACCCGCGCAACATAGCGCGAGAACGATTGTCCATCCCAGACTAAGTCGGATTGTCCATGGCATGCCCCTATCATCGAAGATCATTTTCGACCTCCTTCGCGCGAGCGGACGAAGCCGCGCCTCTAGAACTCGCGCTTCGGCGGAGTCTGCTCCGCGCCGACGCGACCGGTCACGATCTCGGCCTTGTAGTAGTTTTCTGCCTTCACTGGTTCACCTGCCAGGCGCCGCAGTATGGCGATCTGGCCTACGTGAGTGAGCGCGTCGGCAATTGGGCCTTGAAAGAGATTTTCCACCGGCGCCTGCATGGGTTCTTGCGAAGCCAGGTAATCATCGAACTTTTTCAGCGCCGTGAAGAAGCGCTCGACTTCCTTCT
>JBAWCJ010000242.1:0-17733 GCA_049590215.1 Candidatus Sulfotelmatobacter sp. | reverse complement strand
CGCTGTTCGTTACCCAATGCCCGAAAGCAAAACCCCCGATGAATACGGCGATACCGGCGAGGATGGAATTGAAGAGGTTGAAGGCCCCCACTGCGCCGACGCATACGAAGTAGAACAGCGTCCGTTCGACGCCCAAGTACGTAAGCGGCTTGTGCAGGCTCTTGAAGACTCGATTTGTGCGATGCTTCTGCTGCGGTTTGTCGGGCATGAGTTCCTCGTTCCAGGCGCTGGCTGAAAGTGGCGCTATACGCCCCAGAGCCAACTCAGGACATTTACCGCAAGCACCGCAATGCCCGTTCCGGCGGCAACGCCGGCCAGCGCCTTTTTTGCACCCGGTTCGCCGTGGGCGAAGCCGTAGCCGCCGATGACGATTGCGACTAGACTGGCCACCTTTGCAATGGTTCCGGTGAAAAGGGCTTGGATGGCGTTAAAGCCAGTGTCGAACGGCGAACCCTGTGCCATCGCACTCACGGGTAGGAATAGAAGTAGGATAAGAACGGCGGCGGTTGGATGTGCCCACTTCCTGCGAAGAAGAAGATGGATTGGGCGGAAGAGGTGGATTTCGAACGAACGTGATGACACTTGCGCCTCCGGGAAGCACCTAGAATCTGCTGCGCGTGGCGCAAAACTAGTCCCACTGAACCATCATGTCTAATTACATTTCGTTATAACGTTATTCCTGGGGGTTATCAGTCCGGGAAGTTAGAGTGATTCGGTCGGATAAGTTTGGAATCGAGGACGGATAAGGAATTTCTATCCATGTCGCAAGAAAGGACATATCGTCATTACTTTAATAAGGCTTTTGTGTGCCCGACATAGCGTCTCCAGGATCTGTACAACCAGCCACGATGGGCCTGATTAACGCCGGACGCGGCCCGATTTACCGCCACATTAAGGATTTTCTGGCGCTTTCGTCGATTGCTCTTGTTTTCCTTTAAGCCCCGCCTTCTCAATGAGCGACGCATTCGCGCAACGCCGCGGTCACCGACTCTTTCGTGTGACGAATCGGCAGGGGGCCGCTTTTCATAACTGGCAGGAATAACGTCATAACGAGCCTTTATTGGACAAGGGGGCAGGAATGGGCCAAGTTGGTTGACTATCGCCGGTCCCTACAGACTTGACCAGCCGAAGGCGGCAACGGTGGAACTCCCGGTTCTCGGTGGCTGGCTTGAACAAGGGTCCCGTGGCAGGCGAATTCTAGTCGTGGCATTTGCCGCGATTGAACTAGCTCGGCAGGACAGGAGGTCTCGAATGTCAATGCTAACGAGTACGATCCTATCTCCTCTGCGGGTTGAACCCGAACCCTACGTCAGTTCCGACGAGGCGGCGAGCTTTCTTAAACTCAATCTGCGCACAGTTCAGCGCCTAGCGCGCGAAGGAGCGATTCCAGCCCACCCTTTCGGTGAAAGAAGCCGCAAGACCTGGCGATTTCTATTGTCTGAGTTGGACGCTTGGATGAAAGCCAAGGTAAACTGTTCCCGTCGTCCGTGCCGTTCCGTAGGGAGGTAATACCAACCGATGGGAAGGACACGGTATCAAGAAGGAAGCCTGCGTCTTGAGAGTCGCAAGCGAGGTAAAGTATGGCGGCTTCGTTTTCGCATCACTCGTGCCGACGGGAACAGGGTCGAGCACGCCATTGTGATAGGAACGCAAAAAGAGCTGCCGACCCGCGCCGCCGCGCGCGAATTCGTCAAGTCGCTTTATCTGCCAATCAACCACCCCGCTCCGAACAACAATGGGCGCCCCGTGACGTTCAACGACATTGCGGGTCACTACATTCAAGAAGAACTCACCGAAGATCAAAACCAAGCATCGGTTCCGAAAGCTTATTCCACGACTGCAACTTACCGCCGGTATCTGCGCAAGTGGGTTCTGCCCCGCTGGGGCGATCAGGCGGCCTTGATGATCGCGCCGCTCGATCTGGAGAACTGGCTCAAAGAGCTGGGGAGGAAGAGCGGTCTCGAAAACCAAACCCGGTCGAAGATCCGACAGGTCATCGGTCTGGTTTACAAACATGCCCAGCGCGTTGGATTCCTGCCGCGGACCGAGCAGGCGAATCCGATTCGCTTTGTCCGCCAGTCCACGGCCAGCAACTTCGACCCAATCATTTTGACTCCGGTTCAAGCCTTCGCGATCATCAACCAACTGGGGTTGATGCTGCGTACGCTTGTGCTGGTCACCGCGGCTACCGCGTTGCGGATTTCCGAAATCCTCGCCCTGCAGTGGAGGGACATCGACGTAGAAAATCAATGCATATACGTCCGTCGAGCTTACGTCTATGGGAGATTCGGCAAACCCAAGTCGAAGGCATCGAAGCGTCCCGTTCCGCTCCATCCTCTACTCGCGGCACATTTGCTGAACTGGCGTCGGGAGACGCCTTACAGCCAGGAAGAGAACCTCGTATTCCCGTCCTTCAAGCTGAAGGGCAGGAAGCCACCGCGAGCCAACATGCTTTTGTCCGATCATCTTCGCCCTGCGGCTGTCAAAGTTGGCGTGGTAGCGGCGCCACGGGCGTTTGGGTTCCACACGTTCCGGCGAACGCTGGCGTCGGTCCTGGTGGCGAACAACTACGATCCAAAACTCGTGCAGGAACTGCTCCGTCATTCAAACATCAAGACCACCCTGGATATCTATGCCCAAGCCATTACACCGGCCAAGCTAGAGGCACAAGGCGCCTTCCTGAACCAGCTACTCAAGGGTTCATGGATGGAGAAGGCGCCGGCAACCAGCTTCGTTGTTTAGCGCAAATCCTCGTTTTGTGGGCATATTGTGGGCTAGCTCAAATCGAGGGATTCCGAATAACTGCTTTGAAATGTGGTGGCCAGGGACGGAGTTGAACCGCCGACGCCAGCCTTTTCAGGGCTGCGCTCTACCACCTGAGCTACCTGGCCACGTTTCGAAACCCGCTTAGCCACCGCGGGCCGCGACGATTGTTCCCTTCACCCTGATTATTGCTGGATTCCAACCGAATGAAACGGCTCGTTGCCGAACACGTGCGGAACGCTTCGATTATAGCAATGGCCGCGGGTTCGCTCAATGTCACCGGCCGCGAAGGTTATATCACGGTCCCATTCATCGCCGTCATCGCGCATCGGTTGATCCCGAACCAGTAGGGAATCTCGCGGTAATCTCCGACCGCGAACACCGCCAGATCAGCATCTTTGCCGGCTTCGATCGTGCCTTTCCGATCCGCGACTCGCAGCGCCCAGGCCCCGTTGATGGTGGCCGCGGCGATGGCTTCCGCCGGCGTCATCTTCATATGCGTGCAGGCCAGCGACATCACCATCGGCATACTGAGAGTCGGCGACGTGCCCGGGTTGTAGTCCGTCGCCAGCGCCACCGGCACGCCCGCATCAATCAGATGGCGCGCCCGAGGATATTCCTTTAGCCCCAGAAAATAATTTGCCCCCGGAACCAGAGTGGCGATGGTGTTGTGCTTTGCCAACTGCGCGATGTCGTCTTCGTTCACGTGGTCCATGTGATCGAACGACGACGGATTGAAACGAAGGAACGGCTGCAGCGCCGTTTCCCTAAGCTGGCACATGTGGGCCCGCACGCTCAGGCCGTGCTGTTCGGCGGCCTCGAAAATCTGCTTCGTCTCTTCCGCCGTAAACGCTCCCCGGTCGCAGAAAACGTCGACGAACTGGGCAAGCCTCCGCTTGGCCGCCTGCGGAATCATCTGCTTGCAGATAACCTCAACATACTTTTGTGAGCGACCCTGAAATTCCTTTGGGACGACGTGCGCCCCCAGCAGAGTCGCGACCACCGTTCCCGGCCAGCGGGACGCAGCTTCGCGGATCGCCTCCAGAGATTTCAGTTCTGACTCAACTGTCAGCCCGTAGCCTGACTTCGCTTCGACGGTGGTTGTGCCGTGCGCTCCCATGTCGCGCAGCACGGCCAAAACTTTCTCAGCGAGATCCCGCTTCCCGGCCCTGCGCACACCTTCGACACTCGACCGTATACCGCCACCGGCCGCGGCAATCTCTTCGTAGGAAGCACCTTCGATGCGCTTCTTAAAATCCACCAGCCGTGGGCTGATAAAAACAGGATGCGTGTGCGAATCGACGAAGCCCGGCACCACAACTTTGCCCGCGCAGTCGATCTCGGTGATCTGCCTACGATTCTTCCTGAGCCAGGGATCGCGCAGGGCATCTTTGGTCGTCCCGACCGAAACGATCTTCCCGCCAAGGCACAGGACGGCGCCGTCTTCGATGATGCCAACCTCTTTTAGGTTGGGACCGCGACGCGGCCCGGGCATGCCAGAAGAAGATCGAAGGGTGACAAGCTGGCCGATGTTTGCAAAAAATAGTGGCGATTCCCTACGCACTCAGCCTCTGCACGCTCCGTGCCTCCGTGTCTCGTGGTTTGCCTTCATTTTTCGGCCATTGGTACTCTCACCCCACTCTTCTTTGCGAACTCCTTCGCCTCATCATATCCCGCATCGGCGTGGCGAATAATACCCATGCCCGGATCGGTCGTCAGCACGCGCTCGATGCGCTTGGCCATCGCACCTGTACCGTCCGCGACCGTGACCTGCCCAGCGTGCAGCGAATATCCAATGCCCACGCCGCCGCCGTTGTGAATCGATACCCACGACGCACCCGCCGCCGTATTCAACAAAGCGTTGAGCAGCGGCCAGTCCGCGACCGCGTCCGAGCCGTCTTTCATGCTTTCGGTTTCGCGAAACGGAGACGCCACCGAGCCGCAGTCGAGGTGGTCGCGGCCAATCACGATCGGCGCTTTGATCTTGCCTTTCTTCACCAGATCGTTCATCGCGAGACCGAACTGCGCCCGCTCACCATACCCCAGCCAGCAGATGCGCGCTGGCAGTCCCTGAAACTTGATGCGTTTGCGCGCCAGAACAATCCAGCGCCGCAGAATTCGGTTCTCCGGGAACAATTCCAAAACCAGATCGTCCGTAATATGAATGTCCGAAGCTTCGCCTGACAGCGCAACCCAGCGGAACGGCCCGCGCCCCTCGCAAAACAACGGACGAATATACGCAGGCACGAACCCGGGAAAGTCGTAAGCATTCTTCACGCCGCGCTGAAAGGCAAACGTGCGAATGTTGTTACCGTAGTCAAACGTCACCGATCCCATCTTCTGCAGCTGCAGCATGCCTTCAACATGCGCCGCTATGGCGTCGAGCGATTTCTCCTGATACCCCTTGGGATCGCTTCTCCGTAGTTCGACCGCCTCGGCGAGCGTCATGCCGTTCGGCACATATCCATTCAGCGGATCATGCGCCGAAGTCTGATCGGTGAGAATGTCCGGCACCACACCCCGCGCGGCCAGCTCCGGAATAATGTCCGCACAATTCCCCACCAGCCCGACCGATACATTCTCTTTCTTGCGCACCGCATTCTTCAGGATGCGCAACGCTTCGTCGAGCGTGTTGACCATGAAGTCGCAATAGCCGGTCTTCAGCCGCTTCTTGATGCGTTCGGGATCGACATCGATCCCCAGAAACGCCGCGCCCGTCATGGTCGCCGCCAGCGGTTGCGCTCCACCCATGCCGCCCATCCCGCCGGAAACGATCAGCTTCCCCGCCAGATCGCCGCCGAAATGTTTGTCGCCCGCCGCCGAAAATGTTTCGAATGTCCCTTGCACAATTCCCTGCGAGCCAATGTAGATCCACGAGCCCGCCGTCATCTGGCCATACATCATCAAACCGGCACGTTCCAGTTCGTTGAACTTCTCCCAGTTCGACCAGTGACCCACCAGATTTGAATTCGCAATGAGCACCCGCGGCGCATGATCGTGCGTCTTGAACACGCCGACGGGTTTGCCCGACTGCACCAGCAAAGTCTCGTCATTCTCGAGCTTCCTCAAGCTTGCGACGATGGCATGGTAAGCCTCCCAACTGCGCGCCGCCCGCCCGGTTCCCCCGTAGACGACAAGATCCTGAGGACGCTCGGCCACCTCCCTATCGAGATTGTTCATCAGCATGCGCATGGCGGCTTCCTGCTGCCAGCCCTTGCAGGTGATGGAATTGCCGCGCGGCGCGCGGATCGAGACGGGAGCCTGAATTTCAGTTTCGACGGGCATGCCTAGATGTTACTTGCTGAATGCGCAAGTATTCAAACGGCATTATTCGAGTTAAGGGCACAGCGAGAAATGAAAAGAGAACGGACCGTACTACCAGGTGTTGTATGCCGTGCCTTCAGTCGACATCGCAGTCGATGCCGAATGCACCTCGCAGATACCGGGATCCTGCTGGTCGATAGAGTCAAGAACCTCACACTGTGGAGCATCCCAGTTCGCTTCACCCGTCATCGGGTCCTTGGGAACCTGGTGAATGTAGCCCGCAGACACCAGATCGTCCAGCGATTGCGGCGCCTTTTGCTTATCGAGCGTGTACTGTTGGACAAGTTTGTTCAGTTCGAACAAATCGTTGCGCAGCACCGCCTCGCGCGAGCGCATGATTGACTGGCTATAGATTGGAATCGCGATCGACAGCAGGATTCCCATGATGATGATCACAATCATCATCTCGAGCAACGTAAACCCGAAGCTGCGCCCGCCCTTCAGCCTTCTCACCATCTACCAGTCCTTATACTTTGTGCCGTCCAGAGCCTCGTCCTGCGATTTAGTGTAGACGTCGAAAACGCTCTGCCCACCCCAGGAATCGGAATCCGGATCATCCTGCATCGAGCGCAGTCCCCACTCGGTCGTGCCCGTCATGGGATCGACGGGAATCCTGCGCAGAAATCGAACCTTCTTGCCGTTCACATCTTCGCCCTTCACCAGAGTTTCAAGGTCCGGGGGATAATTCTGGCTGTCCACCTTCGTCCTGAATCCGCCCCGGTCGGCCGCATCTTTATAGCGGTCGATGGCGTCGCGCATCTCCCATAAATCGTCGCGCAGCTGTTTCTCCCGCTCGCGCTGCACCACCACGCGCGTCATCGGCAACACCATGGTCGAAAGCACGAGCAGAATGGCGGTGGCGATGATCAATTCCAGAAGGGTAAAACCGTGCGTAGATCTGGCGCTCCGGCCGTAATGAAATCTGTGTAGCTTCATCTCGAAATCCTGAGTTAACCAGACCGCGCAACGACCCTATTGCACCGTCACCGACGCCTGTGCTCCGTTCACCGTGATGGCCTGTTGTGCGGGGTCGCGCGCCCCGCCCCGGGTAATGGTCAGCGGAGTCTGTCCACTGGCCTTCGCCTGAAATGTCAGACTGACCACCGCGCCCTGCCCGGAAACTCCACCCGCTCCCGGCGGCCGCGTGGCCGTAATCTGCAACGTTCCTGTGGTCTCATCCTCGCGGTGCACTAGAGCCACGGCTTGCCCATCCTGCGACAGGAACCCGCCGTTGGAAACGTTCACCAGTTGCAGTTTCGCGGGATCGTAATTCATCTGCACCGGCACCGAATAAACATTCTGCGCCCCGGAAATCATCAGGTTCACCACAAACGTGTTGCCTTTTATCGCCGTGATCTGCTCCGGATCGAACAGGAAGTTCGTGCCTCCTGCAGCCGCCGGATTCGCCGCCTGATTGGGAGCTGGATTCACAGCCGGATTCGCCGGCGCTGGGCTTCCCGGCGCCTGCGGCTGTGCCGCGGGTGCAGCCGGCGCTGCTACATGGCTGACGTGCCGCAGTGCGATCGTGTTCGCCGTCCCAATCTCGATTTGCCGCTGGTTCAACTCGCTGATCGTGTTTCCGCGAATGATGTGCGGAGTAATTGCGAACACCGTCTCGTCCTGCTCCTTATCCTGCGTTACCTGGCCAAACAGGTACCGCAAGATGGGAATCTGCGCCAACCCCGGAATTCCTGCCAGGGACTTCGTCTGAGAATCGTCAAAGATCCCGCCAATCAAACTCGGCTCCCCATCCTTCAGCCGGATTTCGTGCTCGATTTTCTTCTGCCCGATGATGGGTTGGCTGATGCCGCCGATGCTCGACTGGCCCACCACCGACGAGATTTCCATGGTGATCTTCAGCGTCACTTCACGGTCGGCGTGCACATGCGGCGTCACGTCGATGTTCACGCCCACGTCCAGATATTGAAACTGGGTGTTGACCAGCGGGTTAATACCCACGCCTCCAATACCCGGCTGGAACGACCCGGTGGCCACCGGCACGCGTTCGCCGATCTTGAGCGTCGCCTTCTGGTTATCCAGAGCGCGCACCTGCGGATTCTGCAACATTTTGGTGTCGCTGTCACCCATCACCGCCGACAGGTTCGCGGAACCAATCGCCACCTGAAAGTCGGTGGCGTTCAGGTTGCCCAGCGTGTTCAGCTCCAGCCCGCCAGAGCCGGTACTGGTGGTGGTCGTTCCCGTGGTGCTCGTCGCAGGCGTCGAAGTGTTGATGTTGCTCTGCAGGGTAACGGTGGCGCTGCTCGGCGGCAGCAATCCCAGGGTACGCGATTTGTCTCTGCTGATCTGCAATACCGCGATGTCGACGATCACTTCCGGACGCGCCCGGTCCAGGTCGTCCACCAGCTTTTCGGCCAGCGCAATCTGGTCGGGCGTGCCCCGCACCACCAGCGCATTCTGCGAGAGCAACTGCTGCACGCGCTGCACATCCAGCACGGCGCGAATCGCGTTCACCACATCCTGCAACTCGGTGGGCTGTGAAATATTCGAAAGATAAAAAGTCTTCAGGACGCTCTGTTCCAACTCCTTGCGCTTGGCGGGATTGTCCTGCGCCACGAAGATTGTGTTGCTGGTCACCGGACGCCAGAAGGTTTTTGATTCCAGCGCCGTAATCTCCAGCGCGTCTTCCAGCGTCACTCCATTCAGTTCGACCTTGATGCGCCGCGACGTATAGTCGGGATCGAAAAGAACGTTGATCCCGGCCAACTGCCCGATGGTTTGATAGATGACCTTGGAATCTTCAGTGAGCTTAACCGTGATTGGGACGTTTGAAATAGGAGCAAGTTCTACCGGCCCCGCCGCATCCCTGATCTCCTTTTCCAGATTGTTGGGCGGACCCGCGGCCTGCGGCGAAGAATGGCTGGCATCATTAATCATCTGCAGCGTGCGCTGCAGTTCCTGCTGTGCGATAACCAGCGAAGGATCGATTTGCGCCGCTTTTTGAAAATAGGCCAGCGCCTCCTGCAGTTTCCCCTGATCGCGAAGTTCCTCACCCTGGTGGACGATGGTTGCCGCCGCCTTAAAACGCAAGCGCTGGAACGACGCCTTGTAACGCAAATCCTTTGGCTTCAGGTCGTAAGCCTGCTTGTAAAAATTGTAAGCCGCTTCGAAGTTCTCCCGCGCCTCGGCGTCCTGGCCCTTGTCGTAGGCACTCTTGGCCTTATCGGCGATGGCCGGCAGTATGGCGAGTATAACCAGCAGCACAGCGGCCGCGGGCTTCAGACGTCTCATTCGCATTCCTCGTCTACAAAATCTTCGCCGGACAGGCAGACTTTATCCCACCCACCAGCGAACCGGGGGATTCACTCGAAACACTTGGCGCGACCGCAAAACAACGCTTTCGATGCGATTATAGCATCGCATTTCCCAGCTCTCCATGTGCCTGCACCTGCGAAAGTTATACTCTTTTGTCTTAGTCCAAAAGGTAAAAAGACCCAGCTCCGGGCTCCGACCTTTACGCTTCCCGAGATCCGCCCCACTCGACCTGTCATTCTGAGCGAAGCATGATCGTCTAAAAGACGGTCATGCGCATTCGAAAGCCTGCCCTGAGCGAAGCCGAAGCGGACCCCTTGCCCGCATGCGGCCCCAACGGCCCCGCGAGGAGTCTCCACAACAACATTTCCCGCTTCCCGGAGCCCGACAGCCGAACCCCGTGATCTGCTGCTAAGATTGGATCTGATCCGAACCCATGCCGCGCCAATCCATACACCAAACCAAGCCCAGCCCGGAGAAATCCCCCCGCCGCGAACCGACAGCCTCCGGTCAGCGAGACGCCGCCGTTAATAGGATCGCTTCACATAACTATTTCTTGCTGGAAAAATTTGAGTGCGGAATTGCCCTTACCGGAACCGAGGCCAAATCGGTCCGCGGCGGCCTCGCTAACCTCAAAGACTCCTATGGCCTCGTCAAAGATGGCGAACTCTGGCTGCTCAACGCCCATATCGGCCCCTACGAGCACGGCAACATCCACAACCACGCCCCGCTCCGCACCCGCAAGCTGCTGATGCATAAAGAAGAAATCCGCAAGCTGATCGGCAAGACCCAACAAAAAGGCCTGACCCTCATCCCCACCCGTATGTATTTCAAGAATGGCAAAGTAAAGGTCGAATTAGCCCTAGCCAAAGGCAAGCAGCTCTGGGATAAACGCGAAACCGAACGCCGAAGAACAGCAGACAAAGAAGCGCGGGAAGCCATACGAGGCCGGAAGAAGTAGAAGTAAAGTAAAGGAGTAGCGCCCACGTCCCGGCGGCTGGAAGCCTGCCCCGAGAGGGCAAGAAAAAAGGGCGGGACCGAGCCCGCCCAATCCAACTCCCTGAAAGAGGTTCACACGCTCGTCACATAAGAGTGACTGCGATCTTGTGCCGAACCAGTTTCTCGGACCAGATCTTCTGCCTCGGGCGGCGCAGCGGGGTCGACCCTTCGCAGGGTCGAACTCACAACCTCAAATGTCTTAAGATAAGGATTCCCGTCCAAGAGTTCCCCCAGAGTATGCAGCACTTGCGGATAGCCGGTAGAGTTGTAAGCTTCCGCACTCCCTCTGCGATCCCAAAAGCTGATGGTTGCCACTTCTCTTCCATCGGTGGCCGCCAGAATAATCAGATCCAGGAAACCTTCCTGCGTTCTTAGCCAGGGAAGGATTTCCCGCTCCATAAGATTGGTAAATTCCGTAAGTGAGTTTGGTTTCAAACGCGCAGCAACTTTGCGGACAAACATAAGCGGCCCTTCCTTCGGTTGATCTCGGAGCCGACTCCAGTAGTCGTTAGTCAGCATCCAGATCGGTTCGCGGGCCGGGAGACCGCTCCCCCAGCGGTTCTCCCGGCTCGGGTTTACCCCCTCAAGTATGAAACTGCCGGTGCGCCCCAGCAGGGCTGCGGCTCGATGCTACCTCCGCACTGACCCGTCCGGCGCCGGCCAGCATTCATAACAGCGGCAA
This sequence comes from Candidatus Sulfotelmatobacter sp., assembly GCA_049590215.1. Classification (GTDB taxonomy): domain Bacteria; phylum Acidobacteriota; class Terriglobia; order Terriglobales; family Acidobacteriaceae; genus Sulfotelmatobacter. Next base: position 6,695 of record JBAWCJ010000242.1, on the reverse strand, counting down.
TTTGATCGAACTCCGAACAAAAGGCAACAAAACTGTTGCCGGATTTGACCTAACCAGCTAACACACGGAGGGAAAAGCAGTTATCCGGATCTCTGATCTCCCGTGCTAGAATTTCCGGCAATATGCAGCGGGGCGCTCGTAATGCAGCAGGGCAGACCAGCGGGCCGGATCGTTCGCTTCGGAGCCTTCGAGGCTGATTTCCAGGAAGGCAAGCTCACCAAGGCCGGCTTCCGGATTCATCTCCAGGAACAGCCGCTGCAGATTCTCGCGCTGTTACTTGAACGCCCCGGTCAAATCGTCACCCGGGAAGAAATCCGGCAAAAACTCTGGTCGCGCGACACTTTCGTGGAGTTCGACGACGCCTTGAATACGGCGGTGCGGAAGCTCCGTGCGGCCTTGAACGACTCGGCCGACAATCCCCGGTTCCTGGAAACCGTTCCCCGCCGTGGCTATCGCTTTATTGCGCCGGTGGCCTGGACGCCCGAACTGCAAACCGCAACTCCAATCGCGCTTCCAATCGGAGTTCCAGTCAAGGACCGGGTCAGTCGGCGCCAGTATTTTTGGCCTGCCACAGCTCTGATCGTGGCAGTTGCGGCGGTTGGAGCATACCGGACACTTCACCGTCCTGCTTTCCAAATCACTGCCAAGGACACAATCGTTCTCGGCGATTTCTCGAATTCCACCGGCGATGCAGTGTTTGATGACACGCTAAAGACGGCGCTCAACGTTTCTCTTCGGCAATCACCTTTCTTGAACGTCCTTTCCGACAGCGAGGTCGCGAAAGCCCTGCAACTGATGACCCGCCCGGCAAGCACGAAGCTCACGCCTGAGGTAGCCCGCGAAGTTTGCCAGCGCGCCGGCAGCAAAGCTTATCTCGCCGGAGCCATTGGCACTCTGGGCAGCGAATACGTACTGGGATTGAAGGCGGTGAATTGCCAGAGCGGAGACACCCTCGCCGAAGATCAAAGGACGGCGGCTTCCAAAGAGAAGGTCCTCGACGCGTTAGGCGAGGCGGCATCCCGGCTGCGCGGAGAACTGGGTGAATCACTGGCGACGGTGCAGAAGTTCGACATTCCACTGGAACAGGCCACCACGTCTTCGCTCGAAGCCTTGCGAGCGCTCAGTCTGGGCAGACGGGCGTCCGACGACAAAGGCCCCGCCGCAGCCCTGCCCTACGATCAACGTGCCATTGCGCTCGATCCAGATTTTGCCATGGCCTACAGGGCATTGGGCATTGACTACGCCACGCTCAGCGAGCTCGGGCGCGCCAGCGAGTATTTCACAAAGGCATTTCAGTTGCGCGAGCACGCCAGCGAGCGCGAAAGGCTCACCATCAGTGCCGACTATTATTCCTACGCCACCGGCGAACTCGATAAAGCAGCCCAGACGTTTCAGCAGGAGATGGAGATTTACCCGCGCGAAGATGCAGCCTACGTCAATTTAGGTTTGGTGTACGCCGCGCTGGGGCAATACGACAAAGCCACGGAAATGACGACGCAAGTCGCGCGCCGTGCACCGGAAGCCGTGAGTGAGTACGAAAATCTCGCCAACTATGCTCTCGCCTTGCAGCGCTATGACGAAACCCGGCAAGTCATCTACCAGGCGCAGTCGCGAAATGTAGATGATTTCATATTGCACAACGCCTCGTATGCTCTCGGCTTCGTCGGAGCAGACCCCGCGGCGATGGCTGAGCAGGAACGTTGGTTTGCCAGCAAGACGGAGTTTGAAAACGTCGGACTCGCACTCGAATCAGACACCGAGGCCTACGCGGGTCATCTTCGTAAGGCTCGCGAACTGACCGACCGCGCAGTCAACTCCGCAGTACGTGCCGATAACAAAGAAAATGCCGCAGTCTATCTGGCGATTGCCGCGCAGCGAGAAGCGGCTTTCGGCAACGCCATGCAAGCCCGGCGCACAGTGGTAGGAACTCTGAAGCTTGCTCCCGCAAGTCAGGGAGCGGAGAGCGAAGCGGCCCTCGCGCTGGCCATGGCCGGCGATACAGCGCGAGCCGAATCCTTGGCGCAAGACTTAAGCAAACGCTTCCCACTCGACACCCAAGTCCAGGCGCTCTGGCTGCCGGCGATCGACGCGCAATTAGCTCTCGACAAAAAGAAACCAGCCGATGCCCTCAATATTCTGCAAGCCGCTTACACCGTCGAGTTAGGGCAAATTCCGTTCGTCAATAATATCTCGTGCCTCTATCCGGTGTACGTCCGCGGAGAGGCTTACCTGGCAGTCGGACAGCCCGAAGCTGCCGCCGCCGAGTTCGAGAAGATCCTCGCCCACAGCGGCATTGTGTGGAACTGCTGGACGGGAACTCTGGCGCATCTCGGAGTAGCTCGCGCCCACGCCCTCCAGTCGAAAACTTTTCAAGGGCAAGGCCAGAAAGCGGATGCCGATAAGTCCCACGCCCGCGCCCGCGCCGCCTACAAAGACTTCCTGACCCTCTGGAATTCCGCCGACCCCGACATTCCCATCCTGAAAGAAGCCAGGGCGGAGTACGCCAAACTCCAGTAGCTGAAAAACACTTTCCGTCATCGCTTACCGTTCACCTACAGTTGTAGCTTTGCCATAAGTGGTCGAGGCGGGGCAGACGGTGGAACCCGACCACGGTTCAAGCAGGGTCGTAGAGTTGCCGATGATTGCTGTAGAGGGCTGCTTCATGAGAGGGAAGGTTCTGATTTTGGCGATTGTGGGCATGGCATGGGTGGGCGGATGGAGTCAGATTGATGACGACCAGGCCAGAATCCTGAACCTGGAAAATGCGTGGAATCGATCCGTGCAAACCAAAGACACGGCAGGGCTCGATCTGCTATTGGCCCCGGAACTGGTGTACGTCGGTATTGAGGGCGAGCTGATGAGTAAGACGGAGTATATGGCCAGCGTAGAGTCGCAGTTGAAGCATCCCGCGCGGGTGGCGAGCGAATCCATGAAGGTGCGTGTCTACGGCACGGCTGCTATCGTCGACGGCGTATATCGGGAAAATGGCATGAAGAAGGGGAAGCCATATACCCTGCGGGCACGGTTCATCGACATGTGGGTACGCCGCGGAGATACCTGGGTGTGTATAGCCAGTGACGGGACGGTAATGGGCCCTTGAGTGTAAACGGGGAACCATGGCTAATCCGGCTTCAGCCGCCGGTTCTGGTACATGTCCTATTTCCTGCCGTGCAGCACCACACCCCGCACTTTGAAGAATCAACAAGTTCTGCGAGGTAACCCACGGAGGTGACGAACGGCACATTGCAGCGATCAACAGCCCATTCTAACGTCACGATCACAATGAACCTGAAACCTGCACATCCCCACTCGAAACCGCACCGTCCCGGCCTCGCTCCTAACCCAACCGCCACCCGCGGCCAGATCTCAAAACGCCGCAGCCATCGTATGGCGCTCCACGCCACTGTCGGACTGTCCGGCGAAGATCGCCAGAAAGCTGCCTTCACCATGCCGGCCAAGGCCACGAAATTGAATAAGCACGGCGCTGCCGTTCAACTCCGTCGTGAGCTTCAGGTGGGCTCCTTCGTCACGGTAAGCAACAAGCAAGGCGCCGCGCTCTCGGCTCGCGTAGTTGCGCAGGTGGCGGCACTCGATGGCGTTTCCACATATGCCATCGAGTTTGCCGAGCAAGGCGAACGCGCCGAAACTTTCTGGGGAATCGTCTTCCCTCCGAATACCTCAAACGCCTGAGTCAGTCAGCAGCCTTGAACTTCGCCGCCTTGAACTTCGCGACGATCGCCGTGATGTCGTCGTGTTGTTCCGGAAAACTGAATCGCCGCACCCCATCCACAATCGCGGTCAACAAATCCTGGCACGGCAGGTCCCGATGTTGCTGCAGCGTTTCGATCAGGCAGCGCTCGCCAAATTCCTCTCCGCGCTCGTTATAGGCTTCGGTGATGCCATCCGTGTAAAGCGCAAGCACGTCCCCGGGAGCGAGCCGGTGCTCCTGCATCGAGCAACTCCACTCTCTAAACAGCCCGAGCAGCGTGCTTGTGGAATCGAGCCGATCCACCCTGCCGTCGCTTCTGACCAGCAGGCCTGACAAATGCCCGCAATTGACGTAGCGCAGCCGGCGCGTCGCCTCGTCGTAGTCGACAAACAAAAGCGAGGCATAAGCACTGTCGCCAGTGTTGTCGTAAAACAGGCGGTTCACAGACGAGAGCAACGCCTCGGGCTCATCGAAGGCCAGCGCGGTCTGGCTCCGCAGGCTGGCCTGCAAGTTCGCCATCAGCAGAGCCGCGGCAATCCCTTTGCCTGAAACATCGCCAATGATCAACCCCAGCCGCTGCGGCCCCAGATTCAGAAAATCAAAATAATCCCCGCCCACCTGCCGCGCCTGCAGGCAGATGCCCGCGTATTCCAGCGTTTCCATCTCCGGCTGAATCTGCGGAAACAATCGCGCCTGCACCTGCCGCGCGATTTCCATTTCCTGAGCAGTGCGGCGTTCCAATTCAAGTTTCTCGGCCTGCGCCTGCCGCCGCAACTCCAGGCTCTGCCGCACCTCATCGAACCCTTCCAGGCCAAACGCATTCCCGTCCGGATCCTCGAAGCGCGCATAAGTGCCGCCCCACCCCGGCGTCTCCGGAGCGGTTGAGAAACGAACCCCGCGCTCGCTCCATTCTTTGTACTTGGCCTGGACATCCTCGGTCATGAACAGAACCCAGCGGTAGCCGCCAATCAGTTTGTATTCCGGCGAGTCGGGTTTCGGTTCAACCAACGCAAGATCCGCGCTGCCGTCGGGAGGCGCCACTTCGATCCACCGTTCGCCAGTAGGAAGGCGTTGCTCTGTGATCAGCTCGAAGCCCAATTGCTCCAGGTAGAACCGCTTACTCACGTCCAGATCGCGAACGAAAACCACAATATCCTGGATCGACAGGTAGGGATCTTCCCGCCCCGGCCGAAGCAGGGTCCGGTTCGCCCACGAGAGAAAGGGTTCGCTCGCCATCGGCGTGAATTATAACCGGCCTAATAGTTGTCGAGCCTGGCGTTTACGTTCACAACCTCGGTTTTCTATATCGTGGGAATCCTTCTGTTGTCGTTCTTACCTCTTCATGAATCTGGGATTACATAACATGCGTAGCCCGTAAACCAGAGTATCCACCTGTCCAACGGACGAAATCAGGCCTTCGCACTCATCGAAAAAATGCCCGATCCCAGATCAACGGGTGCGACGGAGACGCCCACTACCCCGTCCTGCGCAAAAACCGCGGTGCTTTGCACCACTCTTGCGAGTGAGCGCTCTTGCTCAGACTAAGGCTGCGTGGAGTGCTAAGGTCAATCGAATAGAGAGCGAGTCGTCCAGTTGGTAAGAGCTTGGCGCTTGCCGGTTGCGGTATGGTAAAGCGAATTGCGTCCTTCGGGGTCGTGTGGTGCGTGTCGTTGGCTGCATTGGGATTTGCGCAAAGCGTCAAAATCCTTGCTGATCCCCAGTTCGCCCATCCACAGTCGATCTATGATTCCGTTGGATGGAACGCCGTGTTGGTTGCCGGACTTCGAGGGCGCGTCGACGAACCCCGGGCACCAGGGGGACAGGCGAAGACTTGCCCCAGTGCAAGATCGGTGCTGCTGGACATTTCGGCGTGGGATCGAGGGGGCCAGGATTTACGTGAAGTGCCGGTCTGGCAGTTACTGGACCGCCAAGCCTTCTTTTTCATCTCGGGTATGACGATCGACGCAGACGGCTCGCCCGATGCGTATGATCCCGACGACGCCGGGCTTGATGCATTGGCGAATGCTGGTAAGCCAGGCCATTGGGACGGCATCATTACCGATCCAGACGGCGATCCGTTGATCCAGCAAGCGAGCGATCCTTTCCCCGGTTACTACATCTCATGCACATCGCTTTCAGACAAAACCAAGAGGTTCGCTGATCCGACTCGATATGTGAACGCATCGAAGATTCCTTATGTAGTGTTGCCGCAAGACGTAGCCGATCGCGGAGGCGCGCGCTTGGGGGATTTCGCAGTCGTCGTCAACCTCCGAAACGGCAAATCGTCCTTCGCTATCTATGCAGATGTTGGGACCTTAGGCGAAGGCTCGGTCGCGCTGGCCGACGCACTGGGCATCCAGTCTGACGCACGCCACGGAGGCGAGTCTGACGGAATTCTGTATCTGTTATTTCCCGGTTCCGGCAATCGGCAGCCTCGTACGACCGGTGAGATCCAGAGCGAGGGCAAAAAGCTGCTGATGGATCACTCGGGCGAAATGACGAACTTATCCTCCTGTATAGAAAGTGACAATCCTGAAGGGAGAGCGTTTTAGAAGCGTTCCGGGTGAACTGGACCGGATCGTTGACATTATCAGGCGCGATCACTCCAAACCGCCGCAGTCGAGGTCAATGAGCGTAATGATTCCATAAACAATGTCGGGATTTAGCGCCAACTGATCGGCCTTGAATCGCCCGATTCGCCCGGGTATCCTCATCGAGTGTTTTCCCGCTTTCCGGGGACTGCCATGTCGAATTTCTCTAAGTACCTTAGCTGTGGAGTCATCATTTTGGCGTTAATCGGAGCCGCGAATGCGAAGGACCACCCCCATGTGGCCGACGCAGATCGTGAATATGAGGCAGTGTTTTCTCATGGAGAGAATCCATGTGCCAAACAATCGACCACCATTGGCTTTGAGCAATGCTTTGGTAAAGAAGTGGAGTTCACCGAGAATCATTTGACTGCCTTCTTGGATGCAGTTCGTGCGAT
>JBAWCJ010000241.1:0-23453 GCA_049590215.1 Candidatus Sulfotelmatobacter sp. | reverse complement strand
TGGTCCGGTAGTTGCCTATCTCAAGTCCCTCGATGCGCACAAAGCTCACGTTGGTCAGCAGCACCATGCTGCTCTGGCCTGCCGGAGGCGTGAGGCAACCGCCGTCGAGAATCGCGTGCTCGCCGGGCTGGCTGCGAAACGTGATGAACCCTTGCTCGGCGTTTCCGGAGACGTTCACCGCGAGCTGTTGGCAGTACGTACCCGCCCGCAAATTAACCGTGTCTCCGGGCTTCGCAATGTCGGCGGCATGTTGAATCGTGCGCAGCGGCTTGTCGATCGTCCCCGGGTTCGAATCGTTGCCGTTGGTCGAAACATAAAGATCAGAGTGAGCGCCGGCGGCGATCCCAGCCCCTGAAAGCACGAGAATCAAAAAACCGTGAGCCAGCAATCGATGGATAGAGCGCAAGTCGTTCCTCCGCTATAAGACTTTGCATTGTTCCACCCCGCAGCCTAAACGAAGTCCAATGAGAATGTCATTCCGATCTCCTGACCCTTCTCATCCTGTGGAAGCTGCTTGTATTAAGCTATGGAGATAATGGCCAAGCCTTTGATCTTAGTCGTCTGTCTGGCAGGCATTGTCACGCTGGCTTTGAGCGGAGTGCCTACCAATGCCGCAAGCCAGAAGTCGCGTGGATCGTCTGTTCGAACATCTATTCTCGAGCCCGCATCGGGTGCGTTGCTCGGGCAATTCTATGGCGCGGGCAGCATCGAAGAGACGACGCGAAAGCTCGGGCGCACGCCTGCCATTCACCTCGCCTACTACTCGTGGGACGCGGATTGGACCGGAAGCGTCACCCAGGCGGACCTGGCCGCGGGACGCATTCCTCTCATCAGTTGGGAACCCCATAAGATCGACTTCGCCAAAATCGCCGATGGAAGCCTCGATGCTACGATCATCGCGCGTGCCAAGGGTTCGAAGGCGCTCGGTAAGAGGTTTTTTCTAGACTTTGCCGCCGAGATGAACGGCGACGAGGCCTGGAGCGGCAACAACGCTCCCCTGTACGTTTCCGCTTATCGACACATTCACGACCTGTTCGTCGCCGCAGGCGCGAAGAATGTGGTTTGGGCGTGGTGCCCCAATGTTACCGATACCCCTGGAGGCAACCGCACTACGATGGACTACTACCCCGGCGATGCCTACGTCGATTGGACCGGCGTCGATGGCTACAACTGGGGTACGACGAACGGCGGCTGGCAAACTTTCCAGCAGGTATTTCAAAACATCTACCCGCTGTTGGCAGCCAAGAAGAAGCCGATTCTGATTGGAGAGATGGCTTCCGCTGAGGCTGGTGGGGACAAAGCAAAATGGATCGACAAAATAATTCCCACGCTTCGCACTCGCTTCCCGCTGATCAAAGGTGTCGTATGGTTCGACATCAAAAAGGAGGCTGATTGGCGCATCAGTTCATCTCCTGCCTCGGAAGCGGCTTTCATCCGCATGGCGAACGATCCCTATTTCAATCCGTAGGTGGAATCTTTGAAAAGGCCGGGTGCCCCATGTTTCGCGTTCTTTGCGAAACGTGGGATTCCAAGTTCCCATCCCTCAAGGGATTTTGCTGATGCTTCGCCTACCATTCTCAGGCCTTGGTGGCCGCGAATCGAAGCCGTACGTAGTCGGCCACCCAGGTTCCGTCGGCATCGCGAAGTTGCGGCTCCAACACCATCCGAACCTCCTGCAGATACTCGGTGCGAGCTTCGTCGGAGAAGCCTTGGAAGAAATTGAGAGCAAACGTTTCCAACCAACCAACGACGTCGCCCGGCAAGGGAGTTGGACGCGGGATGAGCGCAATGCTATCGACGCGAAACCCCGCGCGTTCCAGCCTCGTAGCGTAGTCGCCGGGTGTGGGGAAATACCACGGAACGCGAGCCTCGCCATCGGCTCCGCGGCGATCCAGTGCTTGCACCAGAGCAGTCCGGATCTTCTGAACGCAACCGTGGCCTCCACATTCAGCAACAAATCGGCCGCCCGGTTTCAAAGACCGATACACTCCAGCAATCATCGGATCCGCGCGCTTAATCCAGTGCAGCACCGCGTTACTGAACACGGCATCGAATTCTTCGTTGTATGGCAGGTCTTCGCCGCTGATGGCGTGCGCGTTCAAGCCGAGCTTCCTCGCGGCTTCGACCTGCGGAAGGCTCGAATCGACGGCAACCACTTCACAGCCCAGATCCACTAGCTTTTTCGTGAGAACTCCGTCTCCGCAACCAAGGTCGAGGATCCTTTCACCGGGCTTAGGTGCAAGCAACTCGACAACGGGCGATCCTAAATCGGATACGAATCTCGCGTTACGCGCATAGGTCGCCGGATCCCAGGTTTGTGCCGTGGACATGGCCGAAATGATAGCAGGCGGGCCGGTTCGATTGGATTAAGTTCGATTGGATTACTGATGATGAACTATGAACCGCTCTGTCATTCCGACCAGAGGGGAGCGATAGTGAGCGAAGAGAGGACCTGCTGTCCGTCGCTGCGCCTCGAAACAATCCTCACTTCTGTGCCGGCGGCACGTACTCCTTAGGCAGAGCGGAACCTTCCCCGAAGAAGAACTGGTCCATCTGCTTGACGATCACTTCCTGATCTTCACGCCGGGCGGGGTTCAGCCGGTATTCGTTGAGGAGCATCTTGCAGTGTTCAGTCCACATCCGCCACGCTTCCTGGGACACGTTGTCATAAACCTTGCGGCCGAGATCGTTGTCGAAAGGCGGCTCGTCCAGCCCAGGCATTTCTCGTTTCAACTTCACGCAGAAAACATTGTGCGCCATACACGTCCTTCAGTCGGAACCTGATTATCCCAGGAATTATTATACGGGCTTCGGGTGTCGGACTCCGGCTAAGGTTCTCCAAAGCCGAAGCCTGAAAGCCGACGCCCGAAGCCCGAAGCTCTATTTCTTCTCCTCACCTTTTTCAGGAGTCTCGTTCTTATCCTTGATGGAGAGCAACTCGATTTCAAAAATGAGAGTGGAGCCAGGACCGATGTCAGCGCCTGCGCCGCGATCTCCGTAAGCCAGATCGGCCGGGATGAACAGCTGCCACTTCGAACCGACCGGCATAAGCTGAAGCGCCTCGGTCCAGCCTTTGATCACCCCAGTCACGGGGAACGTCGCCGGCTGTCCGCGTTTATACGAGCTGTCGAACTCGGTGCCGTTGATCAGCGTACCGCGATAGTTGCAGACCACGGAATCGCCTGTGGTGGGCTTCGTCCCCGTGCCTGCCGTCAGAATCTTGTATTGCAGCCCGCTGGGCAATGTGACTACGCCTTCTTTGCCTTTGTTAGCAGCGAGAAAAGCGTCGCCTTCTTTCTTGTTGACTGCGGCGGCTTGCTCCATCTTGGCCTGCTGTTGCTCGTGCATCTGCTTCTGCATTTCAGTCATCACGGCCTGGGCTTCCTCGTCGGTCAGCAGCGTCTTGCCACCGGCAAAACCATCTCTCATCCCTCGGAGGAAGATCGCGGAATCGAACGGGACCGACTGTTTCTTAAGACCCTCACTCATTCTTTTAGCCTGATTCATTCCGAGGGCATAGCTGAACTTGTCTTTTTCGGTTTTGAGAACCAGAGGAGCTGCTGATGTTCTCTTTGCGGCAGTCGCGGAATGCGCCTTCGCCGCTGGCGCCTGCGCCTTGGGCGAAGTGGCCGGGGCCGGAGAAGCTGCTGGAGTTGTCGCTGCCGGAGTCTGTTGCGCCAGGGCGTTCCCCAGCAGCATCCCGGCCGCCAATAGGTGTATTGCGGTGGTGGAGGATTTTTGCATACAGCCATTGTCACATTGCCCGAAGATCTCCGCAAACCAGAGCAGTGCCGAGATGGTAAGCCAGGAAGGCGCCGGGAGGCAAAGATATGCAGCAGAAAGCGCTGGTGGGCCCGCCAGGATTCGAACCTGGGACCAATGGATTATGAGTCCACGGCTCTAACCACTGAGCTACGGGCCCGCGATGCTATAAAGCTAACACAGTCTTAAATGGCGGACGCTCGTGGCAGAATAGCGGCATGCCAATTGTTCGCGCTTCATCGGCTCCTGATTTTCTCTACGGGACAGCGTGGAAGGAAGAGCGTACTGCGGCGCTCGTGGAATTGGCGCTGCGCGCGGGATTTCGGGGCATCGACACGGCTAACCAGCGCCGGCATTACTTCGAGGCTGGAGCGGGGCAAGGGTTGGCGGCGGCTTATCATGCGGGGGTGGTGACGCGCGACGATCTTTTTCTCCAGACGAAATTTACTTACCGACCTGGCCAGGATCACCGGCTGCCCTACGACCCTGCGGCCAAACTCTCCGAGCAAGTTGCGCAATCAATGGCCAGTTCGCTGGAACATCTTGGGACTGATCACGTCGACAGCTACGTGCTGCATGGGCCCTCCTCGGGCTATGGCTGGACTGATGCGGACTCCGAGGTTTGGGAAGCGATGAAGAAGGAGCGTGATGCCGGGTGCACGAGGCTGCTTGGTGTGAGCAATGTTTCCTTGCTGCACCTGAAGCAGATGGTCGCTGCTCACTCAGAGGCCCCGGCGTTCGTGCAGAATCGATGCTATGCGCGCTTTGGCTGGGACCGCGAGGTGCGGGGGGTCTGCAGTGAGCGGAAGATCGTGTATCAGGGATTTTCGCTGCTTACGGCGAATGCAGAAGTGCTTCGACACCCTATGGTCGCGGGCCTTGCGGCACGGGCTGGCGCAACTGCCGCACAGATTGTGTTTGCTTTTGCTCGCGCGATCGGAATGCTGCCACTGACCGGCACGTCCGACGCCGAGCACATGAAACAGGATTTAGCGAGCGCTGGCTTGGAACTGTCCGCTGATGCCGTGCACGCCATCGAGACTCTGGCGGGCTGAATGCTCACCGACGCTGCAGTCGCTCAAGAACCGCGCGCGCCGGAGGGTAATTAGGAGCGATTCTCAGCGCAATCTTAACCTCGGCCGCTGCCTCCTCGAAGCGATTCAATTCTGCCAGCGCGACGGCCATGTTTGTGTGATATTCCGCGTCTGCGGGAGAAATGGCGATCGCGGATTCGAATTGCTCGAGGGCTAAGGGAAACTGCTGGAGGTCGCCGTAGACGCCGCCCAAATTGTTGTGCAGCGAAGCCTGGAAATCGTCTTTCGCAGTGTGTATGGCAAGTGCGCGCGTGAAGAATCTTTCGGCTTCAACAAGATTTCGCTCGTGTTCCCAGCTGAGCAAGCCGAGCGCGTTAAGAACATTTTCGTCCTGGGGGTGGGCCGCGTAGGCGCGATTCAAGATCGGCCCGGCTTCCTGCCAGCGTCCTGATTTCAGAAGGACCAGACCCTCTTCGGCATCCAATTCAGGATCGCTCGGAACAGCGTCGCGCCACTCGCGCAGGACCTGGAGAGCGCGAGCGTAATCGCCGCGATCGGAATACAGAGACGCCAAGCCTTCGTAGCTGCGGGCCAAGTCGAGCGAATCGGGCGGATTCTCATCCCTCGCCAAGGCAATCGCACGCAGGTAGTGCACTTCGGCGGATTCGGATTCCGCGGGATTGTCACCTTCGGTGGCGGCAACCATAAAATGCACAAACGGCGCATCGGGCGAAGCACCCAGAGTCTTGCGGAATAGTGTCGCGTCGTCATGCCAGTCCGGATTCCGCGCGAACGTTTCCGCGGAGAACCAGACCACGACGGCCACGAGAAGAAGAACGGATAAAGGCTTTCGGAAATTCTGGGGCAATCGTTTCACGGCGGAAGCCGCGACTGCTGCCACGAGCAGACAGAAGCCGACCGACGGAAGGTAGAGATAACGTTCCGCGAAGGCGTTTCTACCCAAGGCATAAATATTCATGACCGGCAGCAGAGTTATGAACACCCACAACCCCGCAAACGCGATCAGTGGAGCGCGGCCGAACGCGTAGCCGATAGCGACGCAGGCGAGAGCTACAAAGAGAATGCCGACTATCGCCCGGGGATCCGCAATGGAGTGCACTGGAGAGAACACGTAATAAGCATTCAAAGGGAGAGGAGCAATTAGTTTCCACCAGTACTGCGCCAACAGGTGGAAGACGTTCAGGCCGACTTGAAAGCTCGTCAGCCCCCAAATTCGCTGGCGCGTGGTGAGAGAGCCAAGCATCCGAAAGCGCAAAACGAGGTAGGCAGCCAGCACACAACAGAACGGGACACTAAGCTTTGCAGACGAGAGAAGCCGCTCTTTGAAATTGCCGGCCCGAAGGCAAACCGCGTAAGCTGCGATTATTGCGGGAAACACCATCGCCGTTTCTTTCCACAGCAGCGCTGCGGCGAACGCCAGCAAAGATAGGCACAGTAGGATCCAGTGCCTGGGTAGAAAGCGCCGCGTCGGACTCAGGCCTGAGCCGGGATCGTAGGAGGAAAGAAACAAGGCGAACGAGATGAGAACGAAAGTTGCGCATCCAAGCTCGGGCAGGGCGGAAATCCAATCCACTGCTTCGGAGTGGACAGGGTGGACCGCGAACAGGGCTGCGGCGGAAAATGCGACTGCGAGGCGTCGAGTCAATTTCAAATAAACAGTGAATGCGGCGAGAACCGCAGCCAAGGCAAACACAATGCTGAGAGTATGCAAAGATTGCGACTGAAGTCCGAACCACTCCGCCGTCAGGCGATAGGCGATCATTTGAAACGGGCGGTAATAATTCGTATGCCCGGGCTGGTTGGGGTGCTTGTAACCCCAAACGTCTGAGGAAAACAAGTGCGACCAGGGCGCATCGGGCCGGAGATCAGGATTCATCACGATCTGCTGATTGTCGTCCCATACGAAGCTGTTGCTTAGGCTTTTGGCGTAGGCAATCAGCACAAGGGCGCACAGAGCAGCCGCGGCGATTGCGATCAGCATCCAGGAACGCAGTTGCCAACTGCGCTGCTCTGGGGTCGGCGGAGTGACGTTGAGCGGACGCCTGCGCCTATCTCGCATTCTTTCTGCTTTACCCACTCGAACGGCCTGTCACTATACGCATAGGACTCCGAGATGCTGACATATCATAGCCGTCGATAACGGCGAAGTGCACATCCGGTACAGCTGCTACTTCGGGCTGTCGAGCAGTGCCAGCGCCTGGTCGGTGGTGATAAATTTTGCCCCGAGAGCTTGCAGTTCGGCTACGGTGCGGGCCCCATCTTCGGCTTTCAGGGTTTCGATTGCGTCCTTGACTATGGAGACGCGGCGGCCGCGCTGAAGTAATCCTTTGGCGGCGAGGCGAACGCAGTATTCCGTCACCACGCCGAAGACGACGAACTCGGCGTTTTCGCGTAATCGCTTTACCAGTTCGTCGGCGTGCCGGGATTCGAAAATGTCGAGCGTTTGTTTTTCGAGAAGGATCTGCTGATACTGCGCGAGATCGCGGGGCAGGGTTGCTGTTGTTTCGTTTGGCACAGTTACAACTTTATCGGTCAGCGCTTCTGGAACGTACGCGGACCCTGCGGTTCCCTGGATGCAATGCGGCGGGAAGGTTTTGAATTCGGGATCGTCCTGGGTGTGGAAGCAACCGTGTGAGACCAGAAAGACGCGGCCTTGGCGTGCGGCATCAGTGAGTCGGCGAATATTCGGGAGCAGGCGTTCCGCGCCAGGCACGTAGAGCTTCCCGCCAGGGAGCATGAAGTCCGCCTGCGTGTCGACTTCCCAGAAAATCACGTTGCTTGATGCCATAGCCTTTGCGCCTTCTCCAGACAACAATTGTACAAACTCATTACAGGGTGATGACAAACAGACGCGGTCGCGAACCTAGCATCCCTCAACAGCGGTCAGAGAAATCGCGGTCCAGCCTTTCGAATCAGTCTTTCGAATGCGGGTTGCCGAGCTACCCCTGCCTCTGGCTTTGCAATAAAAAGAGGAGGCTTTATGCAGCGTCGCACGATCGCTTACACGGTTTGCCTTGGCCTGGCGTTGATGCTGGTTTCGAACGCCGCCCTGGCGCAGTATAAACTCACAAACTTGGATTCAAATCAGGTACGGGCGGCCAGACATGTCGACCCCCTGCAAGTGAACGGCTGGGGTCTTGCTTACAGTACTGGCGGGCCGTTCTGGGTCAGCGATCAGGGCTCGGGGTGGTCCACACTCTACACCGGGGCGGGAATCAAGCAGGGACTGGAAGTATTGATTCCGTCGGCAAATGGCGCGGGTCCGGGTCAACCAACCGGAATTGTCTTCAATGGATCGCCCGATTTTCAGTTAGGCGGATGGCCCACGTTCTTCGTGTTCGCGACCCTCGACGGGACTATCAGCGGATGGGCTCCCGAGACGAATCCCAACGACGCGATCATCGCGGTGAATAACTCGGCGGCCGGCGCAAGCTACACGGGCCTTGCCGTCACCAACAGGCCCTCGGGCAATCTGCTGTATGCCGCTAACCTGGTTAAGAATGTGGTCGAGGTGTATGACGGCAGCTTCAACCTGGTTAATTCTTTTACCGACCCCACGCTGGGGCCGGCTTACGGACCATTCGGCATCGCGGACATCAATGGACTGGTTTACGTGTCCTTTGCCTTAACCTCGACAGCGCCAAGCGGCCAAATCGATATCTTCGAGGAGGACGGGACATTCGTAAAAGTGCTTGCGCAAGGCCCGCCCTTAAACCAGGCCTGGGGTTTTGCCGTGGCACCCAGGAATTTTGGCCCGCTGAGCAACACTCTGCTGGTCTCGAACAACACGAACAGTGGCACTATCAACGGCTTTAACCTCGACAGCGGCCAGTTCGTGGGCAAGGTCAAGGACACGAGCGGAAAAGAAATCGCCATCGACCAGCTCTGGGGGATTGAGTTTGGCGGAGGCGCGCCTAAGAACGTGAACGGTGGGGTCAACCAACTTTTTTTCACCGCCGGTCCGTTCAACAATCTAGCGGGCACGTTTGGTGTAATTGAGTTCAAGCCGTAGAGTCCGTCGGCGCGCAAGAACTCACAATGAGGGCCGCCCGCGAGGCGGCCTTTGTGTTGTGAAGCGAAGGCGTGAACGAACGGAGGCGATGAGTGCCTCTGGCGGAAGCCAGGCTCAGGAATTTGGATCTTGCAGGTGCTTAACGAACGACAGCAGGTTGGCTTCGAGAGCCTTTTTAGTGGTCTCGGGCAGATCGATGAAGCGGAAGGGCTGCAGCCAGCCTTGCGTGGCCCACATGGGAAACATCATTTCTGCTTTTTCGCGGACGGTGGTCTCGCCAAGATGGAAGATGACTTCAACTCGCAGCTTTTCGTCGAGAGGCTTTTCCAAATGCATGAGGCCGCCGCTCGTGGAGAGCTGATGCACTTTGCCGCGCACCTGGCGCCGGTTGGGCAGGCGGATGAGCGACAGAACGGAGCCGCGCAACTTGACCCGAAACGGGCGGTCCTTGCCGACTTGAAAGGCTACGGACGGTGAGGCCTGCGCGACCGATTCTGGAGTCTGGGACATCGTGGCTAGAGTATGGCACTTCGTCGGCAACGGGACGAGGTTACGAAAGAGCCAAAAATCAGTGGCCAGTGGTCAGTGGTCGGTGGCCAGTGTGGATCCCTCGGAGGAATCTGCATTTTCTGCGGGTCGGTGCGGGCTGCCGACTTCTGATGACTGGCCACTGATCACTGACCACTGGCCACCGACCACTGATCTCCAACCACTGACCACCGACCACTGATCTCCAACCACTGACCACTGACCAATGATCTCCAACCACTGACCACTATTTTCTGCTGGGATGGGCTTCGCGCTGGCCGGAGAATACGTTGTAGGGCCAGACATTTTTGCTGGCGGGCGCGACCTTGGCTGCACTTCCTGACGAAGGGCTGGCAGTGGGGGCGCAATTCCAGTCCGCGGGCGGATCGGCGATTCCCCATACATTTCCGGAGTTGTAGAGTGCTACTCCGATAAGAAATTGCTTTCCTTCGCTGCCCAGTGGCAGGCAATTGGCCACGCGGCCGGAAGCGGTTCCGCCGCCCGGCAGATTACTCAGCAGGACAGGAGTTTCCAGCGGCAAGGCCTGCGGGGTGCGGAATCCGCAGCCCTGCGCGCTCACTACCAGCGCCACGCACTCGGCAGCGAACACATGTTTGCGGTCGAGGCTGGTGACGGTGATGGGAATTTCCACCCGCACTCGGGTGCTGCGGCGCGTCGTCTTGGGTGTGAATACTTCCATCTGGAATGCCTAATGCGATGCTTAATCGGTCCTGTTCTTAGAGTGTTTCCGATATCTTAAGTTTGACAGAACTGAGGCTGGATCGGCGCCTGATAAAGGGCTAGTGGAGGTGACGGAAGTAACCTGCGGCGGTGCCTTAGGGGAAGCGCCCGCCGCTGGGCCGCATTCGAGCGGCGTGTCTTGCCCTGCTAAGATGGCTCGACATCCGTGAGCAATGCGCCAACTACTTCGGTCGCCCCCGAGTGGGATCTTCTGCTGGCCGCGAGCTCGGCTGATCCCAGCGGCGCGCTTGACCGCATCCGTCGTCTATTAGAGAAACCGGTCGACTGGGAGATGGTGCTGCGCCTGGCGGAGAATCACGGCACGTCTTCGCTGCTGTATCAAAGCCTCTTGCGCCTGGGAGACATGGTTCCTTCGCTCGTGCTGGCATCACTTCGCCAGCGCTATGAAGGGAATGTCTATAAGTCTCTTTTTCTCACGCGAGAATTAATTCGCATTGTGGGCCGGCTCGAGGGACTCGGCATCGACGCCGTTCCTTACAAGGGTGTCGTCATGTCGGAGATTTACTACGGCGACATGGCGCTGCGGCAGTCCGGTGACATGGATTTGTTTGTGCGCAAGCGCGATGTGGGGCGCATCAAGAGCGCTCTGCGGGACCTGGAATATACGACGCGGCTCGTCATACCTGACGAGGTATTGGAAGATTACATCGCTGCCGGCTATGAGTGGACCTTCGACAGCCCTGCCGGGCCGAACCTGCTGGAACTGCAGTGGGCTCTGCAGCCGCGGTTCTATGCCGTCGACTTCGATATGGACGGATTGTTTGAGCGGGCGGTGAAGGTCACGGTGGCGGAGCGTTCGGTGAAAACGCCTTCTCCTGAAGATCTGCTGCTGGTGTTGTCGGTGCATGCGGCGAAACATGTTTGGGGACGGCTGATCTGGCTGTGCGACATCGCACAGATTTTGAAGCGAGAGAATTTGGGCTGGGATCGGGTGCAGGTTCGAACCCGGGACTTGGGGATCGAGCGGATTCTGCGCGCTACGCTTTTATTGGCAAACCGGCTTTTGGGAACTGTGATTCCGGTGGCGATCGAAAGCGAGGTGCTT
This sequence comes from Candidatus Sulfotelmatobacter sp., assembly GCA_049590215.1. Taxonomy (GTDB): domain Bacteria; phylum Acidobacteriota; class Terriglobia; order Terriglobales; family Acidobacteriaceae; genus Sulfotelmatobacter. Next base: position 12,289 of record JBAWCJ010000241.1, on the reverse strand, counting down.
GCGGATCAGGCGGCGCGGGGCTTGGCTAATGAGATTGCAGCGGCTTTGGCTGCTGGAGTTTCGTACGACACGGAGCGGATATCTTATTTCCAGCTGATGATGCGGCTTCGAGAACGGCGCGCGGATCGGGTCCGATTTCTTGCACGGTTGGCGTTTACTCCTGGGCCTGGCGAGTGGGAGGCGGTTCGGTTGCCTGGGGCGCTGGTTCCGCTTTATCGGGTCGTGCGTGTGATGCGACTGGCGGGGAGATTGGGGTGGGGGTAGGGAAGCGAGCCAAACGCGCGCTTATTGGGTCGCAAGGACGCGACCCTTCGCGCGGCTCGCCCGGGTCCTTCGTTCGCGCAAAGAACGCGCTCTCTCGGGATGACAATCAAGCTCTTAGCGGCTGGCTAGGCCGCCGGCGGTTTCGCCGCCGTCTAGGGTGTAGACGTGGCCGGTGGCGTAGGCAGCGTCGTCGGAGGCTAGAAATGCGAAGAGGGCTGCGATCTCTTCCGGCTTGGCGTGGCGGCGGAGGGGAATTTTGCGGTTTACTTCTTCGAGCATGGCGTCGGTGTACTCGGCGCGCTGCATCGGCGTGAGGACGTATCCGGGCGCTACGGCGCAGACGCGAATTCGGGGTGCTAGTTCGAGCGCCATGGAGCGGGTGAGTTCGATCACTCCAGCTTTGGTGGCATTGTAGCCAGCGTAGTAGGGATAGCCCATGATTCCATTTGTGGAGGCGGTTTGCAGGATCACTCCACTGCCGCGCTCGGCCGAGAAACGTTCCCACATGTGGCGCGCGGCAGTTTGCGCGACGTAGAAGACGCCGGTGAGATTTACGGCGATGACCTGCTCCCATTCTTCGGGCGTAATTTCGAGGAAGCTGCGGCGGATGCTGATGCCGGCATTGTTAATGAGGACATCGACACCGCCCATCACGCGGACCGCTTCGGCGAACGCGGCTTCCACCTGCATCAGGTCGGTGACGTCGGCGATGATGGCTTCGGAAATCCCCGGCAGCTGATGACGAAGGGAGGCGCATGCTGCCGAATCGCGGTCGAGGATGCAGACTTGCGAACCTTCTTCGAGAAAGCGCGCGGCGGCGGCGGCGCCGATTCCGCTGGCGCCACCGGTGATCAGAACTCGTTTGACTTTCAGGCCTTTCATGCGGCATCCATCGTACGTGGCTTCCATCGTACCCGGTTTTTGTCGTCCCCACGCGGCCGATGCATTAGAATTTAGTCTGACTTTGCGCAATGCGAGCGTGTTGTTGAGGTTCTGATATGCCCGTAACCTACGCCATCGACACGAAAGAAAGGGTCATCCGTACGCGGTGCGTTGGGGTGGCGACTCTGGCCGAAGTGGTTGAGCATTTTCGAGAGTTGGAGCGCGATCCTGACTGCGCGGATCGCCTTGATGTTCTCTTAGACCTGAGTGAGATGACCAGCCTGCCGAGAGCCATCGACATAAAAGCAGTTCCCTTTGAAATAGCAAGGATTCGGGAAAAGGTGCGCTTCAGTGCCTGCGCCATCGTGGCTACGACGGACCCTCTTTTCGGTATGTTGCGGATGTTTGAAGTTCTGGCAGAGAGATATTTTCGGGTGATTCATGTTTTCCGAACCAGGCCGGAGGCGGAGACGTGGCTGAAGTTGCAGAGGCAGGCTTCTGATGGCGAGTCCAACATCTCCAGAGTACCGGGGCCAGTCGAGCCAAGCGCTGGTGGCGGGACTGCGGAGCAGTGATAGGAAGGCTTGGAGCCGGTGGCGGGCGCGGCAGACAGATTCCTCGTCGCTTCACTCCTCGGAATGACGAGGATCTTCAAATCGATGACAGTCTTAAATGGGTTTGCCGCGGAAGAAGTAGACGAGCTCGATGATCAAGATGATGACTACCATCAGTTCGAGGACGAAGGCCCGGCTTTGATTGAATTCGTCAACCATGAAGCGGTAGAGCTCCTCGGCGGTTTGCAGCTTTTGCTGGACCAGGTCTTTGTAATCCGGGACGCCGACTTTCAGCGCCGCGAGCTTGTAGAGACGTGCGGAAAACATGTCGCTTAAAAACTTGATGGCGTTGTCGGCGCGCTCGGTAAGTTCGCTCACGTCAAGCAGGACAGTATGGAGTTTCGAGGCGGCCTTGGCCGTGCGCCAGCGCGACCAGAGGCCGCGGCCTCCGCGGTCGAGGAAGGCATAGACCTGTTCCAGCTGTTTGGTGAGCAGTTCGTCGTAGTGGCGGAACTCGAGCAACTGAGAGTTGGCATACTGCAGCAACTGGATGGCAGTCTCGGCTCCGGTGGGACTGTCGTAAATGAAGGCTGCGTTCCAGCCAATCACCGCCAGGTCGTTGGGATAGTAGGAGATGCGCGACTGCAGGATTTCCTGCCGTTCGCCATCGGAGAGCGGCTGGCTCTCTCCGCGCACGACCTGGGAGATGTATTGCCCCTGAGAAGCGAGAAGATCGGTGGCTGACGGTGAGCCGGCAATCTCGCGCAGGTGGAAGATGAAGTAGTCTTCCTGCAACCACTCCGTGGTATACGGTTTGACTAGGGCAGGCGCCGCGCGCTCTAGTTTCTGCCTGACGATGCGGGTGGCGAGGCTCTCGAAGTTGGTGTCCCAAACCCAGCGGCTGGAGAGTTGAACGAGTTTATCCCAGTCTCCAGAAAACGGCACCTCGAAGACCACGCTGACCACGCCGTAATCGAAATACTTGATGTCGCCCTGAAGGCGCTCGCCGCTTTCGAGAATCAGCGGTTCGAGGACTTCTTCGACCGGCGGACGCTGATAGCGGACATAGCCGGGAGCGAGATGCTTGAAGCTGGCATCGGCGGTGCGGGCACCCAGGATTTGGCGTAGCTGATCGAGGCGGATCTCCTCGCAAACGTCGAACTGGATCAGAACCAGCACGGAGCCGCACAGGGGCGCGTCCGCCGGCTTGCTGGCCACCAGAGTGGTCAAGGCCTCGGCGGGAACCTTGCCTACGACCGGGACGGCGATGGTGGTTTGACGGTCCATGACGTTGCTGCCCTGAAGTTCGCTGGCTAAAACCGCAGGCTCCATTACTTCTACTTCGGGTTCCATGACTTCCTGACTGAGATCGGACTTAGAATCGGCTCGCGTGGTGTTTTGTCTAGGGCTCCTTCTGGAGGAGCGGGCGAACCCTACTATTCTCCCAGAACTCAGGCGATCTGGCGAGGGGTGGGCCTTAGCACTGAGCTATAAAACATAGCTAAACTCCTTAGAATCAGCGTTTTCTGGACAATTCCCATAATAGAACACCGCCTGCGGCTAAGGCGGCCAAACCAAGGCCGGCCCGCTTCATGGAGTGTAGGACCTCGTCTTCGTCCCGCCGGGTGCGTGCGGATTCGGGGTAAGGGTGGAAGTCGGACTGGGGTTCCGCGGACTGCCTTATCGCCATTTGCAGGACGTCGGCCAGGTGCAAGGCGCGGCGCGGAGTTCCCTGGGCGATCTGCTCGCGGCAACTGAAGCCGTCGGCGATGATGAGCCAGTCGGCAGGCGCCCGGCGGACGGCGGGCAGGAGTTCGAGTTCGCCGATGGCGATGGACAATTCGTACTTGTCGGGCTCAAAGCCGAAGGAGCCGGCCATGCCACAGCAGCCCGGAGCGGGGCTCTGGAAGTCGATGCCCAGGCGGTGCAGGACTGATTCCTCGGCTGTCATCTTCATCAAGGATTTATGGTGACAGTGACCGTGGAGGAGAGCTTTGCGGTCGAACCGGGAAAGGGGAAAATCCTTAGCGTGGGTTTCGAGGAATTCGCTGAGCAGGAAAGTCTGGCGGGACAATGCTTGGGCGCGTTCGTCGTGGGGAAACAGATTCAGGAGTTCGTCGCGAAACACGGCTACGCAACTGGGCTCCAGACCGACGATGGGGATGCCAGCTTCGATTTCGGGGGAGAGTTCGTCGAGGATTCGGAGCAGGAGCGCTTGGGCGCGGTCGAGCATGCCGTGGTCGTAGAGCGGGCGCCCGCAACAGAGTTTGGCCTTGGGGACTACGACTCGGAAGCCGGCGGCTTCTAGCACTTCGACGGCAGCTTTGGCGGTACCCGGGTGGAAATAGTTGTTGAATGTGTCGGGCCAGAGGAGAACGGGCGGGGCTCCCGAATTTCGCGCCAGGTCGCGTCGGCCGTGAAACCAGGATTTGAAAGTCCGCGGGGCGAAGGCGGGAATCGCGCGCTCTTTTGGAATCCCGGCGGCTAGCTTTGAGAGATCGCGCAGGAATGGCAGTTGCGTGGTCAGGTTGGCCAGGCCGGGGGCGTTCGACGCGAGATGCGCCCAGAGATCGATGTTGCCGAACGCGTAAGCGCTGCGCGGGCGGACGCGGCCTTCGTAGTAATGCGAAAGGAACTCAGCTTTGTAGGTCGCCACATCCACACCCACCGGACACTCGGTTTTGCATCCCTTGCAGGCCAGGCAGAGGTCGAGCGACCGCTTCACTTCTTCACTGCGCCAGCCGTCGTGGATGATCCCATCTTCCCGACTTTGTCTCTGCGTCATCTCCCAGAGCAGATGAGCGCGGCCGCGGGTGGAGTGCTCTTCTTCGCGGGTGGCGCGGTAGCTGGGGCACATCACTCCACCTTCGTCATGGCGGCACTTGCCTACGCCCACGCAGCGCAGAGTGGCTTGGGCAAGGCTGCCGTGATCAGCGAGAAATTTGAAATTCGTCTTTGGTTCCCACGGAGCATAGTCCGCGCCTAGGCGGAGGTTTTCGTCGAGCTTGTAGGGGTCGATCAACTTGCCGGGATTCATCTTCCATTCGGGATCCCAGACCGACTTGAAGTCGCGGAAAGCCTGGACGAGTTCAGGGCCAAACATTTTCGGAAGCAGTTCGCCGCGAGCCTGGCCGTCACCGTGTTCCCCGGAGATGGAGCCGCCATAGCCGACCACGAGATCGGCCGCTTCCTCCATAAACTTGCGGAACTTAGCAATGCCATCTTTCGATTGCAGGTCGAAATTAATGCGGGTGTGAACGCAGCCGTGGCCGAAGTGGCCGTAGAGCGAGCCTTTGTAGCCGTAGGCGGCGAACATCTTGCGCAGGTCGCGAAGATAGCCGCCAAGTTTTTCGGGCGCGACCGCGGCGTCTTCCCAGCCTTCCCAACTCATGGCTTCGCCGGCCACGTGCGAAGTCGCTCCCAGAGCTGATTCGCGAACTTCCCACACCCGTTTGACTTGCTGCTTCTTGGTGTAGAGGGACAGGTTCGGAGGATGTGAGCTTTGAGAGAGAGCCTGCATCAGGCCACGTGCCCGCGATTCGGCTTCTCGCGCAGTTTCTGCGCCAAACTCAACCATCAGCCATCCCCCGCCTTCGGGCAGAAGCGCAAGGCCTTCGGAGTTGATCCCTTTCATTCGCGTGTAGCTGACGAGAAGATCGTCGAAGCCTTCGAGACCGATGGGCTTGTGCGTCATGATTTCGGGGACGTAATCGGCACACTGATAAATGTCGGGATAAGCGACGACGAGCAGCACACGCTCCGGCGGGCTTTCGACCAGGCGGCAAGTCGCGTCGAGAACCGTGACGCAGGTGCCTTCGGATCCGACAAGGGCGCGGGCCACGTGAAATCCGTTCTCGGGCAGAAGGAAATTCAAGTTGTAGCCGGAGACGCGGCGGGGAATTTTTGGAAAGCGCCGGCGGACCAGATCGCCGTAGGTGGCGGCGATGCTCTGCAGTCTGGAGTAGATTTCTCCGCGGCTTCCGCCGGCTTCGCAGATGCGATCGAGTTCTTCGCTCGAAGTGGCGCCGACCTTCATGCGGAGGCCGTCGTAGGTGAGGATTTCCAGAGCCTCGATGTTGTCATCAGTCTTGCCGGCCATTACCGAATGCACGCCGCAGGAGTTGTTGCCGATCATGCCGCCGAGGGTGCAGCGGCCGTGAGTTGCGGGATCAGGGCCGAAGGTGAGGTGATGTTTTTCGGCGGCGGCGCGCAGACGGTCGAGCACGACTCCGGGCTGCACGCGGGCGATGCGGCGGACAGGATCGATTTCAAGGATCTTCGCCATGTATTTGGAAAAATCAAGGATGACGGCGACGTTGCAGCATTGTCCGGCGAGAGAGGTGCCAGCGCCGCGGCAGAGCAGCGGTGCGCCGAATTCGCGGCAGAGTGCGACCGTGGCTAGAACATCGTCGGTATCGCGCGGGAGCACTACGCCAATCGGAACCTGACGGTAGTTGGAGCCGTCGGTGGCGTATAAAGCGCGGGTGCCGCGGTCGAACCGGACTTCGCCGCTGATCTGTGCGCGCAGAGCTTCGGCTAGGCCCGCACCGTCAACAGAAGCGGATCTGCCTGGCGCGAGCTCTATGAATTGGTCTGGCATGGGCGGCGGTGACTTGGTTCGGCGCGAGTATATCGCAGATCTGACAGAGCGCCGCCGGGACGGCGGCTCTACGGAAAAACTAGCTCCAGAGCCGGGTGGCGTAGTCGGTCATCGTGAGCCCGAGCAACAGGAGCAGAAAGAATAATGCTGCGATCACGACCAGCTTGGTCAGTTTCTCACTCGCGTGCCAGACATGCATAAAGAAGAGCGCCACCAGAGTGGCCTTAATGGTAGCGATGCCGAGAGCGACCGCGGCGTTGTAGGGAGCCAGGTCCAGAGTCGCGGCGTAGACCGTGAGGCCGGTGCCGGCCAGCAGCGCGATCCAAACCGCGATGTAACCTTTCAAGGGCGATTTTGCTGACGAGTGTTCAGACATGCAAGCCTCACGGATGCCGGTCGATCAGGTAAAGCAACGGGAACAAATAAATCCAGATGATGTCGACGAAGTGCCAGTAGAGGCCGCCGATCTCAACTGGAGTGTGCCACTCAGGCGTGAAGCGTCCCTTCCACGCCATGGTCAAAAGCCAGGAAAAAATCCCCAGGCCGATAATCATATGCAGCGCGTGCAGGCCGGTCATCACGAAATAGAGCGAGAAAAACAGCTGCGCGTGATGCGGATCGGCGTACTGGCCGGGGTGTCCCGGGATCGCCACGTGATCGAAACTGAAAGATGCGCCCGGAACGTGATGCTCCTCAAATTTTTCTGCGTATTCGATGCCTTTGATGCCGAGGAAGACGACGCCGAGCAGCATGGTGATGATGAGACTGCCGATCAGCAGCGTGCGGCGCGCGGTCTGCGCGGCCCAGACGGCGAGCACCACGGTCAAACTGCTACAGATCAGTACCGCGGTATTGGTTGCGCCGTAGCCCATGCTGATGGTTTTGCTGGCGGCGGCGAAGTCTCCAAAGTACAAGCGCCGGTAGACCAGGTAAGCGCAGAACAAGCCGCCGAAGAACATGACTTCCGTGGCGAGGAAGACCCACATGCCCAGGCTGGCAGCATCCCGCTGCTGCTGCGGCTCGGCGAAGTGGTGCAGGAGCGCGGGGTTGTGCTGCTCTTCGTTATGGAGGCCGACGGCGGTGCTATCGGGCAACGGGAACCTCCTCGCTGTGGGGTGCGTCGCCGTGGGGAGCGTCGAGTTCGTCGTAGTTGTACGCTTCCCAAGTCACGACGGGCTCTTCATCGAAGTTGAAAGTCGGCGGCGGAGACGGCGTTTTCCACTCGAGCCCGGCTGCGTTCCATGGATTATCGGGCGCCGGCTTGCCGTAGCGCATCGACCAAAGGAAATAAAGCATAGGCAGCAAATACCCCACGCCGAGCACCGTCGCGCCAGCCGTCGACAATACGTTCAGGATCTGGAATTCCGGCATGTGACTGTAATCGTAATAGCGCCGCGGCATGCCCATGTAGCCCAGCAAAAACTGCGGGAAGAATGTGAGATTGAAGCCGATGAAAACGATCAGCGCGGCCAGGCGCGCCCAGCCCTCGGGATACAGCTTGCCCGAAATCTTCGGCCACCAGAAATGCATTCCCCCGAGATAGCCCATGACCGCGCCTCCGACCATGATGTAGTGGAAGTGGGCTACCACGAAGTAGGTGTCGGTAACGTGGACATCGATGCCGAGAGCAGCCAGGAACAAGCCAGTGAGGCCGCCGATGGTAAAGAGTCCGAGGAAGCCGAACGCGTACAGCATCGGCGCATCGTAGTGGATCGAACCCTTGTATAGCGTGGCCGTCCAGTTGAAAACTTTGATCGCCGATGGAACCGCGACCGCGTAGCTCAGCAGAGAAAATACCAGCGCGGCGTACACCGACATTCCGGCCACAAACATGTGGTGCGCCCAGACCAGGAAGCCGAAGACCGCGATAGCAATGGATGAGAATGCGACGAAACTATAACCGAAGATGCGCTTGCGCGCGAAGCAGGCAATAATTTCAGTTACAACGCCCATCGCCGGCAAAATCATGATGTAGACGGCAGGATGCGAATAGAACCAGAACAGATGCTGGAACAGGAGCGGATCGCCGCCGAGTTTGGGATCGAAGATGCCGAGATGCAGGACGCGTTCGGCAGCAACCATCACGATGGTGACGGCGAGAACCGGCGTGCCCAGTAACTGAATGATGCTGGTGGCGTAATGCGCCCAGATAAACAACGGCAGGCGCGACCAGGTCATGCCGGGCGCGCGCATGCGATGAATGGTGATTACGAAGTTCAGTCCGGTAAGGATGGAAGAGAATCCGGCAACGAAGATTGCCAGCGCAGCTTCAATAAAATTTGAGTTGGTGAAATTGGTGGCGAAGGGAGCGTAGAAGGTCCAGCCCGTGTCGACGCCGCCGGTCAGGATGCAGTGCAACATCATCACGCCGCCGATGATGTAGAGATACCAGCTGAGCAGGTTGACGCGAGGGAAGGCAAGATCCTTGGCGCCGATCATCAGCGGCACGAGGAAATTTCCCAGTACGGCAGGAATAGATGGAATCAGGAAAAAGAAAATCATCACCATGCCGTGCATGGTGAAAAGCTTGTTGTAAGTATCGGCCTGAACGAGATCACCCGCCGGAGTGAGCAACTCGAGGCGGATGAGCAGCGCGAAGAAGCCTCCGATAAAGAAAAAGAACGTAATGGAGATGAGATAGAGAAGCGCGATGCGTTTGTGGTCAGTAGTGAGCAGCCAGGACCAAACGCCGTAGTGCTTGTTCAGGTAATTCTCGCGCTCGGGTTGAGGCATTGGAGTTGGCATCTTATTGCACCTGACTTCCATTCGATTGCGCGTTTTTCTGATTCCCGGGCACGGCCGCGCTGGCGCTGGTCTTCGGCGCCTCGCCCTTGGTTGGCGAGATCGACTTGATGTAGGCGACCAGGGCGTTTACCTGCTCTTCACTGACCAGCCCCTGAAACGTAGGCATGATGGGCTGGAATCCTTTTACCCGCTTGGCGCCAGGATCGAGGATGCATTGGCGAACGTAATTTTCATCGGCCGTGACTGTCCGTCCATCTTCAAGTTGCACCGGCTTGCCAAAAACTCCCTGCAGGTCAGGGCCGCGACCCTGCGCGTCCGTGCGATGACACGTGGAGCAGCCAAGCTCGGCGAAAATTTTCTCGCCGGTCGCCGAGAGCGGGCCGGTCGAGCCGCCATTCATCCACGCTTCGTATTGCGCCGGCTCCATGACCACGATGTCGCCAACCATGCCGGAGTGCTGGGTTCCGCAATACTCGGCGCAGAATAGGTGATAAGTGCCGGGCTTAGTGGCCCGGAACCATTCCACAGTGTAGCGGCCGGGCAGCACATCCTGCTTGATGCGGAAAGCCGGGATATAGAAGCTGTGAATCACATCCTGCGAAGTCATGATCAGTTTTACGTCGCGTCCCACGGGGACGTGCAGTTCGTTGATCTCGCGCTGGCCTTCAGCGTGCTCCAGTTTCCACATCCACTGTTTTGCCACAACATAAACTTCTGTCGCATCGTCGGGCGGCGTGCGTTCTTTGAAATACACCACTGCGCCCCAGGCGAAGATCACCATAAAGACGAGAAAGGGAATCGTGCTCCAGGTGATTTCGAGTGGAGTGGAACCCTCGATGTGTTCGGCGGGAACGCCCGGCCGGTGCCGAAAGCGGGCGGCGAAGTAGACCAGGCAGACGAAGATGAGCAGGGCCATCATCCCGCAGACGATGAGCAGGAAAATGTAGAGCGCATCCACATGTCCCGCAATGGTGGAAGCCTGCTCCGGCCATAATGGAAAATTATTGAGCATACTTTGTAGTCTTCGCCGCCGTCCTTCTGGTTACGGAAACATCCAGCCTCCACAGAATAAAAAAGAGCGTTCCCAGAATCAGAATCGTCGCGCCGGCCGCCAGCCGCAGAATATTAGCCACCATCGCGCCATATTTCCCGGTCTCGGGATCGTAGTGATAGCAAAAAAGCAGCACCGCATCCACGGCATTGCCGATCTTGTCTTGTGAAGCTTCCACCAGGCCCATGCGCAAATCCTTCGGTGGAAAATCCACACCATAGAAGTAACGCGAGATGCGGCCCTGCTGCGTCAGCACCATGATGGCGGTGGCATGAGCATACTGATTGGTCTTGGCGTCGTACTGATATTGGAAGCCGACAGCTTTGGTAAGAGCGTCAATCGAATCCGGTGGGCCAGTTAGAAAATGCCAGCCCGCGGCGGCGTTGGCGCGGCCGTAGCGCCCCACGTAGTCTTTCTTTTTAGCGGCGGCCATCTCAGGAGTTTCGCGCGGATCGAAGCTCACCGTGACCACGTCGAATTCATTGCCCACATCAAACTTCACCAGGCGCATGGCGCTGGCCAGTCCGGCCAGAGCTTCCCCGCACAGCATGGTGCAGTTGTAATAAACCAAATTTAGAATCAGCGGCTTGCGTCCGAAATAATCTCCCAGCCTCACAGTCTTCCCCGTTTCGTCGCGGAAGGTGAGATCGGGTGGCACCTGCGCATTCAGATGCTGCTCGATGCCAACGTTCTGAAGCTTAGGAGGCAGTGTGTTCGCCGGGGGAGACATTACGCCGTTATTCATCTGCCCCCACGCGGACGGCGCCAGCAGCGCGAGCGCCAACAGGACGCATCCGGCGGAAATCGAAATGTTGCGCTTACCGCTCACTTCTTTGTCACCCTTCTTGCTGATTCGGACCCTGCCGGTTTGATCCATCGCTCCCGACTTGTTCGGTCCGCTATTCCTGGCGTGATGGTAGCCACAAGGGCTGCGCCTCGCGGGCGCACGGGCAGCCCGCGCTGGGCAATTAAATCCATGGCTCGTTCAATGGGGATGCGGACGGTGCCGGTTTTTTCATCGATCCAGCCGTAGCTGTACAGAGTGTTTTCTTCCTGTAAAAGGATTCCATTCAGTTGGCCGCGCTCGTTTTCCTCCAGCTTCGGATTTGGGAAGACGCTCTGCGGATATCCCGCAGGGATGTGCCGCGTATCCGTTGGAACGTTCGTGACCAGCGGGTTCATGGGAGGCTGCAGCGCCTTTTCGCGATGATCAAGAAATGCGTAGACCCCGCGGATGCCGAGGGCGGAGAGCAGCAGGAACATCACCAGACCAAGAAGGAAATAAAGAATGCCCCTCGGCTGCAGGTCCTGGCGCTCGAAGCCGCCGTGGCCCGCCGCGTTCTCGTGTTTGGTCTGGTCGCTCATATCTAGCTACACATATCTAGTCACACATGCGTTTCATGCGCCGGTTGCAGAACTTCGTGGGCATCGGTGTCATAGGCGGGCAGAAGCGGCAGCGAGCCCAGGTTGCGGAAAAAATACCAAAGCCAGATTCCTCCGATGGCGATGGGCACAACTATGTCAGCCAGAGTCAAAGCGATCGTCTTCGAAAAATTCGGTTCGATGATCCAGAACAGATCGAGGTAGCGAATCAGCAGCAGCCAAACCGCGAGCCACACCAGGTGCCGAATGTTGCGCTTGAAGGGACGGGAAAGCAGCATCGCGAACGGCACCGCGAACCCGAACACCGCAAGGAACAGCCCAATCCAGCCCCAGCCGCCATTGATGCGCCGAAGATAAAAGGTGATTTCAGAAGGCAGATTGCCGGCCCAGATGATCAGCCACTGCGAGAAGGAGAAGTAGGCCCAAACCATGAGGAAAGCCAGCATCCACTTGCCGTGGTCGTGGACAAAGTCGGGCTTCAACATCTCCGACATGGGCTTGTAGTTGAAAAGAATGCGCTCGACCACCACTGCAAAACACATAGCGGAGAGCACTTCGCCGATGAGGATCAGCAGGCCAAAAATGGTCGATATCCAACTAGGGTCGAGCGACATGATCCAGTCGATGGCGGCGAAGGAGATGGTAAAGCCATACAGAATCAGGCCCGGGCCGCTAACGGCTTTGAAACGACTGCTGTTGTCGGGCGCTCCGGGCTTGTCGGTTTGCTTCGACCACTTCGAGAGAAGGAACGAGAGCAGGTTCCAGATCGCGAAATAAATTACGGCGCGCACGATGAAGCCGTTCGCCGTC
>JBAWCJ010000240.1:0-3970 GCA_049590215.1 Candidatus Sulfotelmatobacter sp. | reverse complement strand
GGGTGGCTAGGGTTCTCGTGATCCTGAGCGACGGCGAAGATAATTCCAGCCACACCAGCCTGAAGCAGAGTGTCCAGGTTGCAGAACGGATGGGGGTGACGATTTACACCGTCAGCACGAAAGAGGGCCTTGGCGACAAGACAGATGCTGACAGGGTGTTAGAGGTACTGGCGGAGCGCAGCGGAGGGGAAGCAATGTTTCCCGGCGACTTGCATACCCTCGGTTCCTCTCTCGATAAGCTGCGCGATTTGATCCGCAGCCGTTATTTCATCGCCTACAAACCCGCCGATTTCCAGCCGAACGGAAGCTATCACGCCATCAGCATCACTGCGGAGAAAAACGGCAAGCATTTGCAAGTCCGGGCTCGTAAGGGCTACCACGCCCGTCTCGAAGCTCCTCCCAACTAGCCGGAAAGCCGGAAGCTTCTTCCACCCTCTCCATCTCAATCACGGCAACCCACTGTCCCGGACGCTGTTCGGAAAATACGATGTGACCGCCGAGAATCTGCGCCACAGCAGCAGGCGGTAGGTCGCGGTGAAATCCGAAGAAGCGAGTCTTCAGTTCCGTCCAGGTCCGCCAGCGATCCCACACCGCCTGCCCAGGTTCGTATTTTGTGGAGAACACCAGAGCGACCTGATAGTTCGATTGAGCGCCGGCGGAGAGCACTTCATCCAGCGAAAAGTTCTCGATGCGAACGACGTGCATTGGCCGCGTAATATAACCGAGCCAGGGCCGGGTAATTTCGTCCGAGGCAGGCCATGCCGTGAGCACTCGCGCCATGGGATAGCGAGCCTCGAGGAAGTGCTCGGCATCTTCATGCAGCACGATGTAATTCCGGTAGGCGAGATTATCCTCCAGTGAGAATCCATAGGGAGGGTTCCAGAACCAGGCCAGAACGAAAGCGATTGCCACGCACGCAACGGCCGTGAGCCAGTAATGCAGCCTGCGCCACAGGGTCGAGACCGAAACAATGATGACAAGAGGAACGGCTGGAAGCATATAGCGAGCCAGAACCGCGCCGCCGATCAGCGCCATCGCCACTGCGTAAGCGAGCATGACGACATAGAAAACCATTTGCACCGGGAGGCTGATCCGAGGACGCTCGCCGCTTGGATCGCGGCGCGGGGGCAGCAGGCACATCGCCACCACCATCGCCAGCGTCAAAACCCACAAGTGAAGATATCCGCTGATCTGCCAAAGCCGCATGGCCAGAGCAAAAAGAAATCGCGTAAAGCTGAGAGTCGCCGCCACGTTGTAGCGGAAGAACTCCGGATTACCGAAGATGTATCCGGTGCGCCCGTAGTGATACGCATACCAAAGAGCAAGCGGCATCGCCGGGATCAGCAGCGAGGCGATGCGCCGCACGGGACTGGCTCCCGATCCGCAGTCCTTGTTCTCCCGCCAAAGTTTGCGCAATGAAGTCTGGCGCGCAATCAGGCCAAGGATTTCCCACGCGGCGAGGGCCATGGGAGCTAGAATCGCAGTTTCTTTCGCCAGTGCGGCCAGCGCGAACCAGAACGTCGTCGCGATCGTTTCATCTTCCACGTACGCCGCGAGACCCCAGAAGGTAAGCCCAGCCGCGGCCAGATCCACTTGCGCCAAAGAGCTTTGCGCGAAGAACACGGGATAAAGCGCAGTGCAGAGCGTGGACGCTATAGCAACCTGCGTGTTGGCCACGCGTTCAGCCAGCCGAAACAAACCCAGAAGCGAGAAGGCGGCGATTACCAGCATCGCCGTCCGGGTCACCAGAGGAGCGTAGCCCACCACCTTCCACCAGAGCGCCAACCAAGCCATCACCAGAGGCGGGTGCGCATTCGAAACTGTGGATTGAGGAATCAGACTTCCCGTGAGCAGTAGATCGCGCGCAGCCGGAACGTAGTAACCGCTCTCATCCCAGAAGTAAGGTAAGCGCAACAGAGGCGCGTGCAGCAGAAAGATAACTAGAAAGATGACGGCAAACAGCGGGGCCGGGTAGGCGCTCGACCATCGTACCGGGCTACTCCGGTCGGACGGATAATCTCTCAGAATCCCCCCTAGTGCACGGGCCCAGTAGCAGTCAGGCGTGGGTCGAGCTTGATCTCGCCAAAAGCGCTCTCGTAGCCGGCCACGTTCTGCTGCAGCAGTCCGAGCAGCGCCTTGGCCTGCTGCGGGCTGAGGTAGACGCCCTGAAAGTTGCGAATCTCGACTTGAGCTTCGGTCTGCTGTTGCAGGGTGCCGAACACCATAAAGAAGTCCCAGACATTCACCCGCATCTGCACGCTGTTGGCATAGGCCTCGCGGTAGTCGGGAGCATTGATCAGCTTGACATTGGGTTGCGCAGGAAGGCTCATAGAAAAGCAGTGTAATGACTTAGGGGCCGCGAAGGGAAGGCGGGGGACTGGAAATTCTCTCTTCGAGGGGAAAACTTCGGGCGAAAGCGATCGAGCCGGGCAACTCCCACCGACAAAAAATGTCATTCGGTTTACATCTTTCTGGCTTTTTGGCCTCGCGGAACATGCCGCGAAAGGTCATGAACGTTAGCTACTTTGCTGAAACCAAAGGAGTTGTAGGATGTCACTACAGGTCTCGTCTGGCGTTCAAAATGCGAGACTTGAAGCGTTCCTAAATTGGGTTTTGGCGAGCACTCTATGACTCATAATCCCGATCACGGGGTCACCGAAGAAATCATTCTCCCCGACAACCTGCTCCCTCTGGGGTCAGTGTTGGGCGAGGGAGTTACCCCGCTCGACGTCAGCATGGTGCTGGCAAAAGTGTTCAAGGTACAGTACGCCGAAGTCGCGCTGCTGCGCCTCGAAGGCGGCCTGCTCAAGTTCATTTTTCCCGAGCACCTGCGAACCACGGGAGCGATTCCGATTTCGAGCAAAGCGGTCGCCGCTCACACTGCGTTGAGCAAGAAGGCCGAGATCTTTAACAATTTTGCCCGCGTAAAGCATGCCAGCATCTTCGAGACAATCAAGCCGGTTGGCTCCGAAACCGAAGAACTGGCGCCGCCCGCGCCCATCCAGAAATTGATGTCGGTGCCGATTCTTGATCACAAATCGACAGTGCTGGGCGTCATCCAAATCTCGCGCAAGGGACTGGATCCGCGCTTCACGCAGGACTTCAGCCGCGAGGATCTCCACGATCTGGAACTCGCCGCCGGCGTGCTGGCTGCTTCGCCCGTGATGCTCGAGAACTAAACGAGAACCTCAGAAAGTAAATGGCCGCCGGCCTGGAAGGGTCGGCAGCCATTTTCTTTTTAGTGCCTGCGGTGCTGAATCCCCTTAGTAGCGTTAATCCTTGAGTCCGGCGACTTTTCCCCGCAAGACGGTGATTGAAGCCTTCGGCAGCGTGAATTCAGTCTGCGGGCCGCCCGGCACTGTCGTCGCGACCGGCGGATGATCCGGGTCCGCGTGGCTTTCGGGGCCGTCGTTAATCCACACATACTGCTCGCTCCCGAAAGTCACGAATCTGACCGGTCCGGAAAAAGAAGCATTCTGCTTGCTCTTCGAATCCTCAAACTGCACGCGCACTGTGTGCGGGTTGGTCTCGTCGCGGTTCACCAGCATCAGAGACCAATTTCCGTCCGGACGATGCACCGCATACGACGTAACCAACGCATTGCCCTCGGGGTCCGTAATGCCAACGGAAGCAGGGAACATATGATGCACGCCAGAGCGATGCTGCACCCACTCCAGGTTGATCATGTGAGCCGCGAAGTAGGGCGAAGTGTATCCCTTGATGTCGTAGCCTGCACGAGCACCCTCATCAGAACCGCCTTCGTCGGCAACAAAATTCGACCACGAGGCCCAACCCAGACAACTCTTCTGAATGCCCTGTGGCTGAATCGGCGAGTGATAGAACGCAGCCCCTCCCCCCTCAAAGAACGAGCCAACATTGTCCGCCAGCCACAGCGCGGCGAAGATTGTGGTCATCGGCCCGGTCAGCTCGGCGGCAAGATGATTCTCGGTCACCATGAGCGGTACTTCTT
>JBAWCJ010000239.1:0-18675 GCA_049590215.1 Candidatus Sulfotelmatobacter sp. | reverse complement strand
AATTCAGGTCTGGACTCATTCTTCTAGTGTCTGCCTCTCTGGGTTGGACCTCGCTCTGCCTGGGACAGAGCCCCCCGTCGTCGCCTGCTCCCGTTCCCACAGTCGGAAGCATCAGCGGAACCGTGGTTGACCAGAGCGGAGCCATAGTCGCCCGAGCCCAGGTGAAACTTACCGCCACCGGCCCAACCCAATCCCCGGACCAGCAGACTCTCACCGGCGATAACGGGGAATTTTCCTTCACCAACGTGGCTCCCGGCGCTTTCCAGCTCACCATCACGTCAGCGGGATTCGCCACCCAAACCTCTTCTGGAATTCTGGCTCCGGGAGAAGTCCACCTGATCCCGCAGATCGCCTTAATCGTCGCCGCCAACGTCACCGATGTGCAGGTCGCTCTCTCCCGCATCGAAGTCGGCGAAGCCCAGGTCAAGGATGAAGAGCGGCAGCGTGTGCTCGGCGTCATCCCGAATTTCTACGTCACCTACGACCCCAATCCGGTTGCGCTAACTCCAAAGCAAAAGTTCGAGCTTGCCTGGAAGACGGCAATCGATCCCGTCACTTTCGCCATCGTCGGCGGCATCGCAGGAGTGCAGCAGGCGCAAAATTCCTTCAGCGGATATGGTCAAGGTGCGCAAGGCTATGCCAAGCGCTACGGCGCCAACTATGCCGACCTTGCCACAGGCACGTTCATCGGAAGCGCCATCCTGCCCTCGCTCCTGAAACAGGATCCCCGTTACTATTACAAGGGAACCGGCAGCACGCGCTCGCGATTCCTGTACGCAATAGCCAATTCGGTGATTTGCAAAGGCGACAACGGACGCTGGCAGGCGAACTACTCAAATATCCTGGGAAACATAGCCGCAGGCGGCATCTCCAATCTCTACTATCCGGCTCAGAATCGGGGAACCGCGCTGACCTTCGAAAACGCCGCCATCGGAATCGGCGCAACCGCCGCAGCCAATCTGGTCGAAGAATTTCTCTGGCGCAAGCTGACGCCCAACATCCCGAAGCACGACCAGCCCAGTCCCTAAGGTCGCATCATAGATGCTAGTGTGGCGCGGGCGCCCCCGCCCGCATCTTTCCATCATCACGAAAGACCAAAACTCCAGGGGCCGGTTGTCCGATAATGCTTGTCATCCTGAGGCCCGCGTTCTCTGCGGGCCAAAGGACCCATGCAACTCGCCGATAGCAACGATGGTGCAGGTCCTCGCCAGTCTGTCGACAGCCGGAAGGCCCGACCAGCGTCACACGCCCCCAGCGGGCTCCTTACTCTCGCCACCAGCCGGCCCAAACCCACAACGCCCACGCATCCCTTGCCGGAATTTCTCGCGCTCCTCGGGCGTCATGCTCTCCCAACGTTGGCCCATACGTCCGCGAAAGCGGGAGCCGCGGAACCCGCGCCCACCGATTCGCCCGAAAAGAATCCGGCAGAGTGCCAGAATCCCAACCGCCTGCCAGAACGTAATCAGGTGCCAGCCGAACAGCCCTGGCAGCAGCCAATTCCACAGGCGCATCACCAGCTCCCCGCCGATAAAAATAAACAGCGCAATCCCCACAATCGCCGCCGGAACCACGAAATACCATCTTTTTCTCATATTCAATTCCTCACGCTTTCGTAAACTCGTCATAAACGCTTCGCAACTGCTCGCGCAGATGCAGCACCGCATACCGTTTGCGCGCCAGCAGCGTATTGATGCTCACACCGCTTTCAGCCGCCATCTCCTTAAAGCTGCGCCCCTCGATCTCATGTCCCACAAACACCTCCCGCTGCTCCTCGGGCAGTTCATCGAGCGCAAACTCAAGCTCCTCGAGCAGTTCATCGAGCGCAAACTCAAGCTCCTCGAGCAGCACGCTGCGCGCAAAAAGCGCATCCGGCCCGGCATCGGGCGAAGGCAGCAAATCTTCCAACAGCAGCAACTCTCCCTCGTCGCCCGCGACAGCGGCATCGCTGAGGCTCTCCGTCTTCCTCTTGCGGAAAAGATCAGTAATGCGATTGCGCGCCACGCGGAACAGCCAGCCCGTAACATGCTCAATCGGCATCAGCAGCCGGTTCGCCTCCACCAGTTCGTAGAACACCTCCTGCAGAATGTCCTCCGCATCGCGCGGATCAGCCACACGCCGGCGAATAAAGTTGCCCAGCCGGGACCGCTCCCGCTGAACCACGTCGGAGATTCGCCGGTCCTGTTCGAGGCTCATCCGCTCCAGACTAGCCGCGTCCTTCATCTAGAAATGTAGACGAATGAGGGGGCACAAATATTGTAGGAGGTGGCGAGAGCAGGCGCCCCTGTCGCTCAGGCCGGGGCCCATCATCCCGGAGGGACGGCACCGAGTATGCTCGTGTGGCGCGGACACTCCTGTCCGCGTCTTTCCACGAGAACGAAAGGCCAAAGCCCCCGAGCCCGCGTCCGATGATGCCTGTCATCCTGAGGCCCGCGCCCTTCGCGGGCCGAAGGACCTATGCAACTTGCTGATAGCAACGATGGTGCACGCCCTGGCCCACCCTGTCGAAAGTCAAGCGCCGCCAACCGCTCTTCGCCCATGTCACGGAGGGCAGCGTTTCGGGGCATC
The DNA here is from genome assembly GCA_049590215.1 of Candidatus Sulfotelmatobacter sp. Lineage (GTDB taxonomy): Bacteria > Acidobacteriota > Terriglobia > Terriglobales > Acidobacteriaceae > Sulfotelmatobacter. The sequence continues at coordinate 16,110 of JBAWCJ010000239.1, read as the reverse complement.
CTACGGGACGGGAGCGCTCTAGCGGCAGGGGCGGGTGGTGGGCTCTTTCGAATTGCTCCCGCCCGCCGCACAGATAGTCAAACGCTCCGCGTGACACCCGCGCTGGAAGCTGGCCTCACGGATCACGTTTGGACGCTCCAAGAACTACTTTCGCTGCTCAAATACAAAGAAATCTCGAAGGCGGCCTGATTTTTATTGCGGAAGCTGTTGCGCCAGACTCACAAGGCGATTCATGTTTGTAATAAATTGATCAGGGCCACTCTTTACCCAGTCCCGATCTGTGTCTACGATCCCCAGTCTCTTAGTGATCAGTGTGTGCCAATAATTCGCCTCAGAGAACAAGACCGTGTTGTCGGTAATTAAATCGAGCCGCAATTTGGCCCTTGCATCCTTCATTGCTTGTTTCTCTTGTGCCGTCGCTGCCATAGCTTGCCGCACCTCTAGGGTTGCGTCTCTCCTATCAAACACCAACCACGCTTGCCGCAATCGCCGTACCGTATCAATGGCCACAGCTCGTAAAACCTCGTTGGGTACACTCTGCTGATTGTTTAAGAATCGCTCGACTACCGCCAGCACGTCTCGCGGCGTAAAGCCCTTTGGCGGGTTAGCTACAAACTTGAGTATCGCTTCGTTCGATTTTTTCACTTCTTGCAGATTCCCTGAAAACTGAATCCTGGCATCCGTTTCGTTTTGTTGCAATCGAGCTTGTTTGTTGCTTTCGATGCTCCTCTGCCATCCATTCGCTGCCATGCCAATGACGAATAGGAGAGCGAACACAAAGACGCAAACCCTCTTCAATGTTTCGTTGCCTGCTGCTGGAGGGTTAATAGCCTGTCCTCCCAGATAAGCGAGGCCGAAGGTGGCAAGATCTACGAGGACTGGCGGAACTCCATCCAGCCAAACCGGGTGGCGAGCATATGCATACCAAACCAGAGCAAAACCTATTGAGAACAAAATTGAAAGATGAAAGAGCCAAGCAGATAGCAGCAATTTGGCCACACACAGGGCCAGAACGATCGTCAGAACATCCAGCACCAGCACTGCGATATGCACCCGCACACCTCCGCCCAGTCGATGGCCCCCTCGACCGGGAAAGGTTACGCTTTGGTCGTATGTTTTGGAAGATTTTCAAAACAGCCACCACCCAGGAGCGAAATCAGTTGACACGTCCTCTCGCCAGCACTACCATGCGCGGTGGACGTACGATCTGTTCGTGCGTACCATTAACAAGCAGAGCAGTTTCCTTCCTCCCTCGCATCTGTTTGAGACAAGGCCCCGCAACCTACTCACCCATGGAGGAATGGCATGAAGCTACCCACTCTCATCGGCTTCGTATCGCTGCTCGTGAACATCGCCAGCGCTCAGGTTTACACCATCACTGATTTGGGACAGCTTTCCCCGACCGCCATCAATACATGGGGCCAAGTGGCCGGCAATTACAACGGCCAAGCCTACATCTGGACTTTCGGACACACGAGGGCTCTCGGACTCCTGCCGGGCGGTACGTTCAGCTGGGCGGCAGCAATTAACGATTTTGGAGTAGTTGAGGGCACGGCTGACGGACAAGGAACAGTTGCACCAAACACCAACTGGGGGTATTCCGGTCCAAGCGTACAGTGTAGCGATCTGATCCAGCCATTTGTCTGGCAACAGAAAATGCAGGGCCTTGGTACGGTTGGGCCCTCCAGCGACGTCGCGCGGATGGAGGACCCGTCTACATGGTGCGAGTATCCGTTCTATGGCTCTGCCATCAACGACAAAGGTCAGGTTGTGGGCTACACAGGATATCTACCGGATGATTACGAATGGGCCGTTCTCTGGACCGCCGCCGGGGGCATGAGCATCTTTGGGTCAAGTTTCTCGATCACGTTGACCAATGGAATTAGCAATACCGGCCAGATTGTCGGAGAAAACGGTACTGGTGGCGATTCCGGACATGCCACATATTGGAAAAATGGTGTTGCGACCCAACTAGAAGGTCTGTCAAGCAGTGCCGCGAACGGTGTCAATGATGCGGGGCAGATTGTGGGTTGGTCCTATGCCAATACTGATTCTGGAGAGTACGTACATGCTGCGATTTGGAATCAAAGCGGAACGATCAGCGATCTTGGGACTCTTTCAGGTGACCTTTTCAGTTCAGCTGCTAAGGTAAGTCTCTTTGGTCTGGTCATTGGGTCGTCGGGCAGTACTCTTGCTTTCCCAACTTTGCCAGGCAGCAACCTCGGGTTGTTTTTCGAAGAGGGACCACTCGAAGTTATTGGTCGTCCATTTATTTGGTCTGAGAAGAGCGGGATGCAAGACCTGAATACGCTGATTCGCCCAAACTCTGGCTGGGTACTCAATACAGCAACCGATATCAATGTGTGGGGTCAGATTGTAGGTTCGGGAACGCGGAATGGACAGCCGCACGGATTTCTCTTGACCCCAAACTTTTTCTGAAGGATTAGGTTAAGGCGGTCGAGGGGATCCCTATTGATGGCACCGGCCCGGCGAAGAAAAATCCATGGGCTGGGAACGTAAATAAAAGCCCCGTCCCCCAAACCCGCGTAATTGGCACCCACCACCGCCGACTGCCAGCCTCGAGCGCCACTTTTCCTCGCTTTCCCTTCGCCCCACGCTTTCCCTGCCGATATATCGGCACCCGGCTTAAACTCAACCGCCCCAATCACCTGCGGCCAACCAACTATAGCTTTAAGGTGGTTTTCCGAGATTTCCGAATTATCCACAGTGTTCCGGTAAAACTGCTCTTATGTTCCGACTGGAACATTCACCCGATGTTCCGGCAGGAACACTGCGAGCTATAATCCTACATGGCGAGCTTGCGCCAGCAGATCGCGACCACCGCTCTTACCCTCACCAAGTTCCGCGACCTAATGAAGCGGATCGAGGAGAACCGTCCCCAGGACGACCTCTCCATCGTCAAGAAAGCCTACGACTACTCCCTGAAATATCACGAAGGCCAGATGCGCGCCTCGGGCGAGCCGTACCTGGTGCATCCGTTAGAAGTGGCGTTAGTGCTGGCCGAGATGAAGATGGACCCGGTCGCCATCGCCGCCGGCCTGCTGCACGACTCGGTCGAAGACACCTCGGTCACCATCGTCGACATCCGCAAGGAGTTCGGCGAGCAGGTCGCGCACATCGTCGAAGGCGTAACCAAGATCAGCAAAATAGATTTCGCCACGCGCGAAGAAGCGCAAGCCGAAAACCTGCGCAAGATGATGCTCGCCATGGTCGATGACATCCGCGTGGTGCTCATCAAGCTAGCCGACCGCCTGCACAACATGCGCACACTCGAACACCTCGAGCCTGAGCGCCAGCACAAGATCGCGCAAGAGACGCTCGAGATCTACGCCCCCATCGCCCACCGCCTCGGCATGGGAAAAATTCGCGGCGAACTGGAAGACCTTGGCTTCCTTTTCCTCGATCCCGCAGGCTACGAGCAGGTAGAAAAAGCTGTCAACGCGCGCCGCAAGCAGGGCGAAGCATTCCTCGCAAAGATGCAGGTCATCATCACCGACAAGCTGAAGGAGGCAGGCATCCAGGCCAAGGTGGAGAGCCGCATCAAGCGCCTGTTCTCGATCCACAAGAAGCTGCAGCGTCAGCGCATCTCGGTCGACCAGGTCTACGACCTGTTTGCCATGCGCATCATCACACGCTCGTTGCAGGATTGTTACGCAGTGCTCGGCATCATTCACAACATCTGGCGGCCGGTGCCGGGGCGCATCAAGGATTTCATCGCCATGCCCCGGCCGAATTTTTATCAGTCGCTGCACACCTCAGTCATCACAGAAGATGGAACGCCATTCGAAATCCAGATTCGCACTGAAGAGATGCACAAGATGGCGGAGGAAGGCATCGCCGCGCACTGGAAATACAAAGACGGACCAGTGTCGGCGCAGGACGAGCAGCGGCTGGCGTGGCTGCGCCAGGTGGTCGAGTGGCAGCGCGACGTCAGCGACCCGAACGAATTTCTTTCCGCGCTGAAAGTCGATCTGTATCCCGAAGAGGTTTACACCTTCACACCCAAAGGCAAAGTCGTCGTGCTGCCGCGCGACGCCACGCCGATCGACTTTGCTTACACCATCCACACAGAAGTTGGACACACCTGCGTGGGCGCCAAGGTGAACGGACGCATGGTGCCGCTGCGCCACAAGCTGCATTCGGGAGACATCGTCGAGATCCTCACCCAGGCTGGGCACAAGCCTAGCCGCGACTGGCTGGGGCTGGTTAAGTCTTCGCGGTCGCGCAACAAGATCAAGCACTGGCTCAACGTGCACCAGCGCGAGCGCTCGATTGAAATTGGGCGCAAGCTGATTGAGAAAGAGGCGCGCAAGTATCGCATCGCTCTCAAAGAGATTAAAGATGACGACCTGCAGAAAGTTGCGGGCGGATATGGGCTGGGTAAAGCTGACGACCTCATGTCCGGCATTGGGTATGGGAAATATTCGGCGCGGCAGGTGCTGGCGCGGCTGTTGCCGGCGGGGGCGACGCCTTCGATGGCGGGCGACATTGAAGCTGAGGGGCTCTCGAACCAGCCCGGTGCGATCGCGAGCGTGGTGCGGCGCGTGTTTGGCGACCACAACGCCATCATGGTCAAGGGCCAGGGCGACATGCTGGTGTATCGCGCGCGCTGTTGCAATCCCATACGCGGGGAGAGCATTGTGGGCTACATCACGCGGGGCAAGGGCGTGGCGGTGCACGCGGTGAACTGCCCGAACGTCACCAACCTGATGTATGAGCCGGAACGGCGCATCGATGTGGAGTGGGCGCGGGATGAGACGACGCCTACGGCTTATCCGGTGAAGCTTACGGTTTATTGTGACGACCGCTTTGGTATGCTCAAAAGTATTACCAGTGTTATTGGAGATGCTCAGAGTAATATACGGAATATTGGGGCGCGGACCGAGAACAGTCAGGCCAGCGTGGAGATCGTGCTTGATATCTCCGACCTTAAACATCTGGAGCAGATCATGGCTGGGTTGAGGAAGATTCCTGGGGTGCATGAGGTGCAGAGGCTGCAGAAGATTTGAGAGCAGTGATCAGTGGCCAGTGGTCAGTGTGGTCAACATACGTCAGTTGACCTCGTTGAATTGAAAAGTGGGTCTTGTCCAAAGGCGCGTTGGAAAGCAAACTAAAGGACTGCGTCTGCAGATACATGACGAGACGGCAGCCAACCCCCAGACTGACGGGGTCATCTGAGAGACGCTATGTCGGATACCAGCCGGATCGAAGAGCGGATCAAGGACCTTAGGGAATGGCTTAAAAAAGAGGCCCCTGAGTGCTTCATCGAGCAGAAGCATACTGAAGAAGGCACTCAGGAGCGCGTCTATTGGCATCACGGCTACATGATGGGTCTCCGCGATGCGTTAAGGTTTTTCACGGCTGATCACGCAATCAGCCCAGAAAACCGCATTCAGGACAAGACAACCGGGAGTTTTTCGGCTTAGCGGGATGCACTCTGTTGTCTTTTGGTTTGAACGTATGGTACAGCCAGCACTCTTTTGCATGTGCCGCCTGAGCGTCGTTGTAGTATCCGAAGAAGAACTGCTGATACGGCTCAGGCGCGTGCTTTCTGAGCCGGTCGGCAACGTCCTCGTCGGATCGTCCGACGTAGTCGATGTAGAAGACATTGTCGGCGCCCATTTTGCCCAGAGCGTAAGCTCCCGGCGATTTGTAGAGAACGGCTTTGTTAGCGCCGTCAACGGTTAGGGTGTAGGGACCGTGTGCCAGTCCCATTGGGGTTGCCATTGTCGTCATCCTCGTTTCCCTATGGAAACAGTTGGGATTGCGTTAAAATGGCGGTAGCGGTAGGATTCGGACCTACGGACCGGGTGTTTCCGGCAAAGGTGAGACCCGGCCAGTGGGGTATAAGCCCACGGCATTACCACTCTGCCACGCTACCGCGTGAACGAGAATGTCGCCATGGCTCGATTCGCAACTCTTGAACGGGGCGCGGATCGGGCCTTCGTGTTGTGGCTCGGCTCACGGTGACTGATAGTGGGACGCGAGCTACATAGTTATCTTCATAGCGTATGTGCCTCCACAAGTTGCGCGAACCCTGGCGCCGCGTTCCTCACGCTGTTAATCACATAACCGCGAGTCTTTAAGATGCCGGCGGCCTGATCATCCAGCTTGTCGAGCACGATCTGACCGCACAGGTGGTATTGGTGAATCAGGAAATCGTCCGCGTTGTGGCAGAGAATTCCATACTCATCCAGGCAATCCGTCGGAAAATGCTTTGTGTTCTGCGTAACGATCACGTTTGCACGTGCCATGATCGCCGCCGCAAGCACTGGCCTGTCATTTTCGTCTGGAATCCCATCCAAACAGCGCACGAGTGATTTTGGTGCCGTTACCATCGCCTCTGGAAACGCCTTGTTCATTTCTTGTTGTTTATGGCGTATTTCCTTCAGAGTTCGGCTTAATTTCTTCTCCATCGCTGACGCCATTTCAGCAAGGATGTGCTCGCTCCATAGCGGACGATACATTGCCGGTTCTTCTGCCAACCTCAGCAAAAGGTCACAAAGTGCAGCGGGAACCAGAACGCAAGCATCGAGCACTGCGGAGTACTCATTTTCCTGAGTGAAAATCATCTGGGATTTTGCCGTAATCCCCTTTGGCGATTTCTTGCTTTGCTAACTCGTCAAGGGTTTCGCGACGCGTCAAATCCCTTTTCATTTTGTAGGTCATGACATCGCGTACGTACAGACGACGATGCGTACCCACCAGGTGAAAGGGAATTTCTCCTTTCTCCAACAGTCTGATTAGAAACTGTCTGGACATTCCCAAGATTTTGCTGGCTTCGACCGTTGTCAGTTCGTGCCTGCCCTGCAGGATGGTCACCGAGTGACCAGCCCGCAAATCGGCTAGAAGTCGGAGCAGGAACGAGTACAGGTTGTTCGGCAAGATTTCAGTCTTACCATCTGGACCGATCAGCTTCGCTTCCGCTTCGCGAAGCTTTTCATAGATGCCGACGATTTCCCGCTGTTCACGAGCGGAAATCGCGACATCAGCGGTTGCTTCGCTGCTGTTCCCCATCGCTTTGCCTCCCATAAGACACTCACCAAAGTGAATGCTTCCTAGAGTTTACAAGGTATTCGCCCCATCTGCAACAGATAGTTGCATATACGGTTGCGCTTGTCTGTAAGTTTTTTATTTTGTGCTATTTACATCTGAGTGCTGCGAGGACGACGACCTTTAAAGTTTTTGCGGTCCGCCGCTATTTTCCGAAAGTTAACCCGAACCGCGCTTCGCGGTTGCTCCCAGCGTGGCCGCTGGGGATCGCTCAAGCAGGTCGTCGGCGAGATGGACGGCGGCGGTCAGTAGTTCGTTTGCGCGTTGCGATCTACCGTCCGACTTAGGTCGATTAAGCCCACGCGGGTATGGCCGTCAGCCTCTTAGGGCGGCGGTTTCTTCGCGGAGGTAGTCTTCGAGGCGGGCGGCTAGCCAGGCGACTAGCTGCTCTTTGATGGAGGCGGGGACTTGGACGAATTCCAATCCGGCTGAGCCGGTTGGTTTGCACCAGCAGACTTCGGCGGTTATTTTGGCGTCGGCCTTGGTGTGCGGGAGCATCAGGCGCAGGTTAATTCTGTCGCCTACCTGCAGGCCGGGCGCGTTGGTTAGGGCGATGCCGACTTCGCTGATATTGGCGGAAGTGGCCATGAACTCAGGCTGGGCGCCATGTGAGACGTAGACGGGAACGCGCACCGGGCAGCGAAAGGAACGCCTTTTTTCGTTCACCATGAGGGGATAGGAGACGCGGAGAGTTCGCATCAGGACGGTCGGCGACAGGGGTTTGACCAGCACGAAGCTGGCGCCGGCGCGGAATGCGCTGGGCATTTCTTCGTTGCAGTTCAAGATGGCCAGCACGACGGAGGCTTTGTGCGACGTCATTTGGCGTAACTTCTTGAGCAGATCGAGGGCTGCGGCCCGGTCTTTGAAGTCCACAACCAGGGCTTCGAATTTGGAATGGCAAAGTTTGTAGGCAGCCGAGGAAAAGTCGGAGCAGATATCGACGTGCATCGACATCTTTCCCATGGATTCGCAAAGAGTATCGATGATCTGAATGTCGCTGCTTACGAGCAGAACCCGAACCCCGACGGTGGGGGGTGGGCCTTTTTTTGATGGCGTTGGGTTCGATTCGGCTGGTTTCGATTCAGCCGTTTTCGATTCAGCCGCGTTGGCCAGGATCTCGGTCATACTGCGTCCTTCATGAGGGCGTCCCTGCATACGGCGTCGCTGAAACTGCGTGGCTTATACCGCGTTGTTTAAACAACCAGGGCCTCGGGGATTTCCATCTCGCCGTGCTCGAAGGCGTGGACGAATGCGTCCACTACGGCGGGATCGAAGTTTGTTCCGGCGCTGGAGACGATGATTTGCCGGGCTTCGAATGGAGTGACGGCGCGGCGATAGGGTCGATCGCTGGTGAGAGTGTCAAAGGCATCGGCGACGGCCAGGACTCTGGCTTCAATGGGAATCTCTTCCCCTTTGGAAGGACCGTAGCCCGAACCGTCGAACTTGTCGTGATGGGCGAGGATGATGGGGAGAACGCGGCGCAGCGATCCGCCGACCGGTTCGAGCAAGGCGACTCCCTTTTCGACGTGCTTGCGCATTTCGGCCATTTCTTCCGGGGTGAGGCTGGCTGCCTTGTGCAGCAGGTCGCGGCTGGTTTCGAGCTTGCCTACGTCATGAAGCAGGGCGGCGGCCCGGACGTCGTCGATACGATCCTGGGGAAATCCCATGCGCGCGGCGATCGATGAGGCATACAGCGCCACCCGGTAAGAGTGATTGTGAGTGTATTTGTCGTTCGAGATGAACTGCTGAAGGATTGTCAGGAGGCCGAAGTAAGTCTGGCGGAGTTCTCGCAGGTGGCGTTCTGTCTTGTCGTAGAGGGTTCCCATGGCGTAGGCGGTGATCAGAAGCAGGCATGCCCAGGTGACGAGTTCGGACCACTGGTCGAAATTCAGCGCGAACGGAGCCGAGCCGGCGAACAGGCCGGAATTCTTCCAGAGAAGGATGAGGACCATGAAGATGCTGGCGCAAGCGGTGAGTACGGCGTGGCGGCGGCCGTAGACGTAGGCGGAAAAGATGGTGGGCAAGGTGTAGAGCCCCAGAATCATGCGGTGAGAAGCTACCAGCCAGTTGAACAGGCCCGCGATCACGAAGAGAGAAAGCACCAGCCATAATTCCTGGTTAATTCTGGCGAGGCCGGCTTTGAACTTTGATTTGGAATCCGATGCGTCGCCGGCAAGGCTTCCGCGGCCGCCCAGGACGCGTTCGTTGGTCAGCGTCGATTTCATCCCCATGTTTTCTTCCATTGATTCAGCCTCTCGACCAGCGTGGGTGTCTCGCGAAACAGGAGATCCCTAGTCTCTCTATCGGCAGGCCGCGGAGGAACTTTAAGGGCAGTGGTCAGTGGCTAGTGGTCAGTGATCGGTGGGTGGTGAGGGCCAACTTCATCAGTGGTTTGACTTCCCCGGAGTGCTTCTGCGTTAATTAACGGCGGAGGGTTCATGCGCGAAGTTGTTTCTACCAAAGACGCTCCTCAGGCGATTGGGCCTTACTCGCAGGCGATCAAGGCTAATGGATTTGTTTTTACTTCGGGGCAGATTGCGATTGATCCGGCTACGCAGCAAGTTGTTGCGGGAGATGTGGCGGCGCAGACTGATCGGGTGCTGCGCAATCTTTCGGAGATTCTGGAGGCGGCGGGCAGCGGGCTGGGGAAGGTTGTGCGGTCTACCGTGTTTCTGAAGAACATGGATGACTTTGCGGCGATGAACAAAGTCTACGGCCAGTATTTCAGTTCAGATGCGCCGGCTCGATCGACGGTGGAAGTGGCGCGGCTGCCTAAGGACGTTTTGGTCGAGATTGATGTGATTGCGCTGGCGTGAAAAATCCTAACCACAAAAGACACGGGGGAGCGCAGGGTATTCCAGGCAACCTGGGTGTATCTTTGTGCCGTCTGTCTTAAGGTGTCATTGAAGGAGAGACAAGAATGATTAAGTATGTTGCGGGGATTGCCGTCATGCTCGGGTTGACGGCAGTGTTTGTGCTGGCGCAGAGCGCCGCGCGGAAACCTAGCACCAGCGCGCCCACCAAGGTTACCGGCGACGGGGTGAAGACGGACTCGGGGCTGGTCTATTGGGACATCCGAGTGGGGAACGGCGCCGAGGCGAAAGAAGGCAGCCATGTGCGGGTGCACTACACCGGCTGGCTGACTACCGGGAAGAAATTCGACAGCTCGGTGGATGCGGGGAAGCCTTTCGATTTCACCATTGGCAATGGCGAGGTCATCAAGGGATGGGAAGAGGGAGTTTCCGGAATGAAGGTGGGCGGGAAGCGGCAGTTGCGCATTCCTCCCGCGCTGGCTTACGGGGCGGCGGGTTATCCGGGAGCCATTCCTCCGAATGCTACGCTGATCTTTGACATACAGTTGCTGAATGTGGAGTAGGAGGGTTTACCGCCGAGGACGCGGAGAGCGCCGAGGAATTCTTGGTCGGCATTGGGAACAGGAATTCTCAGCGTGCTCGGTGAATCTCAGAGGTGAATCGCTTATGCCTTGACCACTTTGCCGCTGCGCAGGCAGGAGGTGCAGACGCGGATGCGTTTGGTGGTGGCGCCTACGCGGGCGTGCACCGGACGCAGGTTGACGTTCCAGCGCCGCTTGGTGACGTTATGGGCGTGGCTGATGCGGTTTCCAAATTGCGGCTTCTTGCCGCAGATATCACATTGTTGTGCCATGACTGCTGTAGATCCTTTCGGAGACCTTGACGGAAACCTCTATTCTACCGGATTCTGGGCGTTCGGGACAATTCCGCGGCTTTGTGCTATGCGATACTTAGCTTATGCAGTCTCCGCTTCAGGCGCCGAGCGCGGCTACCGATCCCAAGTCGGTTAAGGTGAATCTCACTACCGGCGCCGGTGTGGACATCGAATGGGCCGACGGCCATGTTTCGCATTACGAGTTCGTATATCTGCGCGATGCGTGCCCTTGCGCGATGTGCAACGAGGAGCGCGACAAGGCTCGACGAAAGCCGGGCGAGCCCGCGAAACTCGCGCCTGGCGCGTTGCCTATGTTTAAACCTGCTGCCAAGCCGGTTTCCGCCGAGGCAATGGGGAAATACGCGATCCGCTTCAAGTGGAACGATGATCACGACCTCGGGATTTACTCGTGGAGGCTTCTGCGCGAAGTTTGTCCGTGTGAGGAGTGCAAGGCGGCGCGGGCGGAAGCTGAGTAAAGGACCGGGCTGCTTCCATGCAAGAAGGCAAATTCAGCAGAACGGCGCGGCGAGTGGCGATTCGCCGGGCGGCCCATCAGTTGCTGGACCATCCCAGAGTGCTTGACGATCCTTTGGCGCTGCGGATTATTGGGTCTGAAGCGGCCGAAGAGCTGCGATCGAATCCTAAAGAGCACCATGCTTTTTCGCGGGCGTTTCGGGCGTTCATGGCGGCGCGCAGCCGCTATGCCGAGGACGAGTTGGCTTGCGCCGTGGCGCATGGCGTGAGGCAATATGTGGTTCTCGGCGCCGGGCTTGATACGTTAGCTTATCGGAATCCGCATCCCGGGTTGCGGGTGTTTGAAGTGGATCATCCCGCGACGCAGGCCTGGAAGCGCGAGCAGTTGGAAGCGGCGGGCATTGCGATTCCGGGGGGTTTGACCTTCGTGCCCGTTGACTTCGAGCGGCAGACACTGGCGGAGGGGCTTGGGCAGTCTGGATTCGACTCTAGCGCGGCAGCGTTTTTCTCCTGGCTGGGTGTGACTCCTTATCTCACGCGTGACGCCTGCATGACAACCTTGAGTTTCATTGCTGGAATGCCTGCGGGTAGCGGAGTTGTGTTTGATTTTGCGGTGGATCCGGCGCTGCTCAATCCGGGGCAGAGACAGGCGCTCGATGCGTTGTCCGAGCGGGTGGCAAGGTATGGGGAACCGTTTCAGCTCTTCTTCGATCCTGGGAAATTGCAGGACGAATTAAAGAGTTTGGGCTTCCATCGGACGGAGTTCTTGCAAGGCAAGGAAATCAACGCGCGCTATTTCAGTGATCGCAAAGATGGGCTGCTGGTGCGCGGAGGGTTGGGACACCTGATGGGAGCTTGGGTTTGAGGCATGAAGTGACGCGCCGCAGAACCAGCGTGCGATACAATCCCTAGTCTTGCCAACGTATCTCTCCAAGGAAGCCTCATGCACACTCAGAAGCGTGCTGTCATCCTCTCGATTCTTGCGGCGGCCACCATGCTGAGCGCGACCTGCCCGGCTGGGGCGGCGACCGCCGCGGTTTTCTCCGTTTCCTTTCCCAAAAGCCGGAGTGACAAGGCGCTTGACGGCCGCATCCTGCTGATTCTTTCCACCGATGCTTCCGACGAACCGCGCATGCAGATCAACGACACTCCGAAGACCCAGATCATCTTCGGCATCGACGTTGACAACATGCTGCCCGGCCAGGTCCGCATCGTGGATGCGTCTGCGGCGGGCTATCCCATCAAGAGTCTTCGGGACGTTCCGCCCGGCGAATACTTCGTGCAGGCTGTATTGCACCGCTACGAAACTTTCCATCGCGCCGACGGGCACACGGTGAAACTGCCGATGGATCGGGGGGAGGGTCAGCATTGGAATATCGCGCCGGGAAATCTGTATTCCATTCCCCGCAAGGTTACGGTTAGCGCGAACTCTGGAAGCATTCCGGTCGTGCTCGACCAGGAAATCCCGCCCATCGCGCCTGCCCAAGACACGAAGTACATCCGGCATCTGAAGATTCAGAGCGAGTTGCTTTCGCGCTTCTGGGGACGGCCCATATACTTAAGCGCGAATGTGCTGGTGCCTGAGGGATTCGACACACATCCCGAGGTTCACTACCCCGTAATCATTTCCGAAGATCACTTCAACGCCGATTTTGCCGGCTTTCGCACCGAGCCGCCTGATCCGAACTTGAAGCCGGACTACAGTGAGCGCTTTCACATTTCCGGCTACAACCGAATCCAGCAGCAGGAAGCCTACAAGTTTTATCAGCAGTGGAGTGGCCCCGGATTTCCGCGGGTGCTCATCGCGGAAATTAACCACGCGAACCCTTACTACGACGACTCCTATGCCGTGAACTCCGCCAACCTCGGACCTTACGGCGACGCGATTGAGACCGAGTTGATCCCCGCGATCGAGAAGCAGTTCCGCGGCATCGGGAAGGGCTGGGCGCGCTTTGCCTACGGCGGTTCCACGGGCGGCTGGGAGTCGATGGCCGTGCAGATGTTTTATCCCGATCACTATAACGGAGCTTTTATTGCGTGTCCTGATCCGGTTGACTTTCGGGCTTTCATTACAGCCAATCTTTATAAGGATAAGAATGCTTTTTACATGCAGGGCGTGCACGCAGATATTCCGCAGCCCGGCATGCGTGATTATCTCGGCCGCACGCTGATCACCATGCAGGGCGTCAATCAATATGAACTGGCCCTGGGATCGCGGGGCCGTTCGGGAGAGCAATTCGATATCTGGCAGGCAGTTTATAGTCCCGTCGGGAAAGATGGGTATCCGCAGCCGATTTTTGATAAGGAAACCGGCGTGATTGATCCCGCCGTCGCCGCCTATTGGAAGGAGCATTACGACCTGAGCGCGATTCTGCAGCGCGACTGGGCTACGCTGGGGCCCAAGCTGCAAGGCAAACTCCACATTTATGTGGGTAGCGCCGATACTTACTTTCTCACTGACGCCGTGTATTACCTCGAGGATTTTCTGAAGACCACGACGAACCCTCCTTATGGAGGAGAAGTGAAATACGGCGACCGCGCGGAGCACTGCTGGAACGGCGACCCCAATCTTCCAAACTATCTATCGCGGCTGCACTACCACACGATGTACTTGCCGAAAATTCTTGAACGCATGGAGAAAACGGCGCCGCCTGGGGCGGATTTGACTTCTTGGCGGTATTAGGAGGGCTCGGATTTCTGTGGTTCATTGCGGCGAAGGGGCCCACGGTTATAGAGCGTGAGCCTGGGGAAGGGATCCTTCGACTGCGTGAAGCCATTCGCGTTGCAAATGGCATCGCTCCCCTCAGGATGACAACTGAAGAATGAGCTTCCGCCCGCCATCATCTCCGAATCCCCTGTAAAATCTAACTATCAGCTCCGGAGCCACTTCCGCATTGTCTTTTCTTGATCAACTCAATCCGCAGCAGCGCGAGGCCGTCGAAACTACCGAGGGGCCGGTGCTGATTCTCGCTGGCGCAGGGAGCGGGAAGACGCGCGTCATCACCTACCGCATCGCCTACCTGATCGAGCACATGGGAGTGATGCCGGAATCCATTCTGGCGATGACTTTCACCAACAAGGCTGCGGCCGAGATGGGCGAGCGCGTGGAAAAGCTTGTCGGCGGACTGAGCGTTGCCAAGCCGGTCATCTCGACCTTTCATTCTTTTTGCGTGCGCGTGCTGCGCCGCGATATTGAAGCTTTGCAGATTCCGTCGGCTACACCCGGGCAGCCGCCTATCGGGCATACGAAGAAGTTTGTGATCTACGATGAGAGCGATCAGCAATCGGTGGTGAAGTCGGTGATGAAGCGGCTTGGGCTTGATGACAAGCAACTCACGCCGCGCACCGTGCTCTCGCGCATCTCGTGGGCGAAGAATCACATGCTCGATCCGCAGGAGCTTTACCTGCAGTCGGCCGATCCGAAGACGGAAAAGATCGCGCATCTGTTCGAGGAGTACCGCAAGGAGCTGCGCAAGGCCAATGCCCTCGACTTTGACGATCTGTTGCTCGAAGCTACGCGCCTGCTCAAGACCGCTGCGCCCGTGCGCGAGTATTACAACCGCCGCTTCCAATATTTGCTGATCGACGAATACCAGGATACGAATCGGCCGCAATATGAGCTGATGCGCATGCTGGCGGGAACGCAGCATAACGTTTGCGCGGTCGGCGATGAAGATCAGTCGATTTATTCCTGGCGCGGGGCCGATATCCGCAACATTCTCGAATTCGAAGAAGATTTTCCCGAGGCGAAGATTATTCGTCTCGAACAGAACTACCGCTCCACGCAGAATATTCTGGAAGCGGCGTCGTCGGTGGTGGCGAATAATATCCGGCGCAAAGGCAAGAATCTTTGGACTTCGAGGCAGGGCGGGACGAAGATCGGCTACTACGAGGCCCCGGACGGCGAAAACGAAGCGCTCTTCGCGGCTGACCACATTGCCAAATATCTGCGCGAGGCCGCGCAGCGTGGCGAAACTCCGCGTGCCGCCGTGCTCTACCGAACCAATTCCCAATCCCGGTTGTTTGAGGAAGCCATGCGGCGCTATGGCCTCAAGTACCACGTGGTCGGAGGGTTTTCTTTCTACGAACGGGCTGAGATCAAAGACATGATTTCGTATCTGAAGGTCATCCAGAATCCCGATGACTCGATCTCGCTGCTGCGCGTGATCAACACGCCGACTCGCGGTATCGGCAAGGGCACCATTGAGACGCTCGAACGGCTCGCGCTTGAGACTGGGCTGTCGCTTTGGGGAGCGGTCGCGGAAGCAATTCGACGACAACTCCTGCCTTCCCGCGCGCTGGCGGCGCTCAGGAGTTTCCAGCAGTTGATTGTGGACGCGCAGGCGATGTTGTTGGGAACGTTTGTCGAGCAACTGGAAGAAAGTGTCCGAGGCGAAAGCGACTCGCAACTGTCAGAAGCGCGGCAGACTTTGCAAGCCGCCGCAGGCGATTCTCTCGAAGACGACGCAGCCGCCTTTGATCCTAACGAATTCGAGAACACAGCATTCGACTTCGGTGGCGCTTATGCGGGAGGCGAGAACGCCGCTGACAGTAGCGCTGGCGTCCCGCCGGCCGTCTTGCAGCAGGACGAGTCGGCGTCGCTGCCCGGCCAGCAGGATGCTGGCGCTACAACCGCTGACCTGCTGAAGTTTCTGATCGATCGCACCGGCTACATCAAGCTGCTCGAAGAGGAGGATACGCCGGAAGCTTTCTCCCGTATCGAGAACTTGCGTGAACTGGTCAATGCCGCCATGGATTCGCGCGACCGCGGCGAATCGCTTGATCAGTTTCTCGATCATGCGGCTCTCATCAGCGATGCCGACGATTACGACGAGCGTTCGCAGATCACGCTAATGAGCCTGCACGCCGCCAAGG